>JAGOUJ010000035.1 GCA_018061325.1 Gammaproteobacteria bacterium
GAATATGATCCGAGCCGTTAAACCCAAGCGCCCATCGATTAAAGGACTCAGAAAAATGTGTGGCTGGGAGACTGATGTGCTGGAAAAAGTCTTGTTAGGTATCCAATTATAGTGAGGTAGCCCTGCCATTCACCCAGGAAGCCTTGACAAGCCTATCACAGACTTGTAGATTGGAATTTCATGATTCAGCAGCGCTTTAGATAAGCTTGCTGATCATCTAGATGTTGGTAATTGATTAAAAGATCTGCTAGCATCTAAAATGGCGAGAGACTTATCATGAGTAGGTGGGTCGCATGATTTTTAGAGTGAGGAGAAAATGTTCATGAAGAAGCGTTCAACAACGTTAAAATTAGTCGGGTTAAGCTTGGCTGGCTTGGGAGCTGTGTTTTCGGGTGCTGCACTGGCACACGCCGATCAGACTGTAGAATCAAAGGGCGGTATAAACGTTTTCAGCAAAGCTGATAATGCCTATTGGTTCTCGTTGGGTGGTCGCTTAAATCTTGATGAGGCGATTTATGCCGGTGGTTATCAGGATAAGGGCAATAATTTCGCCAGTGGCGGCAATATTCGTAGAGCCCTTTTAAAGTTTGGCGGTGGTTTAGGTGACGATTTTTCCTATAACCTGAACCTCAATTTTGATGGCAGCAATGTAAAATTTAATGATGTTTGGTTGGGTGCCTCCACAGAGATGGGTGGCGTTATCGATAAGGCCTGTGTACGTGTGGGTCAATTCACCCCGCCTACCAGCTTAGATGACGCACCTAACTATGGCACATTAGACAATAATGTGTTTATGGAATCTGCGCTAGCTACTTCTGCCTTCTCGACACCGAGCCAGGTTTATGGTGTGCAGCTTGGCGCTTCTATGTTGGATAATTCTATGCTTAACGTGGCGATGTACCAGCCTTCTAAGCAAGAGAGTGGCAACTTTGGTAATACAGCACATACCGACCGTTTAGGTGGTAGTGTGCGAGCCACTTTTGTACCTGTGCGTGCAGACGATACAGTCTTGCATTTAGGTGCGGTAGGTCGTTACCAGTCTGTGAATAAGAATAGCGCAGGTAATGCAGCTTATTCTCAGAAAAATCTCTTTTCAACAGCACCTGAAATGCAATCACGTCAAGTGAATAACAACAATGCTACCAATACTGGTAATTTATTGTTAAATACAGGCGATTTGCGTATCGCAAGCTACAATGTTGGTACCCTTGAAGCCTTAGGCATCTGGGGACCCATTTCGGTAGAAGGCGAGTACTACAGAACGAGCGTACAGAGAGTGCCTGTTTCAACACAGAAAGCAGCCAATAATCTACGCCTCGGTGGTGGACATTTGCAAGCCGCTTATGTGTTAACCGGCGAATCCAGAGGTTATGACTTTGCAACGGGTACCTTGCGTAATCCAAAACCTGCCGATAAATGTGGGGCATGGGAAATCGCAGCACGTTACAGCTTTGTAAACCTGAATGATCAGGATATTACAGGTGGTTCCCAGCATAATGCGACGGTTGGTTTGAATTGGTTTGTGAACGAAAATGTTCGTTTGGCAGCCAATTACATTAGAGCCAACATTAGGCCTACATCGGCTATTAAGCCTGTTGTAGCCAAACGCCAATTAGACATCTTCGGCCTACGTGCTGCAGTAACGTTCTAAGGGCTTTTGTGCCAATCCTAAAAGCCCCTGCGATCATACGATCCAGGGGCTTTTTTATGCCCACCTAATTGGGTTCGACAAAATCCTAGGGTGTCATACACTATAAAGACTATGTTATCTACACACCGTTTCAAACGATTCAATATTCTATTACTCGCTGTAGCTACCTTCGCTATGGCAGGTTGTTGTCGGCCAGGTAGCCCTGATCGCTTCGAATGTATGAATCGGCCCGTCTATGCTTTCAACAAAGCAGCCGATCGTGTGGCCTTTAAGCCTGCAGCCAGAGTGTATGAAGCCCTTGTGCCTAGGCCTCTAAAAACCATGGTAGGACATTTTTTTCAGAATCTAAGCGAATTACCCAGTGCTGGCAATGATCTGTTACAGGGTAATCTATCGGGGATGCGTACTGATCTCTCACGTTTCTTGATTAATACGACCTGGGGTGTGGGTGGTTTATTCGATCTAGCCAGCACCGGTGGCAGCAAAGCCCGTAAGCAGGACTTTGGTTTGACCTTAGCCACATGGGGTTATAAAGATTCATCTTATTTGGTATTACCCTTTTTTGGTCCTAGTACGGTCAGGGATGGTCTGGGTCGTATAGGCACTTACAGCATGGGTGTAACCTCGCATTTACACTCGGTTCGTTTGCGCAATGAATTGCTTGCACTCAATTATCTGAATATTAGAGCTTCTTTATTGAAAACAGATTCAGCTTTAAATGACGCTGTGGATGAATATATCTTTGTTCGAGAGGCTTATTTACAACATCGTCAAGCCGAGATAGAAGGCAAAGAATATACGACAGCATCCACGTCTTTTATACCGCTTGATGGTCCGCCTGAATAGTCGATGTTCGGAGCACTGACAGCCAGTTTGTTAATTATCGATAATAATCCCGCTTTGCGTCTGGCTTTTAAAAACTATTTTGAAGACAATGGCTTTACAGTGATCGAGGCAGAAAATGGTGCAGAGGGTCTTGAGATCTTCCGATCACAAAAACCGGATCTTGTGGTAACCGCTTTACAGATGCCGGTGCTAGGCGGCTTAGAGGTGCTAAGAACCCTGGTACAAGAATACCCTGCATCGCCCGTCATCATTATTGCGGAGCAGGGTGATTTAGAGGCGATGATTCAAGCCCTTCGCATTGGCGCTTGGGACTATCTTACCAAGCCTATTCATCAATGGTCCGTGTTGGAACATGCGCTGTGTCGTGCATTAGAGCGTGCACGTTTAATTGAAGACAATCGTATCTATCGTCAACAATTAGAAATAGCCAATCAAGCCTTGAAGAAAAATTTAGAAACCTTAGAACAGGATCAGGAAGCAGGGCGTAGTGTGCAAATGCGTCTTTTACCCAAACAGGCTATGGTCTTTGGGTCTTACCATTTTAGTCATCATGTAGCGCCCTCGCTTTATTTGAGCGGCGATTTTATCGATTATTTTGCAATCAATGAGGATCAATTAGCCTTTTATATCGCCGATGTTTCGGGGCATGGCGCTTCTTCTGCTTTTGTAACCGTTTTATTAAGAAGTTTGGTGCTACAAATGCTAGGGCGTTATCAAACCCAAGGGGATCCCATGATTTTGCACCCCGAACAGGTATTAAGCAGTTTGGCAGAAGAAATTTATAAAGAAAAATTAGGCAAATATTTAACGATGGTCTATGGGGTCATCGATCGTAGCATTGCGCAATTAAGCTATAGCATTGCGGGGCATTATCCCAATCCTATTCTTTTAGAAGCAGGCGAAGCACGTTTTTTATCGGGTTCTGGTTTTCCGGCGGGTATTATGGAAAAAACGCCCTATGAATGTTACGCGCATACTTTAAAACCCGATACCCATTTGGTATTGTGTTCCGATGGGATTACCGAAATAATAACAGGGTCCGATCTAGCACAAAAAGAAGCTTCATTATTAGCGATGGTTTGTGAAACCCGTGCGAATATTCTATCGCTTGTTGATCATTTGGATCTCAAAAACAAGACGAATTTACCCGACGATGTTACACTCTTGACGATCTGGTGTAGACCAGAGGATAATTCTTAAGATTCAGAATCTAAAAAATTTATAGCCTTCTTCCCTACGGGGAGAAAGTCGGCAGAAGGCTTGGATGAGAGGTGATCATATGAAGTTGGACCTTAGTCCTTTAGTGAAGGCTATTGCGCGTTTGCAAGAGGGGTTTGATCGTTATCAAAAAGATCCTAGCGACCTACAGATCCGAGATGGTTTGATTCAGCGTTTTGAATTTACCTATGAACAATGTCATAAAATGTTAAAACGCTATCTAAAATGGGCCTCTTCTACTCCAGAGATGTTTGATACAATGCCTTTTCAAGATTTAATTCGCTCAGCGAACGATCAAGGTCTTTTACAAGGCGATTGGTCACAATGGAAAAATTATCGTGAAATGCGATCCAAGACCAGTCACACCTATGATGAGCCGATTGCTTGTGAAGTAGTTCAAACGATTCCAGTATTTTTACGTGAAGCCCATTATTTATGCGATCAATTACAAAACCGCCTATGATGGATCAAAAACCGCCGATAGACATCACTTTGCAACACTGGCAAATGGTGAAAGAAATTTTAGACAATAATGTCCCAGAATATGATGTTTATGCTTTTGGTTCGCGCGTGACAGGCAAGGCTAGGCCTTATTCTGATTTGGATTTGGTCATTATGACCGAACGTCCGCTGGGCATTAAAAAATCTGCAAGTTTGAGCGGTGATTTTTCAGAATCTGATTTACCCTGGAAAGTAGATGTGATTGATTGGGCTACGACGAGTGAATCTTTCCGTAAGATTATTGAAGAGAAAAAGGTCTTATTAAAAAAAGGAACAGCATGAAGCACAAAGCGCGCTGCGTCTATCCGATAAATATCGGAGATCAGCTTTTAAACATTAAAACGAAAATGCATCACATCGCCATCTTGTACGATGTATTCTTTGCCTTCTAAACGCCACTTACCGGCTTCTTTAGCACCTGCTTCACCTTGATAACGAATGTAATCGTCAAAGCCAATCACTTCGGCGCGAATAAAGCCTTTGTAAAAATCGGTGTGAATCACGCCTGCTGCATCGCGTGCTGTGGCACCTACAGGAATCGTCCAAGCTCGTACTTCAGTTACACCGGCTGTAAAATAGGTTTGTAAACCCAAAAGCGCATAGCCTGCTTGAATGAGTCGATGAAGCCCTGGTTCTTTAAGACCGAGTTCTGCTAAAAAAGCCACCTTATCTTCGTCGCTCAAATCCACAAGTTCCGCTTCGATTGCTGCACAAATAGGTATAACAGCTGCTTTTTCTAAGGTGGCAATTTTTTCTACAGCGGCTAAGTGGGGATTATTCTCAAAACCGTGTTCATCGACATTGGCGATATAGAGTGTAGGCTTTGCTGTAAGCAAATGCAGCGAACGCATAAAAGGTGCTTCGGATTCTGGTACGCTAAAAGTTCTGGCAGGATGGCCCGCGTTAAGATGTTTGTATAAAGCTTCCATAAAGGCTTTATCAGCAATCGCTTGTTTATCCGCACTCCTGGCAGCCTTTAGCATTTTTTGCTGTGCTTTTTCCAGCGTTTGTAAATCGGCTAATAAAAGTTCGGTATGGATAATTTCAATATCGGAAGCCGGGTCGACCCGATCACAAACATGCGTAATATCCGGATCTTCAAAGCAACGGACCACATGCGCAATGGCATCGGTTTCTCGAATGGTCGCGAGGAATTGATTCCCCAATCCTTCACCTTTGGAAGCCCCTTTCACGATACCAGCGATATCCACAAAATCCATGCTGGAGGGCACGGTACGTTGTGGTTTTACAATAGGAATTAATTGATCGAGACGGGGATCAGGAATAGGAACACGGCCTATATTCGGTTCAATGGTGCAAAAAGGATAATTTTGTGCGGCAATCCCTGCCCGTGTAAGGGCATTAAAGAGGGTCGATTTGCCCACATTGGGTAAGCCTACAATGCCACAGTTAAAACCCATGAGAATCTCCTAGCTTTGATAGCCATTGTGGTAATTGTTCCAGTGCTTGTTGGATCGCTTTTCGGATCAGTGCTTCTTCTTCTGCGGGCGGGATCGCTAATACATAATCACTGACATCGATATTGCGATCAATCGCTTTGCCAGGGTGCCCAATACCTATTCTTAATCGATGAAAAGCAGGGTTTTGTAAATGTTCTATCAGATCACGAACCCCGTTGTGTCCTGCATGTCCGCCCCCACTTTTAAAACGAAAGGATCCAGGTGGGAGATCGAGTTCATCATGCACAATCAAAATATTTTCTACAGGGATGCGATAATACTTGGCAATGGGTGCAATCACCTGTCCACTATGGTTCATAAAATCCTGCGGAATCACAAAATGACAGGGTAGGGTATTGAGACTGCCCTGGCCTATATGGGCTTTGAAGCTCGATTTATGGCTGAGTGTGATTTGTTGTGCTTCACAGAGTGCGTGTACAAACCAGGCACCCGCATTATGACGGGTACGAGCATATTGAGATCCTGGGTTACCGAGTCCGGCAATCAGACACATTTCGGCGCTAGACTTGAGTCCAGCAGGGTGCACAATTACTTGCCCTTATCCTTACCCTTGGAGACAGCTTCTTTCGCAGCCGCTGCTGCAGGATCTTTACCTTTAGCGACCACTTCGGTTTCTTTTACTTCGGTGGTGGCTTCTGGCTCAGCTTTTTGGCGTGGCATGTGAATACTGACCACTGCATGATTGTGGTCTGCCGTGTGTCCATGGGTTAAATCGACCAAGTGTACACCCTTGGGCAAGGATAGGTCTGATAAATGCAGGATCTGATCCATGGCCATCTGTGAGAGATCGACTTCGATATATTCTGGCAACAGGCTTGCCAAGCAACGTACCTCAACCTCCATAAAGTGATGGTTCACCATGCCACCCGCCTTCATGGCAGGACAGTTTGCTTCGCCCACAAAACGTAAAGGAACGCGCAAGTTCATTTCTTCGGTGGCGCTCACACGCTGAAAATCCATATGAGAAATGGCTTTCTTAAAGTGATGACGTTGTAGATCTTTCAGGACAACCTGTTCAAGGGATTCTTTGAAGCGCAAGGTCAAAATATGAGAATAGAAAGCTTTATTTTCTAAAGCGTGCTGTACTTTTTTATGCTCCAGGGTGAGTGCTACTGGTGGCTGATTGCCCCCATAGATAATGGCAGGTATTCTGCCCTGAAGACGACGCAGGCGGCGACTGGCCCCTTTACCACGTTCCAGACGTATTTCTGCATCTAATTCAAAAATCGCTTTAGCGCTCATCTTTTGAAGACTCCAGTAGTATGAAGATCGAGGGATAAGGTATCCCCAATTAAGACCCACGGACTATACCCCAATTGTGGGGTTTTATGCAAGACTGAGAGCCAATAAAGTTTTTTATGTAACTTATTCTAGTATATAGGCGCGATCCTGCGCTTTACCTGCGATAAGGAATGTTCTATATTGTTATAAAAGTAACTCAATTATAATTTCACAGGAGTCATGGATGTTGACATTCAATGATCGAGCAAAAGAACAGCTTTTGGGTTTTTTAAGCTTAGCCTCTGCTGATAGTCCGGATACGCCTCTGATAGATACTACCACTATAACAAAGCATTTACCTTGGCTTTCTGAGGTGTTTGCGCAATTGTCGAACAATAATGGTCTTGATTTTAGGAATTTGCATTATTTTTTACATCATGAAGCATTTGAACATGCTGAAATTTCTGCGAAATCGCTAAGCGATTTTTGGTTGTTCTGCTTTAATCATCCGACGATGAGCAAGGAAAATCAGAAAAAAATGATAGAACTAGCGATTTTTCATTGTGCAAGCCAGGGCACTGATTTAAAAAAGTTTGATTTATTGCTCGAAGTTATCCTTAAAGTGCCTCCAAACGAAAACGATGTCGCGTTGATAAACTTACTCACGAGGTTGTTCTGCGGTAAAACAAACAAACAACAATTTCAGATTGTTTTTGATAAGATATCAGAAAAGCTGAAGCAATCTTTATTCCCATTGCTTTTGAAAGCTGCCATCGATAGTGGAGATTTCGAGCTTATCGAAGATCTAAAAGCATATCATCATAGATTTTTTTCACATAAAGAAGCATCTGAGCAATCGCTAAGCGATTTTTGGTTGTTCTGCTTTAATTATCCGACGATGAGCAAGGAAAGTCAGAAAAAAATGATAGAGGGTTTTATGTTGGGCGTCAAAAAAGAAAATAAATCCGCCTTGGAAAATTTTTATTTGTTGCTCCAATCCATTCTTGAAATGGCTCAAAAAGAAAACAATTTAACGTTGGCAGAACCCATCGCAATGTTTTTTTTTAACGAAGAAAAAACATTTGAGATTGATTTTGATAAGATATCAGAAGCGCTTCAGAAATTTTTATTTCCATTGCTTTTGAAGGCTTTCGTCGACAGTGGAGATTTCGAGCTTTTCGAAGATCTAAAAGCATATCATCATAGATTTTTTTCACATGAAGAAGCATCTGAACAATCGCTAAGCGATTTTTGGTTGTTCTGCTTTAATCATCCGACGATGAGTAAGAAGAAGCAGAAAAAAATGATAGAGGGTTTGATGTTAGGTGTCAAAAAAGAAAATAAATCCGCCTCGGAAAATTTTTATTTGTTGCTGCAAGCCATTTTTGAGATGGCTCAAAAAGAAAACAATCCCACGCTGATGGAATCTATTGCACTGTTTTTTTGTAACGAAGAAAAAACATTTGAGATTGATTTTGATAAGCTATCAGAAGAGCTGAAGAAATCTTTATTTCAATTGCTTTTGAAGACTGCTATCGATCATGGAAATTCAGAGCTTGTTAAACATTTTTTAGAAGATCCTTGCGCGCTTTTTAAAGACGTTGATCAAGCACTTCAACAAAAATCGAATATAATGTTAGCGTTAAACGATTCGGATCGTGCTTTTTTCTCAAAATCAATAGACCCCTTTTTAAGAGATTCAGGGGCTATTGATTTGACATCCTATAGTTCCAAGTTGATAATGGCTGCAAGAATGGCTAGAAAAAAAGAGTATGATCATACTCTTACTTTTTTGGGTAAGACTGTAGAAAAAACGTTGTTTGTGAGGGATTTATCATCTGAAGTTGCTTTTTTAGGTGTCGATTTTTCAAGTAAAAATGCAGAGGTGCAAAAAAAAGCTTTTCAAATAATAAACGACGAAAAACAAAATTTCATAAAAAAAGTGCCTGCCTGGGTGAAAATGCCGGTGGCCACAGGTGAATGTCCCTATTTTGTCTTAAGACTTAATCACAGTAACGAAAAAATAGAAATAGTGAGCATAAAAGATGCGCTGAACTATTCAGAAGAACACGCGGCGATTGATGAGATTTTCGAAGCTCACAAAGGAAAACCCCTATCTACCAAAGACTTTTTTTCACGAAATGCTAACAGCTGGCAGAAAGTCATTGGCGCTAAGCTGTTTGTACGGAATAGTGGTCCACTATATCATGAGTTTGCAGACTATTTGGACCTTATCAAGGCTTCTGTCCCATCCTTTTATGATGTGGCATCTGCATCAAATCCTGTTTTAGATGAAATTTTTGTTATGGGTGGAGATGGAACGCATCAAATAGCTGGAGAAATACGCCTTGATCAGACAGGTGCAACCATGGTTTTAATCGATTCTTTAGGCATGTATTATGAATCGTCAATAGACATAAAATTTCATTCGGTCCTAAAATATGCCATTAAGTCATTTTTAGAACGTTTTCCAAAAGGCCAGGTTTATATTGAAACGGTGAAACGACAAAACACTGGTACTGGCTGTGGTCTGTTTGCAGCTTTAGACACACAAAAGTTGCATAGCTTTAGACGACGAGAGGGCAACATTTTTAAATGGCTTGAAGATCAAACAAAAGCCATGATGGCTGATTCCAAACAAAGCGCTCCAGCATTAAGAGATTCATTCACAGAAGCAATACAAAAAACCTTTGAATCAGACGCTGATAAAATACATATGACAAAATTACCACCCGAGTTTATGCTACCGCAACAATCTCGGGCATTGTTTCAAGAGGGACCTTTATCGATTACAGCACGCGGTGATCACGATCGATTCTTAGGCAAACGAAAATCTGAAACGCCGCTCACGCTTTATAAGCGGTTTATAGAATCTGGGAGTCAGTTCAGCGATCGTTTTGGTGATTCGAGCAAAGAAAATCCTAAAATGGGAGAAAAAGCACAAAACTATAGGGCCCATATTGTAGACTACTTATTAGATCGTTTGTCGAAACACGGTGGTCAAGAAACCATCGCACGAGAACTGCGGGCTTGTTCTTTGGAAGGATTTGAAGAAAGAATGCGTTCCGGGCAAGTTTTGAAAATTGCAGGAGATCCCGCGGTGCCAGCCACTTCAAAATCTCACAAATCGCCGCGCTAAAGCGTGGCCTTTTGCCTATCGCTAGGGATCGCTAGGGTTTGTAGCGTTTACTTTAATAAATGGTTACTGCTAGGATGCCGATCATTGTTATAAAACACAAGGGCCGTTATTTTTGGTTGCTTACCTAAATTCTTTACATGGCACTCGCATTGCCTATGATCGACATCCTGCCCCTACCCAACCTGGGTTGGTGTATTTAGGGGGTTTTCGATCGGATAGGCAGGGTATCAAAGCACGCTATATACAAAGCCTTTGCCAGCGGCTTAATCTTCCCTTTGTACGCTTCGATTATGCGGGGCATGGGGATTCTTCAGGTTGCTTTGAGGAAGGTAATTTAAGCCTGTGGCTTGAAGATACGCTGGCGATCATCGATACCCTGACCGAAGGACCACAAATACTGGTGGGATCGAGTATGGGCGCTTGGCTTATGGTGCTGGCCGCTTTAAGAAGACCGGCGCGCATGAAGGCATTGATTGGGATTGCGGCAGCGCCTGATTTTACCGATGACTTTTCCTTACTCAGCGAGGCTCAGCAGCGTGATTTAGCCGTGCAGGGATTTTGTGAAATACCCTCCCATGAAGGCGCACCTTATAAAATAACCCAGCAGTTTATCCAAGATAGCCAGCAGCATCGGATATTAAACGGATCGATTCCTTTGGATTGTCCTGTACACTTGCTACATGGCTTGGCGGATGAATCAGTGGCGTGGCAACAGTCTGTAAGACTGGCAGAGCAGTTACGCTCGAAAGTAGTCGAGGTGCTTTTGCTCAAAGGAGGGGACCACCGTTTATCCACTGAGCCTCAATTACACGTTTTAGAGCAAGTGATTCGTCGATTTGTTGTATGAAAGAGGTTAAACCGATGGTTGAAATTTACACGGATGGTGCTTGTCGCGGTAATCCAGGGCCTGGTGGTTGGGGGGTATTATTACGCTATCAAGACAGCGAAAAAGAACTGTCGGGTGCTGTGGAACATACCACCAATAACCAAATGGAATTAATGGCAGCCATAGAGGCGCTCAATGCTTTATTACGACCTTCGAAAGTCGATCTCTATACCGATTCGGAATATGTGAAACAAGGGATTACCACCTGGATCCACACGTGGAAAAAAAAGCAGTGGAAAAATGCAGCCGGCCAACCTGTCAAAAACAAGGCCCTATGGCAACAATTGTATGAAGCAACCCTGCGGCATGAGATTGCGTGGTATTGGGTGAAGGGCCATAGCAATCATCCTGATAATGATCGGGCCGATGCCTTGGCACGGGATGCGATTGACAGGTTAATCGCATGAGTATTACCAGACAAATTGTTTTAGATACCGAAACCACGGGTTTAGATCCCAGCAAAGGTCATCGCATTACTGAAATTGGTTGTATTGAAATGGTCAATCGGCGCGAAACCGGAAAACGTTTTCATACCTACTTGAATCCTGAGCGCGATATTGATGAAGCCGCCCAAAAAATTACGGGCTTAACCCGCAGCTTTTTGGAAGACAAACCCAAATTTTCCGAGATTGCAAACGATTTGTTAGGCTTTTTAAAGGTCGAAGGCACAGAGCTCATTATTCATAATGCGCCCTTTGATTTAGGCTTTTTAAACCATGAATTCAAGCGTTTATTTCAGGATCACAGCGATTTAGAGCAACATCTTTCTATCTTCGATACCTTATTACTTGCCCGGCGTTTATATCCCGGACAGCGTAATAATTTAGATGCGGTGTGTCGGCGTTACAATATAGACAACACCGATCGTGATTATCACGGTGCTTTGATCGATGCCAAACTTCTACTGCGTGTTTATTTAGCGATGACCGCAGGACAAAGTGCCATGTCTTTTACCGATACAACCGTGGTATCTACAACGATGTCATCTGCAACTTGGGATCTTCGTGCAGCCTTAAATACAGAGATAGCAGCTTCGGATCCGATCAGGCATGTAGTAGATGCTGCACCGCCACGCGATTTTCCTTTGCGGGTGATTCGGGCATCCGAAGAAGAATTAGATGCGCATTTAAAGCGACTAGCGGCTATTCGTGCGAAGAAGGAAAGATCTTAAGCATTAGAAAGGTCTTTTTAGGGAGTATGAAACAAGCTTCTAATCAGATAAAATGGCCTTCAATAGACGAGTAAATACACCTATTTTGATAGGTTTTTATTGATTTTATAACGAGCCTATGATTTAATCTGCCCTCGACCTTAGGCGGTCTCTTATTATAATAATAAATGAGGTGTTTATGTTGATCAGTAAAGCGGAATCAGAAAAACAGTTAGGTTATGCGGTGCGGATTACTGCTAGACAAATTCAAACATTATTCAATGAGGTTCTCGATCCACGATTGGATGCCTTATTCAAATGTTTATAAACATTATCACCCTTATTTCCCCAAGAAAAAAATGAACTTCTAGATGCTATAGTGCGGGATATTCTGGTTGCTACAATATCTCAAGCACGTAAAGATCTTGCTTATGGTCAGGATGATTTATGGCTAAATAATAAAGTTACGGTAGATTCAATCAGTCATCGCAACGCTTCGGCCAGTTTATCAATTGGCGAATAAAATGCCAATGTTTTTCTTGGCCTCTGATTTAGCTGTAATGCAACTTGGTCTAGATGTTCTTGAGAATAAATCGATAAATCTGTCTTCTTCGGAAAATATTGTCTTAATAAACAATTTGTATTCTCATTAGTCCCTCTCTGCCATGGGCTTCGTGGATTACAAAAATAAATTTTTAAATTAGTCGCTAAAGTTAATTGTCGATGATGGGCAAGCTCCATACCACGATCCCAGGTAAGTGAAAGCCTGAGAATCTCAGGTAGTTTTTTCATTTTTTCAGCTAAAGCATTCACTAGATTGACCGTGTCTTTAGCTTGTAATTTAACCAAAATAGTAAAACGTGAATACCGTTCCACTAGTGTCGCAATATGTGTGTTTTTAGAACCCGTAATTAAATCTCCTTCCCAATGTCCTGGAATTGCCCGGTCTTCAATTTCAGGCGGACGCTCTCTAATAGACACGCCATCTATAATTTGGCCTCTTAATGAACGATTCATTCTAGTGTTTTTGGGTGTTCGCATTAGCCGTCTTGTTCTCAAATGTTGGCATAGCTCTTTTTTTAAAATGCCTCGAGCTTGAATATATAAACTTTTATAAATCGTTTCTGGCGAAATCTGCATCTTAAGATCGTCAGGGTACATATGCTTTAACCATCCAGATATTTGCTCGGGTGACCAATTTAAAACTATTTTATCAGCTACATGATTTCTTAATACTTCATTTTTAGCTAAGTGGCATTGTTTCGGTCGACGTGCTTGGGCCCAAGCCCTGTTATCTGCTTGACAGGCTCGATACCCTTTTTTTCCACCGTGACGACTGATTTCACGACAAATGGTAGAGGGCGCTCGGTTCATCTGTGCAGCCATTTGGCGAATAGAAAGATTTGTCACCAAACCTCGTGAGATCTCCTCGCGTTCCTCCAGCGTTAGCGCTTTCTTAGAACGAGATCGGGGTAGCGGGCTAATTCCTCCATAAAAGCCAATCAGGTGATGTATGGAACCAGCATGCTTTCCAATACCCCTCCCTATCTCACTGAGCGACTCTCCTTTTCTCCATCTAGCCCAGATATCAATTTGTTGTTTACTTGAAAAACCTCTGAAATCGTCCCTCGAACCCATCTAACATCCCCTGCATATTGACAGCAATTAATAGGATGTTGCAATGACCGTTTGAACTCAAGACGGCTATTTTTGCAAGATACTTAACAGACAAGGTTTTTCGAGAACGATGCGCAGAATCTACAGAAATAAAAACACTACGTGAGAACAACACGCGCGTGTTTCATGAAGTATTTCAAATGGTTTATCAGTTAATTCATGAATATCGCTTGAATAAAACCTGGCAAGGTATGGGCTTTTATGCCACCATACGCTGGAGGCAAGGCTACCCTATGCTTCATGGCGATGAAAAATTAGGTTCTATGAAGAATAGAGTGGGTAGTCGAATTTTAGCTTTCCACACAAAAAATAGATCATATTGATAAAATTTCTCACGCATCGATACCCGCGCGCTCTTCTCTTAGCTAATTGGATCTTGTTGT
>JAGOUJ010000036.1:0-12301 GCA_018061325.1 Gammaproteobacteria bacterium
GGGCTTTTGATTGGCTGGGGGACTAGGATTCGAACCTAGGTAAACAGAGTCAGAGTCTGTTGTCCTACCACTAGACGATCCCCCAAGGCGATTAGCGTTTAGAGTATTGTGGTCGCTTACGGGCTTTACGACGGCCCACTTTTTTGCGTTCTACCACACGCGCATCAGACGTTACAAAACCTGCTTTACGCAAAATACGTCTAAAAGAATTAGGATCTTCTGTTTCACCAGCGGCTATCGGCGCTAGGCCTTCTTCTTGAAACTCAATCAACGCCAAGCTAATACCACGACGTATGGCTTCAGCCTGCCCCGTGGTTCCCCCACCTTTGACGGTGCTCATAATATCGAAACGATCCATGCTATCGAGCAAGGCTAAGGGTTGACGGATGACCATACGGGCTGTTTTACGACTAAAATATTCATCCAGACTACGGTTGTTCACCGTAATAATCCCCGTGCCTAAACGCAAAAATACACGTGCGGCAGAGGATTTACGACGACCTGTGCCATAGTTATAGTTCTGGGATTTCTTCAGTGTTACTACTTTCGACATATTAAAACTACCTCAATTAAGCTTCAATCTCTAAAACGCGGGGTTGTTGTGCACTATGGGGATGATCCGTGCCTGCATAAACTTTTAGTTTAGTAAGCATGGCCCTACCTAAAGAATTCTTAGGTAACATGCCCTTCACGGCCAATTCAATCACCCTATCAGGATAACGTGCCATCAGTTTCTCAAAGGATTCTGATTTTAAGCCGCCTGGATAAGAACTGTGATGATAGTAGATTTTATCGGTTGTCTTATCACCTGTCACCCGAACGCGCTCTGCATTCAGAACCACGATATAGTCCCCGGTATCCACATGGGGTGTATATTCAGGCTTATGTTTACCCCTCAAGCGGCGGGCAATTTCCGTGGCCAAACGGCCTAGAATCTTATCTTTTGCATCCACTACGAACCAATCGTTCTGGGCCTCATGGGTTTTCATACTAAATGTTTTCATGTAAACAGGGTCCCTAGTTATATAACCTAATAAATAAGCCCACGTACTCGCGGGCATGAGCATTGTACAAAACTATGCCTACGCTTACAAGCTGCATTGTAGCCTCTGCTTTTGCTTTGTGATGCAAAACATTGATGCAGCCTTTTTCTCATCCATGCATGATGGCTTGATCCACAAATCATTCCTGATTACTTCTATTATTGCTAATTTATTGACTTCTAAAACACGCTTCAGGTAGCATGAGTTTGTCTTGGTGATTATTTGTGTGCGTACCGTCATAACGTATTCGACACAGACTGAAACTCAGACAGGTTTTTGTGCTAATTTAGCCTAGTCCTTGCCTCAACGCGAGGCCTGTGCTAACAATACACTCTAGTTCGATTATTTTTTAAGGAGCATTTATTATGGCCGCGAAGAAACGCAAGCCCACTCGACCTGTTGTTAAAAAAGTCGTGAAAAAAGCAACTTCCCGTGTTGCAAAGAAGACCACTGCGGTGAAAGCCAAGGGTCGTACCAAAGTTGTTGCTACTAAGAAAACTGCCACCAAGGCTGTGAAAATCGTTCGTTCAGCCCCTTTAAGCAGTGTCGATAAGGCTTTAACCAAAGGCCAATTATTCAACGCACTCGCCGGCTCTACCGGTATCGCACGTAAAGAAATTGCCACTCTTTTTGACCACTTAGCTGTTGTCATTGGTGCACATTTCAAAAAACAAGGCCCAGGCCAGTTCACTTTGCCCGGTCTCGTTAAAATTACCTTGAAGCAGAAGCCTGCCACCAAGGCTCGCAAAGGTACCAATCCATTTACAGGCGAAGAAATGCTGTTTAAAGCAAAACCTGCACGTAATGTGATTAAGGTCAGACCTCTGCAAAAACTAAAAGAAATGGTTTAAATTTAGGTCAAAAACCTAAAACCACCCTCTCCTACTAAGGGAAAGGGTGGTTTTTTTTTGCACTACTGTATAGGCAATTCCAGCACCGG
Source organism: Gammaproteobacteria bacterium (assembly GCA_018061325.1). Lineage (GTDB taxonomy): Bacteria > Pseudomonadota > Gammaproteobacteria > UBA6186 > Azoamicaceae > CADEGZ01. The sequence goes on from JAGOUJ010000036.1 coordinate 1,984, forward strand.
TACAGGTTCGTAGTGTGGCCTGATAGGTGTTAGCGTTAGAACCGACTTCTTAGCCCAAAGCACCATGCCCCCACCCAACAGGGGACAACAAAACCGACCTATATTTTCAAAACAGACTAAACGCTCAAGGCACTTAGAGTCGGCTATGGGTGGGCGAAAAAAGAATCGTTGGCTGTCTAGCAGCTCAAAACCCAACAAAGATAGCCAATCTTGCAATCGCGACATCGCTATAAAACGACCATCCCAAGCCACGGGTTTAAAAGGATGCATCAAAGCCCGCCATAATCCCCAAAAGCTCCGAGGATTAAAGCTGGAAATAATCAAATAGCCTTCCGACTTTAGCACACGAAAGGCTTCTCTTAATACTTCATGGGGATTATGACCCAAGTTAAGACAATGGGCTAAATAGACTACATCCACACTTTCAGAAGCAACAGGCAGTTTATCTTGTCTGGCCGTTAATGAATGCGCATTCAACTGTGCATGGGTTTGGGAAATAGGATGGATCCAGATAGGATCCATCTTTCGGTTCGATGGCAGGGTCTGAATAAAATGCGATTCCCCAATCAAAAGCTGATCAAAGCCAAAGGACTGTGCAAAAAAAGGCTGAAGTATACGTGTTTGCTCAGCTAAGAAGGCTTGGCCCAGAGGGCTTTGCCACCAGGCATTTAAGGCTTTATGACGAACAGAGGCTGTAGACATGTCTTCATCCTATCGCCAGGTGGAAACCAAGTCAAATCACACCTTTTTTATAAAGCCTTACTGAAGCGCTGAAGATGTCTTCGTATGCGTTTTAGCCAGTAATAAATAGATCGAGGGTAAGACAAATAGCGTAAGCGCTGTACCAATACTAATCCCACTGGCAATGACCAAACCAATATTAAAGCGACTTAAAGCACCGGCACCCGATGCAGTCATTAATGGTACAACACCTAGGACCATGGCAACGCTCGTCATTAAAATAGGGCGTAATCGAATACTGGCAGCCAACTCAACGGCCTCCCGTTTAGACTTTCCCTCTTTTTGTAATTGATTGGCAAATTGCACAATTAAAATACCATGCTTGCTGATAAGCCCCATAAGCGTGACCAAACCTACCGTTGTATAAATATTAAGACTCATACCCCCAAAACCTAGGTTAATAAAGAGCATGGCACCCACTATCGATAAAGGTACACTGCTTAAGATAACCCATGGATCTCTAAAGCTTTCAAACAAGGCCGACAAACAAAGAAAAATAACCAACCCAGAAAATAAAAAGGTCATAAATAAGGCATTATTTTCTTGTTTATACTGACGCGACTGCCCTGCATAATCAAAACTGTATTCGCGTGGTAAGTTTTGTTCTGCAATGCTTTCTAAAGTACTAAGCGCTTTGCCCAAGGTTAGACCTGGAAAAGGCACGCCCGAAATAGTCGCTGCATTTAATTGCTGGAAACGATGCAGTTCTTCGGGCACCACCGATTTTTTAATGCTCGCAATATTGGAAAGCGCTATCGGCAGGCCTTCTGCCGTATTCACATAATAATCCATTAACTGATAGGCATTTAAGCGATCTTTACGTTGGATCTGAGGGATCACTTTATAAGCACGCCCCGCTAAACTAAATTGGTTAATATAATTGCCACCTAAACCAAAAGCCAAAGCATCGCTGATGTCTTTAATGTTTAAACCGACATCGGCTATTTTTTCACGATCAAAATCAATGCCAATCTGTAGCTTATCAATATTAAGATTGGTATCTAAGTACACAAACGACCCACTCTCCATGGCTTTTTTATAAATCGTTTGCACAACCTTATCCAAGGCCTCGTAAGGCTCTGTGGTGGTAATCACTAATTGTACCGGTAACCCGCCTCCACCACCCGGTAAAGACGCTGGCTGGAAAACGGCCGTATGAGCACCGGCTACCATCGCAAGTTTTTTCTGTAATTCATCTTGAATCGCTTGCGCGCTTTGAGAACGCTCATTCCAAGGCTTTAGCACCATGCCTGCAATACTTGTATTAAGCCCCTGTGCTCCATCGAACTGAAAAACATGGTCTAACGCAGGAAACCCTGAGAAAATCTTATTGGCTTGGCGCGAATAGATTTGTGTTTGTTGTAAACTGGCATTCGGTTGGGATTTTAACACAGACAATACAATACCATGATCTTCTTGGGGTGCAAGCTCCGTATGGGCTGTTTTATAGAGGAAAACAATCGCACCTAAAACAATGACTAGAAAAACCACAGCCACCTTGGGTGTGTCTAGACTTGTATTGAGTTTTTGAACATAACCCTGACGTAATCGTTCAAATTGCTTATCCACCCACAAAGAAAATGTATTTTTTTCCGTTGCACGTATAAACCCTGCGCACATCATAGGCGATAAGGTAAGGGCAGTAATCGCAGAAATACCGACAGAACCTGCCAGTGTAAAAGCAAATTCTGAAAATAAAGTGCCTGTTAAACCACCCATAAATCCAATCGGTGCGTAAACAGCCATCAAAACGATTGAAATAGCCATAATGGGATTGGCCAATTCTCTAGCACCCCTGAGGGCAGCATCCTTTGGGGACAGTCCCGATTCTCGATGTCTTTGAATATTTTCAACCACAATAATGGCATCATCCACCACCAGACCAATGGCTAGCACCAGGGCTAATAGCGTTAATAAATTAATGGAATAGCCCAATAAAAACATGATAAAAAAAGTGCCGATCAATGACAGAGGAATAGCAATCACGGGAATAATGACCGATCGGATATTTGCCAAAAACAAAAAGACCATCCCGGTAACAATCAATAATGCCGCTATCAAGGCGTGCACCACCTCTTGAATAGAGCTATTCACAAATTTTGTGGCATCATAAACAATTTTACCATCGAGTCCTACAGGTAATTGCCTTTGCAAGGTATCAAAGAGTGTCCGAACTTTCTGAACCACGGTCAGAAAATTAGCGCCGGGTGCCACTTGGATCCCGATGTATACTGCCTCAGAGCCATCAAAATGAACCGCTGAATCGTAATCATCCGATCCCAAGCTAATATTGGCCACATCTGACAATCGAATCACAGAACCTTTTTGGGATCGAATAATCATATTTTTATAGTCATCGACCGAATGTAGGCCTGTATTAGCACTTAAATTAATGGTGATCATATTGCCTTCAATACGACCAATGGCCGAGATTAAAGCATTCGCGCTTAACGCTTGTGCGATATCCGTGGGTGTTAGGGCATAAGACGATAGTTTTTCAGGATCGAGCCAAAGGCGCATCGCAAATTGGCGTCCGCCTAAAATTTCCGCGGTTTGCACACCCTCGACGGCTTGCAGCTTGGGTTGAATAACCCTCATTAAATAATCGGTTATCTTATTAGCAGGCAGTACCTCGCTACTAAAGCCAATATACATAGCATCGACCGTATCGCCCATCGAAATACGAATCACAGGCTTCTGTGCTTCAGGTGGCAATTGATTCAATACACCATTTACTTTTGTATTAATCTCGGTGAGGGCTTTATTGTGATCATAATCTAAGCGTAAGGTTGCATTGATCACACTAAAATTTTGCAGACTGGTGGAATCGATATAATCAATACCATTGGCTTGTGCGATTGCATTTTCTAGGGGCGTACTTATAAAGCCTGCCATCAGTTCGGGATCGGCCCCCACATAAGTCGTGGATACGCTAATAACAGCATTTTGAATAAAAGGATACTCCCGTACCGAAAGCATCAAAATGGATTTCAAGCCAAATAACACGATTAATAAACTTAAGACGGTGGCTGCCACCGGCTTGCGTATAAAAAAATCAGTGAAATAGCGAGATTCTTTCACAGCTTTTATTCATCAATCACTGAAGGTTGTTGATCGTTTGCGGGCAGCACACTATTATCAATGCGTACACGCATACCATGCTTTAACTTAAAGGCTCCGCTCGTCACGACCTTATCGCCTTGCAACAGTCCTTTCACAATCGCTGCTTGATCGCCACGCTGCTCAGCCACGGTGACAAAACTCTGTTGTGCGATAAGAATGGGGTTTTTGTCTTGATCGAAACCCGCTTCATGAATAATAAAAACGGTTTCGCCATAGGGATTATAAGCAATCGCTGTTTGAGGCAGTGTTAAATAGCGTTTTGGTTGATCAAGGGCAATGTGTGCAGCGGCAAACATACCCGGCAAAAGCGCGTGATCAGGATTGTCTAAAGTGGCTTGTACAAGGCGCGTGCGCGTCTTATTGTCGATCTTGGGATCCATCGCGCTGACCTGTGCTTCAAACCAACGATTCGGGTAAGCATCAACACAAAATTTTAGTTTTTTTCCAACCTCAATCTGCGTAACAATGTTTTGTGGCACATAAAAATTAACATGTAATTGATCTAAATCTTGTAAGGTAGCAATCATGTCTCCCGGATTTAAAAATTGTCCTACATTCACGGGCGAAACACCTAAATAACCTTTAAAAGGGGCGCGTATTCTTTTCTTGGCCATGAACGCTTTTTGTTCTGAAACCGTAGCCTCTTTATTTTTTAAATCTGCGATGCCTGCATCTAAAACGGATTGGCTAATGGCTGCATGTACAAACTGTTCTTGATTGCGTACATGGTTTATGCGTGCTAATTCGGCGGTGGCTTCCAAGCCTAGGAGTTGATCGCGATCGGTATCGCTATTCAAGGTCACTAAAAGCTCACCGGCTTCAACGATCTGCCCCGAACGAAGGGGCGTGCTATCAATAAGACCTGCAACCTCTGTCGTAAGCTCTACCCCCTGCACGGCACTCAGTGTAGCTACAACCTTTAGCAAAGGCTGCCAATCGCTGTAATCGACAGGCAGGGCAGAAATCGTTACAAGCGCTGCACGCTGCCCCATATACTTTTTCAGCATAAAATGGCCAAAAAGCTGATAGGCCATCATAAGCCCTAACACAGTGCCAGAGGCTACTAACATGCGGATCATGGGTTTGTGCATAGGAATCCCCAAAAGCTATAAGGGGATTATAGTAGAATTTTAGGCAACCAACTATATCTAATTATGAATACCATCAAAGCCCTCTCCCGTAACGGGACGGGGTCGGTCGGCTCTGCCAACAAAGGGTCCCGCGAAGCGGGGGTGAGGGTCGCAGGAATATGCGAGGCTTTCTTTCACCCTGATCGACCCTCATCCGGCACTGCGTGCCACCTTCTCCCAGAATGGGAGAAGGTTAAACTTCTGTATAGAATCTTTACAGAATCGGATTGACCTCGGCTTCATAATCAACGCCCGCCAACCCAAAGCCAAAAAGCTTAAGAAAATCGGCCTGATAGCCTTTAAAGTCTGAGAGTTCATTCAGCGTAGCTGTTTCAACCTCTGCCCATAGGGATTCCACACGGGCTTGAACCTCGGGACGCAATTCTAGATCATCCAACCTAAAACGTCCTGCCTCATCTAAAATAGGATGATCCCCATAGAGTTGTGTACGAAATAAACGGTTAATCTGTTCGATACAACCTTCATGCACCCCCTGCTCTTTCATCACTTTATAAAGCAACGCAATATACAAAGGCATAATGGGAATGGCCGAACTTGCCTGCGTGACAATGGCTTTCATCACCGCAATATGGGCGGAACCTTTATGCGCGGCTAAACGTTGATTCAGTGCCTTAGCAGCCCTATCCAAATCTTCCTTGGCCTTACCAATGGCGGCTTTACCATAAATAGGCCACGTTTGGCGTGCACCCAGATAGTTATAAGCAATCGTCTGGCAACCTTCGGCCAATAAACCAGCCTGATCCAAAGCCTCTATCCACATTTCCCAATCTTCGCCACCCATTACGCTAACGGTATCATTAATTTCTTCTTGGGTTGCAGGCTCAAGGGTCACAGTTTTGACTTCAGCTTTATCGGTATCTAACGTTTTACCGGTAAAAGCCTGACCAATGGGTTTTAAAACCGATTTAGCCGTAATCCCTGTTTTAGGATGGGTACGACGGGGGGAGGCAAGACTATAAACGACTAAATCGACAGGCCCTATTTCACGTAGCAAATCGATCGTGCTCGCCTTTAATGCATCCGAAAAAGCATCGCCATTCAGGCTCTTCGCGTATAACCCTTGGGCATGCGCGGCTTTCTCAAAAGCGACCGAATTATACCAACCGGCTGTTGCGGTACTGTCTGCAGTCGGTTCTTTCTCAAAGAACACCCCCACTGTTGCAGCACCCGATCCAAAAGCGGCTGTAATGCGAGAGGCTAAACCATAACCGGTGGAAGCACCTAACACCAAGACTTTTTTGGGACCACGCGGGATAGGACCTGCGCTCTTAATGGTCGCTATCTGTTCTAAAACATGCGCCTGGCACCCTAAGGGATGCGCTGTGGTACAAATAAAGCCTCGAATTCTGGGTTTGATAATCATTAAATAGTCCCTGCTTATTACTAACTAAAAAGGTATGAAACAAGGGCCCTATGCTACTTCAAAGAGATAAGGGTGGTCTATGGCTGTATGTAATAGCAGTTTTTCTATGATGCAAACCCCATAATGGTGGAGGCAGCCTATGGATTTGCGGGGTATAAGCGATCACAACCCCTACGATTCAGCAAATACCGATTGGTTAATATGTAACTGTAAAAGATGAAAATATATTTGACCTGCCTCTTTACATATAAATGGATATGTGTCATTCTGACCAGAGATTCGCAAGGAGAAGGCGGCCCGAAGGGCCGGATGAGGGTTGAATAGCTGATGATCGATCGTGCCAGCTTACTGGTAACCACAGGTTTTTTGTGATTGGCATAAAGTATGCCTTTTGAAGGCCATCACCGGGTTATTCGTCAGATAGTCCCTGGCAGCTTGGTATGCTGTTGCTTGCCACAGTAGGGATTCTGAAAATCTGCATACAAATCTTTTATTTTGTTTGAAAATAACGGCTTTATGGGTTTACTCTACGGGTAATGCCATCCACAGCTACTACCACAACACATCCAATCGACCACACGAAAATTGCACGAAAGTTCTGTCATCACATCCAATAGGTAATGTCTCATCTAAAACAATAAGCAAATCCCCCACTCTAACTAACTCTTTTGATCTATCTACAACTTGAGCAATACAATCATGCTCAAACATCTCTGGTTCTCTTTGTTTAATCAAATACGCTTTCTCGTCAGAAAGCATCAGGTTCTCAGTGTCAAATGCATATAAGCATTCTTGTATTTTTCCCCCTTCGGATAAGCTGCAAGGATGACAAAAAGCTACGCATTCATAAGTGCCATCAGAGACTACCAACTCTGCTTCTTGGCCCTCTTCAGAAAGCCAATTCAATTTTTTTACAATCATGGTGTTGGTTTCCTATAAGGGTAATTCCATCCTAATTCTGGATTAGGACCAATGAGGTCTATGGGTTTTTTTGTTGTAAACCCTAAACTTGGGACTGATAATTCTAATCTTGAAACCTTCTTTAAATGAAAAGTCGTTATTTCAGGAGTTACCCGGTCTAAACCAACAAATACCACTTTAGCATCTCCTCTTCCTCCTGCAATTTTTACGTAAGCATTTAACTCTGGCACATAAGTTCCATTCTTTACCACAAAATTGGCATCTTCCACATAATTTTTTAAATTATATGAATAATCACCAAAAGCTCTAAAAAAACGTTCTCGATGCTTTTGATAATGTACCAGATCCTGACCAGGCTTAAATTTTAAAGCTGCACTTTCAATTTCAAGCGCCTTTATAGGCAGATTCCTACGACTATCGTATAGCTTTGTAATCGCTCCACCTGAAGAACGAACGGCTTTCACACCCAACTGCTTGGTAAATCGTAGCGCTGAGACTACGGTCCCTCCAATAGGTATTAGGCCTAAGGCAGGGGCTGATGCATCGTTTAAATGTCGACCTGCTGTAAAATACTCCCTATGTTCGTAAGAACGCTGATAAGATGCAAAGGAAGCTTGCATGGCTTGCATCATGTGTTGTGCCGTATCTTCATAATGAACCACCGCATGCCCCACAGCTCTAAATCTATTCGTCAGACGGTCCCTGGCAGCTTGGTGCGCTTCAGGAGCGAAAAGCCTCAAATCCTCATCACTACTCAAATAAGCATCTCTGGCAAATCTTGCCATTCCACCCATGCCATGGACCACTTGAACGCCTACTTGATATAAAAAACCTGCGGTCATCAATGCGCCGGTAAATTCCGCTTGTCTCAGCAACTGATCTTGTTCTTCAATTAAACTAAGATTTCCTGCTGCACGATTAGTCCTTGCTCGAGGGGCTTGCCATAGTAGTGGTTTGTGTGAGGCTGCGAGCTCGGTTGGAGCATAGCTCACTTCTGGCTGCCTATCCAATTGGTTATATTCCTCTTGCGTAAACTCCGATGCATGGGCTGCCGGAATCAATAAATCCAGCGTAGCCCCCAACACCTTCGCTACCCCACGTGCCAAGGAGGCGGCAGCACCTGTCTGGATAGAATCGCCTTCTTCTATACGACCGCGCCGTATTAACCGTGCTTGTACTTCTTCGGGGGTACCGTGTAAGGCTGGATGCTGTTGTAGGTTGGTTTTGATGGTCTCGGCAGGTATATGGATACCTTGGGCTGCTAAGATTTGCGAGGCATTCTCACTCGCCCGCACAAGTTCTCGTTTGAACATCGCGGCTTGCCTAACTTTCTGTTGATGGGTCACCACCTGCTCGCCTAACCGCTCTCCTACTGCTTCGGCAATGGGGGTAATCATCCCACCCACCGCTGCAATGGCAATATTCATGATAAAATCGGGTGAGGCATTGAAGGCAGAAGCTGTCACAGCTGCAACGACCGCATGTTCTGCAGTACGCAATGATACTTGCACTACTTCCACCCGATTTAAATCGACAAGGTTCACATTATCTATGGGTGCTAGCGTATGAGCAGCCTCATTTGAAGCCATAGAAACAAGCATCTTCTCAAAAAGAGCTCCGCCATTGAAGGCTGTGTCTGCGACCGCGGGGATTGCAGCTTTCAGTGTCCGGCCGCCGAAGGTTTTTGCTGCTTTGCCCAGTTTAAGGTTTACACCCGCGCTCACTGCGCCGACGAATAGACCCTGTAAAGCTTTTTTACCCATCTTTTTTTCACGCATGACCAGCGATTGCGTGATACTCATACTGAACCCTGTGAGTCCTCCAGCAATTATGGTTTGCACCAAGCTTAAGGTAGGTACAGTCACTGTTGCGAGGGTTGCACCGGCTGTCGCGGCAATAGTAGCGCCCGTTGTTGTGGCACCCGCAGCAACTGCAGTTGTCGTAGCGCTTGCCAGCATAGAAGCCTTCACCGCTGTCCCCACCACAGCACCCACACCCGCAAAAGCCAAAGCTTGGTTTCCGTTAGCATCGTTTCCATTCTCTTCTAGCATTTGGTAGGCAGCACGGTGTTTTAGGATGGAGAGCATCTGCTCGGGTTCATACACATCGGCACGCAAAGACCCACGACACAGTTCATTCATCAAGAGAGACACCAGAATTTGTTCTTCCTGCTCCAAGGTAAAAAAACGGGGTATGCCGGGCGTTGCAGGACTCAAAGTGCCATTGGGGTTCATCACAATAATGGGATCGAGGGCAGGTCTGAGTGCACGCGGGGGAAAGACCGACTTGTAAACCGTATCCCCACCCGGTGTGATTTCATAAAGATTGCTATTGGCAGATGCATAATCTAGAAAGCTTACCGCCCTTTTAAAAGGGCGCATGGCAGGGGAGCGTTGGTTTGAATGCTGTATACCGAGTTGACCATCTTGCATACGAATAGTCATAGCTGATGAAGACAGAATACCTGTCACAATCAGTTCTTGTGCTGTGCCGTTTAGCGGCGCATGCAGATTGCATACGGCTTGCACAAAACTGATATTGCACCTCACTGTTTCGTATGTACCATGATTCTCTATAGCAACAGGGTGATCATGAGAACGATCGTGTATAATAGAAGTGAAGATCTCGGGATTGATGACCTGGGGTATATCATTTCCTTGAAAATTCGCAGTGTATAATTGACTACCCAAAACCTTTGTTGTGCCCTGACTATTCAAAGTACCGTGAATATGAACCTCTGCAGGATGGCTTAGTATGGTTTGACTAGAACCTTCCCAGATATCTTGATACATACCTGAATCGCCATAAACAGGTAGCCGATGAAGCCTGTTGCCTCCTATAGTGGCTGTTTTCGTGTGCAGCAATAGACGGTGTTCGCTGCTTACCACATCCCAAAGCGCATCCTGTTTTACCTGAATTTTTGAGGAAACGTTATCCAGTTTTTCACCAAAAACATTCAGCGTTGCACAATCCATATGCAACTGATGCCATTGTATGGATTGTCGTACACCCACAGCAT
>JAGOUJ010000036.1:12401-13596 GCA_018061325.1 Gammaproteobacteria bacterium
CCGGTCTTGGCTTCTAAAGTCACTTCTTTATCTTTAGAACCTATTTTTATCGGTGTAGGACTCTCCAGCGTTAAATCTCGTTCTGCTTCTTGATGATGCAATAATACCCAAGGTACTGTTACTGTGGGTGCTAAACTTAAGTGCAAAGAACCCAGCGCTTTAAATGTCTGCTTTAAAGTATCTTGTGACTGAAATTGAATCGCTAAAAGACCTTGTGCTTGGGCGTTATCGCCTATAAGAAAATCTCCCGCGCCGTGCTCAATCGCAATATCTTGGGTGGCACGAAAAGGATGTGGTAGCGCCAGATCACGCACCGCTAAATAGGCATGATGTACATCGACAATACCCGCTGTTCTAAAAGCAGGTGCTTCTATATCTAAGCCATGAAGCTGTAGCGCTTCGGCATAAACCGCAGCACTGCTATGTACCGCCACAGTACCTTTTGTACCTGCTACCCAAGAAGACTCCAGCAATACCACAGGTTGATCGGCTTCTATCTCGATAGCCGCTTCTGTCTCTAAAAAGCCTATACCCAGAGGTTCGTTGGGATCGCGCCATCGTAATCTCAGAGAAAAATAATCAAAGCCGTGCAGCAGCCTAGCCGCATGCGCTACCACGATAGATCTGTTATAGACTGTGTCTATACTACCATCGATATTGAAGCTGCGAATAACAAGCTGCTTGTTAGGACCGTCCGCTGTTAAGCGAACACGTAGTATGGGTAAAGCAGCGAGCAGATCCTGAGGGTTTTCTTGCATAGCACTAAACTCCCTGTACAAAAGGACTTCGAATGTATCCTTCATCGAAGTGTTTATGATACCAATTAAATAATCGTTTGCAAATAAAGATATTTGTAGTGTGTGATGCATATGCACGCATCATGCGTTTATAGGTTTTTCAGGCGAGTTCTAATCTGACAGCTAAGCATTTTTAGCCTGAGCTATGTAATCATCTACTTCCGTCGTGAAGGCTCACGCTGAAAAGCTGCTCGCCCTTTGGGGATATTGGAAGGTCGTCCCCGCTTACTGGCAATCGCCGGTTTTTTGCGATCGGCATAGGGATTTTTGCTGCTTTTAAATTGAATGCGCACAGGCGTGCCTTCTAGTTTTAATTCTTTTCTAAAAGTATTCATCAGATAACGCATATAGGTCTCAGGTACCGATTCGGTTTGATTCCCATGGATCACAATAATGGG
>JAGOUJ010000037.1 GCA_018061325.1 Gammaproteobacteria bacterium
GTTCAAGCTGAAGGGCCATCACTTGCCGCTGGGTATCAAGGAGAAAAGCTTCCATCGCTGCCTGCAAAGCGCTCTGCCACTGTTCAAAAGGCGTTGTAGACAACATGAAAGACACCCTGTTTTTTAAGAAAATTTCCGAAGCTTTACACGACGCTTCGAAGTTAAGCAACCTCCCTATGAACCTTTGATGCCATTGACGATTTCGATAACAGACCCGCATGTCATCAGCAAGCGTTATGGCAAGTGTCTTATTTCATTATTCCCAAGAAATTTTCAGAATCAACCAATCAACCCTGCATAACAGCACCTCACCCCATCACGAACAACCCCCGCAAAGGGTTTGTTGTGGCTATAGAACATGGATGCAACACGTGTAAACACACTAAAAAATAAGAAGCCAGTGGTATTTTAAAAAGTTAATGTTCCCGCGTTTGGCAAAAACGAATATCGGGCCAACGATCCATCGTTAAATCCAGATTAACCCGATTGGGCGCTAAATAGGTTAAATTGCCACCACCATCAATCGCAAGATGATCTTTGGCTTTGGCTTCAAAATCGCTCAGTTTTTTAGGATCGCTACAGCGTACCCAACGTGCCGTACTCACGTTAATCGAATCATAAACACAATCCACATTGTATTCATACTGCAAACGGTGTGCGACCACATCAAATTGTAAAACGCCTACGGCACCTAAAATAATGCGATTATTATATATAGGTCTAAAGACTTGGGTAGCACCCTCTTCCGAAAGCTCAATCAGACCTTTTTGTAAAGCTTTGGCTTTAAGCGGATCTTTGGGACGCACTGCACGAAAAAGCTCGGGTGCAAAATAAGGGATCCCTATAAATTGTAGGGTTTCACCTTGTGTAAAGGTATCGCCAATCTGAATGGTGCCATGATTATGCAATCCAATAATATCGCCCGGAGAGGCCTCGGCAACCCTGTCGCGATCGCCTGCCATAAAGGTTAGCGCTTTGGCAATCTGCACTTCTTTCTTTAGACGCACATGGAATAACTTCATACCTTGACGATATTTACCCGAGCAAATACGTAAAAAAGCGATTCTATCTCGATGAAGCGGATCCATATTCGCCTGTATTTTAAAAACAAAACCACTAAAAGGATCCTCTGTCGGCAAAACAATTCTCGAAGTAGTCGGTCGGGGTGTGGCTTGGGGCGCTAGTTGCACAAAAGCATCTAATAATTCCCGCACACCAAAATTGTTTAGCGCTGAACCAAAGAAAACAGGACTTAAGGCCCCTTTGGAAAAAGCATCCTTATCGAAACCATGGGAAGCACCCTGAACAAGCTCTAACTCTGCCCGGCATTCGGCGGCACTCTCGGCACCAATGCATTGATCCAACTCTGGGTTATGGAGTCCCTGAATAATACGTCCACTTTGTATTGTCTGATTATGGCCTGGATCGTATAAACAAATCGTATCCGAATCGATACGATAAATACCTTTAAAACGTCGCCCCATACCAATCGGCCAAGTCATGGGTGCACAACGAATATTAAGAACGCTTTCAATCTCATCTAAAAGCGCAATCGGATCTTGGCTATCACGATCCATTTTATTAATAAACGTAATAATGGGCGTATCTCTTAAACGACAAACCTCCATTAACTTAATGGTGCGCTGCTCCACCCCTTTTACCGCATCAATCACCATTAAGGCTGAATCGACTGCGGTTAAGGTTCTATAGGTATCTTCCGAGAAATCTTCATGACCTGGGGTGTCTAATAAGTTAATGATCCGATCTTTATAAGCAAATTGCATTACCGAGGTTGTGACAGAAATACCTCGTTGTTTTTCTAATTCCATCCAATCCGAGGTGGCATGTCGGCTTGCTTTTCGACCTTTAATGGTGCCTGCCAATTGAATAGCACCCGAAAAAAGTAATAATTTTTCGGTAATGGTGGTTTTACCGGCATCCGGATGCGAAATAATGGCAAAGGTACAACGACTCATAAGGATGTTCCTAAAGAAGGTACTAAGTTTTTTAACAATGCTAAAATCTGGTTACTATTTGCATCAACAACTGCATGCTCTAAATGATTCAACATATCTTCTAAGGTTTCCTTGTTTAAATGACTCTCAATTTGTGCTTGAAAAATCTTTTTGTGCGGGGTGGCCACCAAATTTTCATCCGTATAAAATAATTCTTCATAGAGTTTTTCACCGGGTCTTAATCCGATATATTGGATGGGAATATCTTCTAATTTTTTACCGGCCAAACGAATAATTTGCTCTGCCAAAAACCGAATTTTCACAGGCTTTCCCATATCTAACACAAAAATCTCACCACCCTTGCCCAGTGCCAACGCTTGTAAAATAAGTTGACAGGCCTCGGGAATCGTCATGAAAAAACGGGTGATATCGGGATGGGTGACGGTAAGGGGCCCCCCTCTTTCTAGCTGTTGTCTAAAAATAGGCACGACACTACCAGCCGATCCTAAAACATTGCCAAAACGCACAATAATACACCGCGTACCCTGTGGATCGTTAAAAACCTTTGCAATCATCTCTGAAACGCGCTTGGTCGCACCCATGACATTGGTAGGATTGACTGCTTTATCCGTCGAAACCAACACAAAATGTCGTACCTTATGCAAAACGGCCATCTGGGCTAAGCAGCGTGTCCCCAGAATATTATTAGCCACCGCCTCGCGGGGTTGATCTTCAAGCATCGGTACATGTTTATAGGCTGCCGCATGAAAAATAATGTCCGGACATTGATGTCGCATTATCAAGTCTAAGGCTACGCGATCGTTAATATCAATTAAATGTTTTTCAAAAACGAGTGCGGGGAAATGCTGTAATAATTCTTGCTCCAGCATAAATAAATTGTATTCACAACGCTCAATCAACAATAAGTTTTTAGGCTTTAAATGAGCAATCTGACGACATAATTCTGCACCAATTGATCCGCCGGCACCACTCACTAAAACGATTTTATCCACAATTGCTAAACGAATAGCATCCCAATCTAACTGTACCGGATCGCGTCCTAATAAATCTTCCAAAGAGACTTTTCTTAGGAGATCAATACTCACACGTCCGGCCACAATATCTTTAAGACCCGGCAGAGTACGAATCGCACAGGTTGTTTTGGCACAGTGCTGCATGATAGAACGCATAGCCTGTGCAGAGGCTGTAGGGATAGCGATAATCATCAGATCGATTGTGTATTTTTCGGCAATCCTTAGGATATCTGCCGTTTTACCCAGAACCCGAACCCCATGGATCTCCCGCCCCTGCTGGGCCTCGTTATCATCGATAAAAGCGATGGGTTTATAGCTTTTCTGCCCATCCCTTAAGAGATCGCGAACAATCCCTTCGCCCGCACTACCCGCACCGATAATTAAAACCCGTTTGGCATCCACACGTTCAAAATGATATTCTTTAAACCAGCGAACACTAAAACGCGCACCACCGAGAAAAATAGCTAATAACATCGCATACAGCGGTAATACTGCACGTGGAAAAGCTTGAAAAGCCGTGCTGTAATAGATCCACACACCCGAGAAGAAAACCCCTAGGAAAACGGCACGCACAATACGTACCAAATCAGGAATCGATGAAAAACGCCATATACCTCTATAAAGCCCTACATACCAATAGGCTAGCATTTGTACTAAAAGCACCCTTAGGCATACCTGGGTACTGCTATCTAAGACTTCTTTTGGAATTTTATCCAGGTTAAACCTTAACCAATACGCCCCAAACCACGCCAAGGGTACAACACTGATATCGTAAATAATCGCTATTTGACGTTTATAAAGTGAAAGAAATTTTAGGTTTATCTTCATGCTTTATTCTGATCCTGATTTCACGATGGACCACATGGGATTGATTTTTTCGACCCAGACATACAGCGAAGCCACTATAAACAGGGCTAATAAGAAACCCAGCAAGCCTAGACCAGGATAGCGCGTGATACTGTATACAATTCCTGCCAACACAGCATTCACGACACCTAATCCAAGCAAAATGTGCACCGTGCTAAAACCTGCATGGTGCAAGCGCTGATAAGCATGTAGAGAATGCGCTGCCGAAAGCGTCTCACCTTTCAGTAATCGTCGTAAAAGAGTCGCACTGGCATCAAAGCAAAAGACTCCATAGAGAATCAGCCAGGGCATCATTGAGATCCCATAGCGTTGATCGCCTATTAAGGCAAAGGCTGCTACTGCAAAACCCAGGCAATAACTGCCTGCATCTCCCATAAAAACCTTGGCTTTAGGCCAATTCCATAGCAAAAATCCTGAAACGACACATACTAAGGCCCCGCTCGCCAAGGCTAAACCCCGCACGCCTTGATCCCAAAAGAGCCATGTGCCCATCCCAAACACGCTCATAGCCTCAATCCCGGAAATCCCATCGAGACCATCCATAAAGTTATAGGCGTTAATAGACCAGACTAAGAGGAAGAGGACCATAGCGGGTGCCAGTAGGCCTAAGTAAACGGGGGTATCGCCCCAAAGACGCAAAGCACTGCAATGCCCTAAGATAGCTATAAAAAGTCCCGCGACCACGCATTGAATAATCAGCCGCTTTACGGCACTCAGGCTATCGCGATCATCCACAAAGCCCAGGATAGACACCAAGCACCCAGCCGGTAATAGCAGAAGCAGATCCTGTAGGGATAGATAATGCTGCAGTTTTAGAAACAATAGACTAAAGGACCATAGCAGCACAAAAACAATGCCTGCCCCACGGGGGATGGTTGTCTGATGCATCGAACGCTCATTGGGAATATCCAATAATTGATAACGAATCGCATAATCGCGATAAAAATAAACGCCCGCACTCGATAAAAGAAAGAGGATAATCCCCATCAAGATAATCAAAATAAGCTACCCAACTTAAAACTGGCCTTTTTGCCCTTTGACAGGGAGGCAGTTTAACATTTTTTGTAGGACCGGCACAGAGAGAGCAGAACTGCCCCTACAAATGCTTCTTTATATGATTAATTGTTCCACAACAGCCTTAAACACATCCCCGCGCGCTTCAAAATTCTTGTACATATCCAGGCTGGCACACATCGGTGAAAGCAAAACCCCATCACCCGGCTGTATGGCTTTCAGGGCTTTCATGACAGCTTCATCCATATCCTTTACAGGCACACACGGTAAAAGATCGCCAAATAAAGTTTCTAGTTCTTCGGCTGCTTCACCCATCAGGATCAAAGCACGACATGAGCGCTTCAAAATCTCTTTCATGGGTGAAAAATCTGCATTTTTTGCAACGCCCCCTGCAATCAACACCCATTTGCCTGGAATGGATCCGCTCAAGCCTTGTAGGCTGGCTAAGGTAGCGCCTACGTTTGTGCCTTTGGAATCATTGATAAAAGGGATCCCCTGATAGGTACGTACCCACTCGCAGCGATGCGCTAAACCTTTAAACGCTTTTAAGGCTTGTACACTCGAGAACATGGGTAAATTGACTGATTCTGCTAATGCAAGTGCTGCCAAAGCATTGGCTACATTATGATTGCCTAACAATTTTAATTCGGAAATAGCTATCAGTTTTTCAGCACCCCTGGCAATCCAAGCGACACCCTCTTCTTCGATGACACCATAATGTTGATCTGAGGGTTTATCAAGACCAAAGGTTAATGTGGGGGCCGGGATCACAACCGACCCTGCAATCTGCATCACTAAGGGATCGTCTCGATTTAAAACAACTTTTTGTGCATTCAAAAAAATGCGGGCTTTAGCGTTCACGTAATCTTTCATAGCCGTATAGCGATCTAAATGATCGGGCGATAGATTCAGAATGGTGGCCACGCTGGACTTAAGATTATAGGTGGTCTCTAGCTGAAAACTCGAGAGCTCTAACACATACAGTTCATGGTTTTGTGCAAGTAGATCTAAAACAGGGGTCCCTAAGTTACCCCCTACCCCTACATCAAACCCAGCGGCTTTGGCCATTTCGCCTACCAAGGTGGTCACAGTACTTTTACCATTCGAACCTGTGA
Source organism: Gammaproteobacteria bacterium (assembly GCA_018061325.1). Lineage (GTDB taxonomy): Bacteria > Pseudomonadota > Gammaproteobacteria > UBA6186 > Azoamicaceae > CADEGZ01. Next base: position 5,986 of record JAGOUJ010000037.1, read on the forward strand.
TAGCGATGAAAGGACCTGGGTAAGCTCTGGCAAATAATTCGATATCACCGATAATATCGGGTGGATGATTGGATTGCATCGCGCTATGAATGATTGGATGATCGCTAGGAACACCTGGGCTTAAGACAATGGTTTTTGCTTTTGACACGATTGCCTGTGCGAGAGGATCCCGTGTGTCGATCATCGAAAAAGGAATGCCTTGTTTTTCAAAATACCGAGCACAGGACAGCCCTGTTTTTCCTAGGCCAACGATCACAACATCAGTATACATATTGAGAACCCCTCATCCGGCCACCTACGCGCTATACGCGCTTCGGCGCCCACCTTCTCCCCGTAGGGGAGAAGAATCTTGCTTTCAAATTGTACTTTTCAACGTAACTTAAGGGTTGCTAGCCCACATAATACCAAAACTACGGTAATAATCCAAAATCGTACAATAATCCTCGGTTCGGGCCAACCCTTGAGTTCAAAATGATGATGAATCGGTGCCATCTTAAAGATACGACGCCCTGTCATCTTAAAAGAGGCAACCTGTAAAATAACTGAAACCGTTTCGGCCACAAAAACACCCCCCATCATAAAGAGCACTAATTCTTGGCGTACAAAAACGGCAATCAATCCTAAAGCCGCTCCTAAACCTAAAGAGCCTACATCGCCCATAAAAACTTGTGCAGGATAGGCATTAAACCAAAGGAATCCAAGTCCTGCCCCGACCAGTGAGCCACAAAAAATAGCGATCTCACCTACACCGGGTATATGGGGAATAGAAAGATACTGTGCAAATTGAAGATGTCCACTAACATAGGCGAAGATCCCCAAAGCGCCACCTACCAACACAACGGGCATGATGGCCAAGCCATCCAAGCCATCGGTAAGATTAACCGCATTACTGGTACCCACAATCACAAAGTAGGTTAAAGGGATGGAAAAAATGCCTAAAGCAATCGTGGCATGCTTAAAAAAGGGTATCAACAGTTGGGTTTCTGCCGGTAAATGGGCATGCGTGTAAAGAAAAATGGCTACCGGTAAAGCAATCAGTGATTGCCACATATATTTTTTCCATCCTGCCAATCCTTTAGAATTTTTCTTGGTGAGTTTTCGATAATCATCTACACAACCAATAGCGCCAAAACCCAACATAACAATCAATAACACCCCAATATAAAAATTACCTAATCGAGCCCATAATAAAGTGCTGAACAGGATAGCAAGCAATATCATCGCACCGCCCATCGTGGGTGTACCGGCCTTATTATAATGCGATTTGGGCCCTTCGGTTCTCACAATCTGCCCAACCTTGTACTGGGTTAAGCGACGAATCAAAGGAGGCCCCAGAAATAAGGTTAGAATTAAAGCGGTTAATGCCGCTAAAATGGCTCTTAAGGTAAGATACTCAAAAACACCAAAAGCTCTATGATAATGTGTTAAAAATTCCCATAAACCAATTAACATATTATTCCCTACTCATCATTGATTAAACGCGCAACAATGTGTTCCATCTGCATACCCCGCGACCCTTTCACTAGAAGCGTCGCTTCCCGAGGCAGCTCTAAAAGAAGTTTTTCAATAAGGCTATTTTGATCCATAAAATAAGAACCCCCCTCACCAAAAACAGCCACAGCAGCCCGTGTCATCTTGCCAAAACCATAAAGCTTATGAATGCCGTATTTTTGGGCCGCTAAACCTATGATTTGATGATAATCAAGGGCTTGATCCCCGAGTTCTAACATATCACCCATCACAAAAATCCTAAAACCAGGCTGTCTTGCCAAAACCGCTAAAGCCGCCTGCATAGAAGCAGGATTTGCATTATAGGTGTCGTCAATAATGCAGGTATCGAGTCGACCTTTTTTAAATTCCAAGCGTCCAGATACTGCAGAAAATAGCTGTAGTCCTTTTTGTATGGTCTCAAGTTCCACCCCTAAAGCAGTGGCCGCGGCAGCCGCCGCTAAGGCATTGTAAATGCTATGTTCACCCGGTGCTTGTAATGTGAGCGCTAAAGCCTTTCCCTCGATGTGTAAATCGCAAAAAGATCCGTGTTTGTCTAAGATGATGTTGTCCGCATACACATCTGCTTTATTTTTCAAGCCAAAACTTATGATTTTCGCAGGTTTATGCATCATGCTTCGCCAACGATCAGCATGCGCTTCATCGACGTTTAGAATAGCAATACCCGAGGACTTTATATTTTTATATATTTCACCCTTCGCTTCTGCGATATTGTGGGTGCTACCAAAAATGGCTACATGTGCCATGCTGGCATTGCTAATAAGACCCACCGATGGATCAGCCAAAGACATAAGATAAGCAATATCACCTTCCCGACGTGCGCCCATCTCGATAACAGCGGCCCAGTGTTCCGGATTTAGGCGTGATAAGGTTAAAGGAACCCCTATTTCATTATTCAGATTATCGGTGGTGGCAAGCGTGGAGCCTTTCAGTGACAAAATACTATATAACATTTCTTTAATGGTCGTTTTACCACTACTACCCGTAATGGCAACCATCGGAATAGGGAAACGTGCACGCATGGCTTTTGCAAATAAGGCTAGCGCTTCCAGCGTATTGGGTACTAACAAAGTCGCTATAGTGCTCGCAGATGGACGACTCACAACCAATCCAGCGGCACCGCGTTTTTCAGCGATGTTAATATAATCATGGCCATCTACATGCTGTCCTTCAAGGGCTACGAATAAATCACCCGGCTTTAGATGGCGCGTATCGGTACAGATGGCTTGATACCGTGCGTCCGGGCCTGAAAATTTTGCCTGCATCATCTGTGCCACGCTGCTTAACGATAAATCTTTCACGCTAAAGTCTCCAAACACTGTTGAACCACTTCACTGTCTGAAAAAGGAAAGCTTGTCGATCCGATGATTTGCATCGACTCATGCCCCTTACCTGCCACTAGAATAAGATCTTCGGGCTTTGCCTGTACAATCACCTGTTCAATCGCTTTTCGACGATCATATTCAATCATGACTTTCTCGGGGTTTTTTAAACCTTGGATCATGTCATGCATAATGGCCTTTGGATCTTCGGTTCTAGGATTATCCTGTGTCAAGATAAGCCTGTCAGCCTGCGCTTCTGCAAGGCCTGCCATCAAAGGTCTTTTGGCTTTATCACGATCGCCACCACACCCTATGACAACCCATAACTGCCCCATACGATTCATATGCAAACGTACAGCCCTTAATACTTGTACTAAAGCATCGGGTGTATGCGCATAATCAACCACCACCAGGGGTTGCTGATTGATGCCTCCTATCCGCATCATACGTCCCAAAACAGTGTGTAGGGCCGGTATAGCTTCTAACACACTTTGAAAAGCCATGCCTTCTAAACAAGCACCCGCAATAGCCGCTAATAAATTGCTTAGATTAAAACGACCCCATAAGCTTGATGCTAATAATCCTTCACCCCAGGGGGTTTTAATCCATGCTCTAATGCCTTGCGGATCAAAAATAAGATCCTGTACTGTTATATTATCAACCCCTTTGAGAGCTGCTATAGACTGCGTTGTATAAGCGATTTTTTTCGCACGAATACTGGAATCGAGCAAGTCTAATCCATAGGGATCTTCAGCATTGGCCACACAAAAAGCGGGTTGCCCTTCTGTCCATAATTTCTTTTTGGTCGTCCAATAATGATCGAAGGTCTTATGATAATCCAAGTGATCATGGGTTAAATTACTAAAAATACCGGTATGAAAATGAATACCCTTCACACGATGTTGATCCAAAGCATGAGAGCTGACCTCCATGGCCACAACCTTGATAGATTTTTGCTTGAAATCCTCTAAAATACGCTGATTCGCCAGTAGATCCGGTGTTGTATAACCACTCGGCACTAAGGCGCCTAGCTCTCCAAACCCTAAAGTACCAATTAACCCACAGCGAATACCGGCAACGGCTAATAGTTGCGCAATAAAATGGGTAATAGAGGTTTTACCATTAGTGCCTGTGACGCCAATAATTGATAAATTACGAGAAATTTCATTCACAGAGGCTGTTTTTTTCGTCAATTTGCGCCACTCTTAAATTGTCGGAATCGCTCGCTTCGGGCGGCACACCAAAAAGACGCAAAGCACCTCCTGCAATTTTTGAAAAGAGCGGCGCAGCAATCTGACTACCATAATAGGTAGCGGTTTTGGGATCGTCGATCATGACAACAATCGCAAAACGTGGATGACGTGCAGGGGCTAAGCCCGCAAAAACAGCCACATGACTATTGTTATCATAACCACCCCCTGCGGCTATCTTGCGTGTTGTACCTGTTTTACCTGCTGTACGATAACCAATCACTTGGGCCTTTAGACCACTGCCCTGCTCTACAACACCGGCTAACATCTGTAAGACTTGCCGTGCAGCCACCGGATCGATCACTTGCTCACCAACCGGTGTTTCTGCCTGCTTTAAGAAACTAATAGGACGCTTAACGCCCTGATTCCCAAGAATGGCATAGGCTTGTGCAAGCTGTAAGGGCGTTACACTCATCCCATAGCCAAAAGCCATGGTGGCTAAGACAAAAGAAGGTTTTTCAGGTGGTTTTCTTAAAATACCGGCACGTTCGCCTGGAAAACCACTGTCTGTAAGACGACCAAAGCCCACTTTATCGTAGGTTTGCCATAAATGGTGCGGGGACCCAGACAAAACAATCTTGCCAACGCCCACATTACTGGACGTTCTTAAAATACCCGCTGCATCAATCACACCAAAATCTTTATGTTTGTCTTCACGCACGGTGTGTTTACCTATCATAAACTGCCCGGGTGAAGTGTCAATTAAAGTGGTCTCTGTTATCTGCCCATGTTCTAGCGCGCTGAGTATACTAAAAGTTTTCATGGGCGAACCCGGCTCGAATAGATCGGTCACTGCACGATTTCTATAGCGACCATCCTTCACCAAATGCACACGTGTATTAGGATTAAACGAAGGTTGATTGACCATGGCCAATACTTCGCCTGTCTGTACATCTAACACCACCGCTGATCCGCCTAGGGCACGGTTGGCCGCAACGGTTGCTTTTAACTCGCGATAGGCTAAATATTGTAATCGTTGATCAATGCTTAATTGCACATCTTGACCGGATCGCGAGATCTTTAAATCGCCTAAGACTTTTATCTCATGACCGCGTCGATTACGAACAATCTTCTGACTACCCTCTGTGCCTTCTAAGGCTTTCTCTAAGGCTAGTTCTAAGCCCTCTTTACCCCTTCCATCCAAATCGGTTAAACCTACAAGATGTGCGCTCACCTCTGCAGCGGGATAATAACGTCGATATTCCTGTTTCAGATAGACCCCTGGAACTTGTAACAATTTAATTTGATCCGCCATCGCAGGTGTAATATGCCTTTTTAAATAAACAAAGCTTTTATGAGCATTCATCGTTACTTTATTCAATATTATTTTTTGGGGTATACCTAAAATATTCGATAGCGCTGCTAATCGCTTAGAATTTTTATCAAAAACCTTAGGATGCATCCATACGGAATCAACCGGTGTACTAATCGCCAAAGGCTCGCCTTGTCTATCGACAATCATGCCTCTGTATGCGGGGGTTGCAACCACACGCATCGTACGCAGGTCCCCTTGCGCGCATAGAAAAGCATTATCGAGCACTTGCAGCTGTACAACACGTGCTATTAACCCACTCACACCAAGCATTAATGCAATGCAAATAAAACGATAACGGTATTTATTCATGGTCTTATAATCACTATTTTATCGGGTGCCGGAAAAATCATCCCTAGTTCATTGCGGGCGATTTGCTCGACCCGCATATCAGAAGCTAGGGCACTTTGTTCTAATAATAATTGCGTCCATTCAATATGTAATTTATCTCTTTGATCTCTTAAGCTTTGTAATTGTGTATGAAAATTACGATACAAATGTTTGACATACACGACACCAATGGCCGATGATAAAACCAACAACCCCAGGAAAAACACGCTGAATACGGACTGCTGCATTAAATAGGGCAGTGGTCGGGCCAAGGCAATGGTTTGAGGAGAGGTTGCCTTACTAAACATTTAAGGTTCCCCCACTTTTTCAGCAACCCTGAGCACTGCACTGCGTGCACGATGATTATCCAGAATCTCCAGACGATCGGCTTTTATGGCTCGACCTATGGCACGCATACGTGCCTGATGTGGTGCAAGCCAAGGCATCGCAGGATCGGTATCGGGGCCTCGCTCTTGCTGGCGGATAAATTGTTTCACGATTCTATCTTCTAAGGAATGAAAGCTGATGACCACCAAACGACCACCCACACTTAAAACCTTGAGCGCTTGCTCTAAAACCTCGGATAATTCTTTGAGTTCCTGATTAATAAAAATACGAATGGCCTGAAACACACGGGTTGCAGGATGTTTATGTTTTTCCCAAGCCGGATGTGCTTGACGCACAATATTGGCCAATTGTAAGGTGGAATGAATAGCCTCTTGCGCTCTGGCTTCTACAATGGCTTTGGCAAGACGTTTATGAAAACGCTCTTCGCCAAAGGTTTCAAAAACCCAGTCTATCTCCTCTACATCGCTTTGGTTTAACCATTCGGCCGCGCTTTGCCCTTGAGATGGATCCATACGCATATCAAGCGGTCCATCGATACTAAAACTAAAACCGCGCTTGGCCTCATCCAATTGTGTGGAACACAAACCCAAATCTAACAAAACACCCTGAACACAACCCACCAGCCCCTCCGTTTCGCAAATCGCAAGCAATCCACTAAAAGAACTGTGATAGACGCTTAAACGCTTATCATTGGCCGCTAACTGTCGTGCACTGTGAATGGCATCCGAATCACGATCGATCACCAATAAACGTGCTTGCGGCTTTAAGTGCTCTAACAGCGCACGGGTATGTCCACCACGCCCAAAGGTCGCATCCACATAAATGCCCTCTGGCTGAATATTTAAGCCTTCTAAAACAGCCGCTGACATAACCGGTACATGAGACATTGGGTGTTTAGGGTATGAAGCGCTCGTCATAGTGATAAAGACTCCAAAGAATCAGGCAAAGTACCCTTGCGATCCAAGCCTTCTGCCATCCAGCGGTCGCGGGTTTTTTGCCAATGTTCTTCATCCCAGATTTCAAACTTCTTACCCTGCCCTACTAAAACAACCGTTTTCTGTAAATGCGCGTATTCGCGTAAGGGAGGACTTAGGAGGATACGACCATGACTATCCAACTCTGTGTCGGTAGCATGCCCTATCAGTAATCGTTGGATCCGTCTCGCTTGTGGGTTAAAACTGGGTAAGGCCTCAATTTTCTTTTCAATATCGATCCAGGCTGGCAATGGGTACAATAATAGGCAGCGTTCTTCGGTATCGATAGTGAGTATAAGCTGTCCACCTGCGCTATCCTGTAAACGAGGACGATGACGTGCCGGTATCGCCAGGCGACCTTTGTCATCTAGATTAATGGCACTTATCCCTCGAAACACGGCGAAAGACCCCTAAAAAGTTTTCCCACTTTATCCCATATTTCCCCACTTATCTATACTTTAGGTGGATAACTATGTAAAATCAAGT
>JAGOUJ010000038.1 GCA_018061325.1 Gammaproteobacteria bacterium
AGGATTCTCTATGCCCAATGCCACCTTAAATAAATGCTCGCTGTTCACGAAACCACCCTGTCCTTAAAAGGTTAATCCAATAGCGTATATCATAAATCACCCATTCAAATGTTCATAGAGCCATAAAAGTTCTAAGACTGCGATAGCCCCAGTGATAGGCCACGTTACCCAAAAGCGTTTTGTCTGTAAGATGTCCTAGACTTACACTGAGCAGATAAACGGGTGCATAGTAATAAGAAAAGCCACCGATGGCTTGTGGCACTTTAAAAAATTGATCCGTGCTCTTGCTGCGAATATCTGATTGCCAACGCGTACTCACCTGTTTATCAAGGGTGGTATTGCCTAAAATAGCGCTTGTTCCAAAAGCACTGCCTAAGAGCCAAAGCCTGTCGGGTGCTGCATAATGCTTAAAGTCTTGTACGACATCGCGGCCTAAATTAGCGATCCATTGTTCACGGTAACTAAGGTTTGGCATCTTGTGATGCGCATCGATAGCAATAGGCTGGGTTTCTTGAATATAATTGGCATACAGTTTGTTGCTGTAGAGTGTTATACACAGCCCAAAACAACAGAGACGATAGAGCAGCAGTAAATAGCGTGATTTCATCTTATAGGTATGGTTGTCAATACCGTATTCAGTCAAACAACATCATGAATATTTATTGATTTTTAGTGAGGGTGCGGGGATCTAAGAGACGATCGAGTTCTTCAGCGGATAGATCAAGCATTTCTTTTGCGACCTCTTTAATAGAGCGTTTCTCCTGATAGGCGCGTTTTACAATACGGGCACCTTTTTCATAACCAATCAGAGGGTTCAGGGCTGTCATCAGTATCGGGTTATTTGCCAATTGTGAGGCGATATGCGCCTCATTCACGGTAAAGGATCGAATGGCTTTATCACACAGATGTTGAGCACTTTGGCTGATTAATTGCAGACTCATCAGACTGTTGTAGGCAAGCAGCGGTAACATCGTATTTAACTGAAATGAACCCAAGGATGCTGCCATGCCAATAGCCGCATCCAAACCGATTACTTGGACGGCTGCCATCATCACAGCTTCAGGCATGACAGGATTAATCTTGCCAGGCATGATGCTACTGCCTGGTTGTAGTGGAGGTAAGGTAATTTCTGCAAAACCTGCTAAAGGACCGCTATTCATGAGACGTAGATCATTGGAAATTTTGATCAAGGTTGTGGCCATAGAACGTAATTGTCCCGAAAGTTCTACAATCGGTGCTACAAAGCTTAGGGCACTAAAATAATTAGGGTTTGTATAAAAAGGGATCTTTGTTCGGGCACTCAGCACTTTTGCGACCGCTGTACCAAAAGCAGGGGGTGCATTAATACCCGTGCCGACTGCGGTACCGCCGATGGCTAAAGCCTGTAAGGCCTCTGCACTCTGTTTGATACTTTTAATGTGTTGTTCTATTTGGCTAGCCCAGCCGCCTAATTCCTGTCCCAGGGTCAGTGGCATGGCATCCATAAGATGGGTGCGACCCGTTTTGACAATCATCATGCATAATTGGCTTTTATCTTGAATACCCTTAAAAAGATGTTCTAAGGCGGGTAGTAAGTGTGATTGTATTTCCAAACGACAGCTTAGATGAATGGCCGTGGGTATTACATCGTTAGAGCTTTGACTGCGATTAACGTGATCGTTCGGGTGTACAGGGCTTCCAAGCCTTGTACTGGCCACATGTGCAATCACTTCATTGGCATTCATATGGGTGCTGGTGCCGGAACCTGTTTGGAAAACATCCAGGGGAAAATGTTCATCGTACTTGCCAGCAGCCACCGCTTCGGCCGCTTCAATTATAGTGGCTGCAATCGTTGGATCGAGCTGACCTAAAGCAAGATTCACAGTAGCGCAGGCTGCTTTGATCAAGCCCAGTGCCTGGATAAAAGGACGTGGCATCACTAAACCACTGATTTGAAAATTATCGAGCGCACGTTGTGTTTGTGCACCATAAAAGGCTGAAGCAGGGATCTGAACCGCTCCAAGGCTATCCTGCTCTATACGATGTTTCATTGGACCCTCACCCCTTCGTGACCCTCATCCGACCCTTCGGGCCACCTTCTCCCGCAAAGCGGGAGAAGGAATCGTTTTGAGGGTGGTTTTTGTCTTTTAAGATGCCAGTAAATTTCGTAGTACGTAGTGTAAAATGCCCCCCTGTTGGATATAGTCCATTTCTTTGGGTGTGTCGATTCTTACACGCACTTGAAAAGTGAGGCTCGATCCTGATTCCGCCCGTGCCTGCACCGATAACAAGGCTTGGGGTTTTAAGCCCTGTAGATCAATCGTATAATATTCACGTCCATCTAAGCCTAAAGTGCCTGGTGTTTGTTCAGGTAGAAATTCGAGCGGTACAATGCCCATGCCAATCAGATTAGAGCGATGGATCCGCTCAAAACTTTGAGCAATCACGGCCGAAACACCCAGCAAACGTGGTCCCTTTGCCGCCCAGTCTCTGGAAGATCCAGAGCCGTAGTCTTTACCTGCAATGACAATGAGTGTGGTTTTGTCTTGTTGGTAACGCAGCGCTGCATCGTAAATAGACAGGACTTCTGAGGAGGGTAAATGGAGTGTTTGACTTCCTTCCGTATGAGGCAACAGATCATTTCTGAGGCGTGGATTGGCAAAGGTACCACGGATCATAACTTCGTGATTACCCCGTCGCGATCCATAGGAATTAAAATCTTTAGGCGCTACACCGTGTTGTTCTAAATACCGTGCTGCAGGACTATTCGGGGCGATACTCCCTGCGGGTGAAATATGATCCGTGGTGACTGAATCGCCTAAGAGTACTAAGACACGCGCCTGTTGAATCGGTACTAAAGTAGCGGCAGGCTTCAGGGGCATCCCCTCAAAATAAGGGGGTCTTCGAATATAGGTAGAATCTTCTTTCCAATCGAATTGTTCGCTGTCTGGAATGTTTAAGGATTCCCAATGTTCATCCCCCTGAAAAACCGATTGATAACGGGTTTTAAACATGGCGCTCTTGACGGAGGCTTGAACAGCGGTATGGATTTCATGATTACTGGGCCAAATATCACGCAGGTAAATGGGTTGCTGTTGTGGTCCATAGCCTATCGGATCTTGATAAAAATCTATATTCATCGTACCTGCAAGTGCATAAGCAACCACCAGGGGTGGGGAGGCTAAATAAGCCAGACGCACATCGGATTGTATACGGCCTTCAAAATTACGATTGCCGGAGAGTACGGCGGCGACCGATAATTGCTTTTCTCGAATGGTTTGACTAATCGCTGCATCCAAAGGCCCTGAGTTTCCAATACAGGTGGTACAACCATAGCCCACCAGATTAAAACCTAGGTTTTCAAGCGGCTCTAGTAGGTTAGCCTCTTTTAAATAATCGGTCACGACTTGCGAGCCGGGTGCTAAGCTGGTTTTTACCCAAGATTTAGTCTTTAAGCCTTTTTCCAAGGCTTTTTTGGCTAATAAGCCTGCAGCAATCATGACATGAGGATTCGAGGTATTGGTACAACTGGTAATCGCCGCAATCACCACAGACCCATGGGTGATGGTGTCAACAGGGCCGGCTGTGATCCCGGCCTCTACGGCGATCACGGCCAACCCTGTAGGGGCCGGTCTCTGTGCCGGCCCTATATCCGAAGGTGTCGGCCCTGTTACCGCGATCTGTTCGTTTAAAAGTGTTTGGAAAGACATTTTGGCATTGCGTAGTGGGATCCGATCGTGAGGACGCCTGGGTCCTGCAATGCAAGGTTCAACGGTACTGAGATCGAGCCTTAAAATGTCGTTATAGCTGGCTTCAGGGGATGTGTCCTCATGAAAAAAGCCTTGAGCCTTAGTATAGGCTTCTATTAATTGTACCTGTGCTTCATCACGTCCCGAAAGGCGTAAATACCTAAGGGTTTCTGCATCAATCGGAAATAATCCACAGGTCGCACCATATTCAGGGGCCATATTGGCAATAGTGGCGCGATCGGCGATGGGCAAATGCTTTAAACCTTCGCCATAAAATTCAACAAATTGGCCGACCACATTTTTGGTGCGTAGCATTTCTGTAACACGTAGAACTAAATCGGTTGCAGTGGCCCCTTCAGGTAATTGCCCTATTAATTGAAAACCAAGCACTTTGGGAACGAGTAGTGTAATCGGTTGTCCCAGCATAGCGGCTTCGGCCTCGATGCCACCCACACCCCATCCGAGAATGCCCAAGCCATTAATCATGGTGGTGTGCGAATCAGTCCCTACCAGCGTATCGGGATAAGCGACAAGGACATTATTTTCCAAAGGCTTGGTACAGACAACGCGTCCTAAATATTCTAGGTTAACTTGATGCACAATGCCTGTACCAGGTGGTACGACGCGAAAATTTTTGAAGGCTTTTTGACCCCAGCGTAGGAAAGCATAGCGCTCTTCGTTTCGCTGAAACTCCATCGCAACATTTTTTGCAAAAGCATCCTTATCGCCATAATAATCGACCATCACAGAGTGATCGATCACCAGCTCGACGGCAGACAGGGGATTGATTTTGGCGGGGTCGCCGCCTAATTGCTGCATGGCATGGCGCATCGTGGCCAGATCGACAATGGCAGGTACGCCCGTAAAATCTTGTAGCAGTACTCGGGCAGGGCTAAAGGCTATTTCTTTTTCAGAGGCTTTTTGGGGAGACCATTGGGCCAGGGCTTCGATATCGGCTCGGGTAACCGAAGAACCATCTTCATAACGACAAAGGTTTTCAAGCAATATTTTTAAGCAATACGGTAAGCGTTGAATGTTAGTTTGATAAGGAAGCTTGTTGATATCATAGAACACATAGGATTTGCCCTGAACCAGAAGTGTCGATTGGTTTGCAGTGTTTGACTCCATGAACAACCCTCCCGAAGACATAGAACTATCATGCTGAGTGTAGCCTAGCCTTAAGGATTGGTATACCACTATTAGTTTGTCACACAAGTTTTTCCGAGTGCTATTCGGAAAAACTTGTACTAGGGGCGTGTGCTGCTTCTATCGTACTCGTAAATGCTAAACCCATTGATCGCTTCAAGCCTAAGATCATCATCTCCTGCCATTTCAGGCGAGGAAGAGGTATTGGATGCGGGCCCTGGTATAGTCTTATTGGCAACAGCCGCCAGTAATGTTTGGGCATCACAGGGTTTGGTCAGGTAGGCATCCATACCGTTTTGAAAGGCCTCACGTTTATGCTGGTCTAGTGCATTGGCCGATAATCCAATAATGTAGACAGGCTGAAGGCCTTGTTCAGACTCATATTGGCGTATTGCTTGGGTAGCCTTTAATCCATCCAAGACAGGCATTATGACATCCATAATAATAGCATCGTACGGTATACCCCCATGGATAGCCGCTTGCCATTTCGCAACAGCTTCTTCACCATTGTCCGCAGAATCCGTATTATACATTCCTTTTTCGAGTTGTTTTAGCGCGAGCTTTCGATTGATCGATTCATCATCCACGACGAGGACTCTTTGGGGGATGGAGGGGGCGAGTGCAAAAAAAGGCGTAGCGCGTAGACTGGCGGGTGGGGAGCTTACCGTATTTTGTGATATTTTGCGCTGGTAGTCGCCAAGCATTGTATGGGTAGCGCGTGCTTGTTGTGAAGCGCATCCTTTGACAGTATCAAGATGTTCGCTCATCTCTCTTACGGTGTGACAGAGCTTCTCTAAAAGCGCTTGTTGTACAGAATCTGCAGGTATATCCTGGCTGCCTTTTTCCACAGTTTTTCTCAAATCGGATAGACCGCTGGTAAGCAATTCAGTGTGGCCTTCAATGCCATGCATGGGATTATTGAATACATGCAGAAAAGTGCCTACAGTTTTTTCATGCTCGCGTGCTTGTATGTCCAGCTGTTTTTTTAAATCATCAATGGTTTGCACAGCCGTTTGGAGGTCATGACGAAGCTGCCCATTTTCTGCTTTTAAACACCTATTTTCTATTTGAACAGCTGTAGGGGTTGCTGGGGGTTGCTCGCCTGAACTCAGTCCACGCATCAATCGTTGCATCTGCTGTCTTTCCTTCAATTTCGTTGTCATCATACGATCAGTATCATAAAGCAGCATCTCAGGTAGTGGTTATTCATAAGGAATAATCATTGTGAATCATAGCAGATGAATCTGGGAAATCGCAGCTATCACTTTAATCTGCATTTAAGATAGAATATGGGCCTAATCTACAACTTTATTATGTTAGAGAGGTAACTTTAATGCTTGAACGTACACTGTCCATGATTAAACCCGATGCAGTTTCTAAAAATAAGATAGGCGAAATCAATGCACGTTTTGAAAAAGCGGGTTTGCGCATTATTGCTACCAAAATGATGCACTTAAGTCCTACAGTGGCAGAAGCCTTTTATGCCGTGCATCGCGAACGTCCTTTCTTCAAAGATTTGGTAGGCTTTATTAGCTCTGGGCCTGTATTGATTCAAGTTTTAGAAGGTGAGCAAGCGATTCGTAAAAACCGTGATATTATGGGTGCGACCAATCCTAAAGATGCAGCGCCAGGTACCATTCGTGCCGATTTTGCTGCAAGCATCGATGAAAACGCAGTCCATGGTTCCGATGCGCCTGAAACGGCGGCAGAAGAAATAGCCTTTTTCTTTGCCACACACGAGATTTTTGCTGGAAGGACATGAGTAGCCTAGAGACTTCATTATCAGCTTCGACCAATCTCTTAGATCTCGATAGGGCGGGTTTAGGTCGCTATTGCGAGGCCTTGGGGGAGCGATCCTTTAGGGCCGACCAGCTTTTAAAGTGGATCCACCAGCGTGGGGTGGTCGATTTTGATCAGATGACGGATATTAGCAAAGGCTTTAGAGAACACCTGGCAGCTTCTTGCGTGATCCAAGCACCTTTGATTGCCATTGAAAAGCAATCGGCAGATGGTACCGTTAAATGGCTGATGAAATTAGCCGATAACAACCATATTGAAACAGTCTTTATACCTGAGCGGACGCGTGGGACCCTGTGTATTTCTTCGCAGGTGGGCTGTATACTCAATTGCTCTTTTTGTTCCACAGGGGCGCAGGGCTTTAGTCGTAATCTGAAGCTTTTTGAGATTATCGGACAATTATGGTTAGGCAGACAGCGCTTAAAAGAACTCGCAAAGGCTAAGGGACTTGAAAACCCCTGGGTGATTAGTAATGTGGTGATGATGGGGATGGGTGAGCCTTTGCTTAATTTTGATACCGTTGTGCAAGCCCTCTCCTTGATGCGAGATGAACGAGCCTATGCCCTACCTAGACGGCGTGTAACTTTAAGCACCGCAGGTGTGGTGCCTGAAATAGATCGTTTAAGTAGCGTCGCCGATGTATCCCTGGCCGTATCTTTGCATGCACCTGATGATGCATTGCGTAATACCTTGGTGCCGCTCAATAAAAAATATCCGATTGCTACTTTAATGGACGCTTGTCGTCGTTATGTGAAGGGGCGTGTGGGTAGACACATTACCATGGAATATGTGATGTTAAAGGGCGTGAATGATAGTCCGCTACAGGCCAAAGCCCTGGCGCAGGTTTTGCAAGGGGTTCCGGCTAAAATAAACTTGATTCCTTTTAATCCCTTTGTGGGATCCGATTATGTGCGATCAACCCCTGCAGCGATTGATCACTTTAAACACATTTTACACAAAGCTGGATGGATCACGACAGTCAGAAAAACACGGGGTGACGATATTGATGCAGCCTGTGGTCAGTTGATGGGTCGTGTGCAAGATCGAACGCATCGTCAGCAGCGTTTTTTAGAAAAATGTTCGAAGCAGATTCCCATCGTGGTGCAGGCTCCAGCTTAACAGGAGGTTTTTTATGCAGTATTATCGCGCAGTACGCAGAGGATTTTTAGTAGGGTTATGCACTTTGGGGTTGATAGGTTGTGCGAGCACCGATCATGCATCCTCGACCCCGCGTCATCATGCGGGGATCCAAGGGGCTTTCGATAAGCCAAGTCCCGATTATCAGAAGGCTGCCTTGGCGAATGTAGAATTAGGCTTAGGTTATCTAGGGCAAGGACAAATCGCAAGAGCTAAAAGCAAACTGACCCACGCTATTCGATTGGCACCTGCTTTACCCGAAGCCCGATCGGGTATGGCCTATTTTTTAGAAATGACCGGCGATTATAAGGATGCAGAAAAAGCGCATAAAAAAGCGATTCGATTATCCAAAAATCAGGGCGCTTCTTACAATAATTATGGGGCTTTTTTGTGTCGGGGGTCACGTTTTCAAGAAGCCGATCAAGCTTTTCATAGGGCTTTAGCGGATAAGGATTATCCTAGAACGTCTGAAATTTATGAAAATGCAGGGCTCTGTGCCATTCGTGCCCAACATAAGGCAGCAGCCATCAATTATCTTAGAACAGCTATTATACGCGATCCGAGTGCAGCGACGGCGCTTATTGAATTAGCCTATTTGTCTTTGCAAGATGGCCATTTGCAGGATGCAAAAGCTTATTGGCAGCGTTATCAGAAGGTAGCCCTACCGACTGCGCGATCCTTAAGTGTGGGCATTCATATTTCTAAAGCCTGTCATGATGACAATGCGGTTGCCAGTCAAGCGCTTCGCTTAAAAGATCTATTTGAACATTCACAAGAATATGCCGATTATTTGCGTTCGGAACGAACAGAGGTTAAAGCGCAATGAGTACGAAACCATGACCACACGTTTGCAAGCTTTGCGGGGTATGCCCGATATTTTACCCGCACAAGCCGATGCATGGGCTACCTTGGAAGCGCTGTGGCGTTCTATGATCCATCGCTATGGTTATCAGGAAATTCGCTTGCCACTTTTAGAATCCACCAAGCTTTTTCAGCGCTCTATCGGCGATCTAACTGATATTATCGAAAAAGAAATGTTTAGTTTAGAAACGGCCGATGGTGAAAGTATTAGTCTGCGTCCAGAAGGGACCGCCAGTTGCGTGCGTGCTGGTTTAGAACATGGTTTGTTCTATCATCAAATCCAACGTTTATGGTATATGGGGCCGATGTTTCGTTATGAGCGTCCCCAAAAAGGACGGTATCGTCAGTTTCACCAAATAGGGGTTGAGACTTTTGGGATAGAAGGTCCTGCGATTGAGCTGGAACATATCCTGATGACCCAGCGTTTGTGGCGTGCGCTTGGGATCGATACGGCATTATCACTGGAAGTGAATAGCCTGGGGTCTTTCGAGGCCAGGCAAGCTTATCGTGATCGTTTGCAACAGTATTTTACGCAGCATCAACAGGATTTAGATGCCGATAGCCAACGACGTTTGCAAGCTAATCCCTTAAGAATTTTAGATAGTAAAAATCCCGCCATGGCAGCACTCATTAGCGATGCACCTAAGGGGGTTGATTATTTAGATGCAGCCTCTGTACAGCATTTTGAATCTTTCCTCGCAGGATTATCGGATTTGGGTATTGCCTATACCGTTAATCCTCGTTTAGTACGGGGTTTAGATTATTACAATCGCACGGTTTACGAGTGGAAGACCGATCAGCTAGGGGCTCAAAGTGCTGTGGGTGGCGGTGGGCGTTATGATGGCCTGGTCGAACAACTGGGTGGGTCTGCTACGACGGCGGTTGGGTTTTCACTGGGTATGGAGCGCATACTATTGTTACAGCAAGCAGTGGTGGCGGCTATACCGGGCGTATCGCCTGTTGATTGCTACATTGTTCATACGCCCTCCTTAATACAAAACGCGCTTGCTTTAGCCGAGCGTTTGCGGGATGCTGGGGGCCTGAGGATCTTGGTGGATAATGGGCCTGGAACCTTCAAGCAGCAATTTAAAAAAGCTGATCAGAGTGGTGCAAGAATAGCCTTGATTTTAGGCGAAGCGGAACAGCAAGCGGATAGCTGTCGTGTGAAGTTTTTGCGTGAGGCACGCGATCAAATATCAGTGCCTTTCCAGACATTAGCAACCTTTTTAAGCGACTATTTAGGGAACTAAAAATTATGAGTAAGCAGAGTACAAAAAATACTATGAGCACACGGTATCGTGTGGATATCAACCATAAGGGTAGTGGACTTGGACTACAAAAGGGTTGGCAGCGCTATCAAAGGGTGCCTATGGTTAAACGCTTAGTGTTCTTATTTCTTATTCTGTTGGTAAGCCTTGCTTTTTTGCAATACAAACATCTGCATGCGCGTCATCAGGCACGCGCGGCTTCTTTGATTTACGATAAGCTACTGGTGGCCATACAAGCCAATCAGGAACCAGAGGCATCCACGCAGATAGATACCCTTATGCATCGCTATAAGGCAACGGTTTATGCACCGCTGGCGGCTTTCACGGCCGCAAAGTTGGCCGTGACACATGAACAATGGGATAAGGCTTTAGAACATTTGCAGTTTGTGTTATCCCATTCCCCGAAAAAAGAAGGGGTCTTCGCTGAGATTGCAAAACTGCGTATCGTAGACATTTTAAGCGAGCAAAAAAAATACACAGAAGCCTTGGCTCTCTTGGAGCAAGTAAAGCCTGCGGCTTATCTGCCCTTGGTAGAAGAACTCAAAGGCGATATTTACGTTTTAACACAAGAACGGGATAAGGCACGTGAGGCTTATGCCAAAGCGATGCAAGCCCTGCCCATGGACACACCGTTGGCAGGACGTTTGCAATTAAAACAGATCGAAGTTGGGTACCCCCACCCTAACCCTCCCCCGCATAGCGAGGGAGGGGATTTGAGTGCTGAACAATAAAAACGATAATAAATAAAGAGGAGTTCACATAGTGTATTTGCTTAGACTACGGCTTATCGTTGTGACGCTATTCAGCTTGAGTTTAATGGCGTGTAATACCATTGAGCATCAATCAGAGGCCATTGCTAAGGTGGCTTTACCGGCCGTTGCAAAAGATCAAGGGGCTTTAAAAAGGATTTGGTCTGCACATTATGGGGCAGGGGTAGGCAAAAATGATGTCCCCTTACGTTTGGCCTTGGCACCATCCACCGTCGTGCTTGCCGATTATCAGGGTACGATGATTGCACTCGATCGGATGACCGGTAAGAAGCGTTGGTCTGTGAAGTCTCGAGAGCCATTCAGTGCAGGACCTTCTGTGATAGAAGATTGCGTGTTGCTGGGTACGGAAGAGGGTAGCGTTTTAAGCTATAAGCTATCCGATGGTACTTTGATGTGGCGGGCTTCTGTGGGTAGCCCTGTTTTTGCGGCGATACGGGGTAATAGCAAGTCTTTATTTGTGCATACGCTGGCTGATACGATTGTTGCTTTAGACCCGGCCAATGGGCAGCAAAAATGGTCCTATGCCGCAAGCACACCTTCTTTAATATTAAGACGTAGTAGTTCACCGGTGCTCTACCAAGGTAGCGTGTTGGTGGGTCTCTCTACCGGTCAACTCGTCGCCATGGATCAAGTGACCGGTGTTGTGCTTTGGCAAAAAGAGATCGCTGCCTCGAAGGGGCGTTCAGAAACACAACGCATGATCGATCTCAGTGCCGATCCCTTGTTACAAGGTAGCCTGGTGTATGCCGTTGGGTATCAAGGTAATGTGGCTGCGCTCAAAGCCAATACGGGTGAGTTACTGTGGGAGCAAAGCCTGTCTTCTTATGCGGGCTTAGCAGTCGCTGATCGTACACTGGTGGTACCCGATCATCGCGGAACACTGTATGCTTTCGATGCGATTACCGGTAAACAACGTTGGAAAATGCTTGGACTTGTAGGGCGGCGTTTAACAAAACCCTTATGTGTAGGCAGTATGGTTTTAGTGGGTGATGATGAAGGCCTGGTTCACTGGATCGATTTAGAAAGCGGTCATTATAAGGGGCGTCAATCCATCGATAGTAAAGGTATTGAAACACCTCTGATGTTGAAAGAGGGTATCATCTATATCTTAGGCTTGAGTGGAAAAGTGGTCGCTTTACCAGAAGCTTTTTTTCATCAAAACAATAAAGTACCTGTCAAACAATAAAAAGTTGAGAATGCATTCATGTTAGCTGTTGTAGCCATTGTAGGTCGCCCCAATGTAGGCAAGTCCACCTTGTTTAATGTTTTAACCAAATCGCGTGCTGCTTTGGTAGTCGATTTACCCGGTGTTACCCGCGATCGTCAATATGGCGAATGTCGCCTGGGTGACAGACCCTTTATCGTGATTGATACAGGGGGGGTACAGAGTGAGAAAGACGGGATCGATAACTTAGTGGAAGCCCAGTCTTGGCGTGCGGTGAAGGAAGCCGATTTATTACTTTGGATCGTGGATGCGCGATCGGGCATTACCAGTTCCGATCAAGTGCTCGCCCAGCAATTACGTGCTGCGGGTAAACCACTTCTATTGGTCGTTAATAAAATTGATGGCCTCGAGATTCAAGTAGCCTTGGCCGAGTTCTATGCCCTTGGTATGGGAAATCCCCATGGGATTGCAGCAGCCCATGGTCGCGGTATGAATAGCTTGTTAGAAGAAATCTATGCACGCCTGCCCGAAGATAAAAAAGTCTCTGAAGACACCAGTGCTGCTGGTATTAAAATAGCCATTGTAGGAAGGCCCAATGTGGGCAAATCTACCTTAGTCAATCGTTTAATGGGCGAAAAAAGAGTATTGGTTTTTGATCAACCCGGTACAACTCGCGATAGTATTTATTTACCCATGAAACACGAGGGTGTGGAATACACTATTATCGATACCGCCGGTGTGCGAAGGCGCGCCAAAATTGAAGAAAGTGTCGAGAAATTTTCGGTGGTGAAAACCTTACAAGCGATTGAAGATTGTCATGTGGTTATTTTTCTGATTGATGCCAAACAAGGGATTACCGATCAGGATATGAGTTTGTTGGGCTTTGTACTAGAGGCCGGGCGCTCGCTGGTCATTGCTATGAATAAATGGGATGGACTGAGTGCGAGCGAACGTGAGGCTTTGCTCAAAAGCTTTGAGTATCGTTTGATGTTTGCCAATTTTGCAAAATTACATACCATTTCTGCGTTGCATGGCACCGGTGTAGGGCGTTTATTTGAATCGGTGAATGGGGCCTATGATGCGGCCACCCGTAAATTATCTACCGGTAAATTAACACGTATTTTAGAAAAAGCCGTTGCTTTGCATGCGCCGCCCATCGTAAACAATCGTCGCATTAAATTACGCTATGCCCATACGGGAGGGCATTTGCCACCCATTATTGTGATCCATGGGAATCAAACCGAATCGGTACCTGAGACCTATATGCGTTATCTGATGAATACTTTTAGAAAAGAATTAAAACTAGAAGGCACGCCTGTGCGCATTCAATTTAAAAGCA
>JAGOUJ010000039.1 GCA_018061325.1 Gammaproteobacteria bacterium
TAAATTTCGATCATTCATTGATCCTAAAGATATTGGACCTATTGAGTATGCGTACCATTTAATGGCCCTGGATGCCAAGCTTGAGGTGCCACAGGCAAAGTTATTTCCATCTAAAGTATGCCCCGGCTATTTTGGGGTGAAACGCTTTGATCGTGTTAAGGGTAAGCGCTTACATATGCATACGATAAGCGGATTACTCCATGCCGATCATCGGTTTCCAAGTCTGGATTATGAAGCGATTATGAAAGCAACCCTTTGGCTTAGCAAAGATTCCAGAGCCTGTGAAAAGCAATTTAGAGCCGCTGTTTTTAATGTGCTGAGTCATAACCGTGATGACCATGCTAAAAACTTTTCTTTTTTAATGGATGAAAAAGGCACATGGCAGGTATCGCCTGCTTATGATTTAACTTTTTCATCAGGCCCAAGCGGTGAACATTGCAGTACGATCATGGGAGAGGGAAAGCACCCATCGATAACCCATCTATTAAAGCTTGCAGCCGTTACAAGTCTTAAAAAACAAACAGCCCTGCAAATAATCGAGGAAGTAAAAGCGGCCACTTCAAAATGGAAACTGTTTGCAACAGAAGCTGGGGTGCATGCAAACTCGCTTAAAATGATCCAAAGTGCGCTTCATCGTATAGAGCGTGAGAACCGCGGGTCTTTGTAGAGCCACACTAGTGACAGGATGCTCAAAACGTACATAGGCATGTTTTGAGCATTTGACAATGACTGCGCAAGGATGCTTGAATAGTACATAGGTAGGCTTCAATAAATTGGTTGTTTAACTTATTCAGTCCTTTATTGGCAGAGAACAGGCTCTTCATAAACTCCATGAATTAGAGGGCTTTGGTCGTGCAAGCTTGGTGGTTATCAAGGGTCGGCGTCGTATTGGAAAAAGTCGCCTGATAACGGAATTTGCAAAGAAGAAGCGCTTCTTGTCTTTTACAGGCCTTGCACCTGTGCCGCCCTTGAGTGCACAAACACAGCGGGATGCCTTTGCGAGGCAATTTTCTGAAAACTTGTCACTTCCACCCCTTACTTTTTTAGACTGGAGTGATGCTTTTAATCATCTGTCCCACCATGTTAAAAAAGAACCCACCCTTATTTTATTGGATGAAATCTCATGGATGGGCGATCAAGATCCGACCTTTGTGCCCAAACTAAAAGTATGGTGGGACTTAACGCTACAAAGTTACCCTCAACTCATCCTTGTTTTTTGCGGCTCGGTTTCAACCTGGATTGAAAAAAACATTATTAATAGTACGGCTTTTTTTGGACGCATTACTTTATCAATTACTCTAGAGCCTTTTTCTTTACCAGAATGTGCACAATTTTTACGCAATATCGACTTTAAAGGCTCCCATTATGAAATTTTTAAGCTACTCTCTATCACCGGTGGGATCCCTTGGTATCTAGAGCAAATCGTCGCCGATCAGATGGCCGATTACAATATTAAACGGCTTTGTTTTGAAAAAGAGGGTCTATTAACATTAGAGTTTAACCAGATTTTTCATGATTTATTTAATGGAAAGGGATCTATTTATAAGAAAATTATTACCCTTTTAGCAGATGGATCACGCAATTTATCTGAAATCCGTCAGGCTTTAGATTATACCAGCAGTGGAACCTTAAGCGATCTTATCCAAAATTTAATCACAGCAGGCTTTGTTACACGGCATGCGCAATGGTCTTTAAAAACAGGTCGATCGAATAAAAAAAGTCTTTATCGCTTGAGTGATCTCTATTTACGATTTTATATCAAATATATAGAGCCTCATTGGGAGCAGATTCAAAAAAATACCCATGAAAACTGGAATATCAATCAATTGCCTGGATGGGATAGCATGATGGGATTTCAGGTAGAAAATTTACTGCTGAATAATCGGGCTTGTTTACTTAAAGCGATGGATCTCTCGCCTACAGATATTCTCTTTGACAATCCCTACCAACAAAACAAAACTACGCGACAAAAAGGGTGTCAAATTGATTATTTGATACAAACACGCACACAAAACTTGTTTATTTGCGAATTTAAATTTAAACGAAAAGAGATTGATATCGATATTATCGAAGCCATGCAAAAGAAAATCGATCGTTTTTCGGTTCCCCGCGGTTTCTCAAAAGTACCAGTACTTTTTCATTTGGGTGGCGTCTCTAACGCTGTGCATGAAAAAAATTATTTTTACCGAATAGTGGATATGACAGATTTTCTTGAGGGTTAAAGTAAACCCAAAGTTGTCTTTTTTATAGAACCATGTACAGGTTCTCAAAAGGCCAAAATCCAGCCAATCTTGATTATGCTAGCATTATTATAGACAAAGCAAAATTTGAAGAAATTGCCCATGCTGACAATGTCGATTGTCTTGTGCAAACCAATCAAGAGCCCTTTAAATTTGAATTCTCTCAGACGGATTTAAAGTTGTTTAAAAAATTTTTAACAACATGTTTTTAGCAGAAAAATATTTAAGAAGCTTTTTTCTGTTTTTTCTTGGAAGATAATTGAAATTTTATTCCTTTTAAAATAGAACCCACTGTTTGTAATTTTGGATTTCCTTTGCCAGCCAAACTTTTATAAAGACTTTCACGATTGAGACGCGTTCTACGAGCTAATAACCCGATCCCACCTTGAGCTTCTACAATATGACGCAAAGAAAGCAATAAAGCTTCTGAATCTCCATCTTTTTTGAATTCTTCAAAAGCCTCATCTAAAAAAGCAGTGGCTTCCGCCTTATCTCGCAAAGAATTGACGAGCCATTCTTCATGGCTACCTGTTGGTTTTTCAATTGCTTTTTTACTCCGAAGTGAAAGCTTCCAACCCAACAATCCTATAACACCCAAGATTTAATCCATCCTTCATAAACCAGGTGGTTTGCTTTATTTCCTCAAAAAAATCCATACAAGCTTGTTCGGAAGACATAGGCGTCTTTGCACAATAGGCGGAAACATAAGCGATACCCTGAGATAAATTTTTTGATTGAAAGATCGTTGCGATAAAAAAACCCAGGGATGGATCTTCAACACTCAGCGAAATACCCATACAATCGGGCACCGAACGCAATAAGATCTGATCACTGGCAATGGGACTGGCATCGAAACCTAAGCGTTCCCAATCGATAACGCTTGTTGTAAGGACTTCCGTGTCGCTAAGCTTAAAAGACTGTGGCCATAACAAGTTGCGTTTTTGAATACTCTGCGTTTCATACTGTTCAGACAGTGTTTTTTCTATCCACAACTGTCTGCTCTTTTTTAGATCGACAACCATAAGGGTACTGGGTTGAACAAGGGTACCCGCTTGAGAGGGCATTTTAGTCACCAGTAGATTTTGTTCTAAAAATACGATGATGCTTTCAGATGAGGCTACAGGGCCGGCACTGAGACCGGCCTCTACGTCGGCACAGGTGATCGTAAGACCCGGCGGAGGAGCCGATAAAGGCTCACCCCTCACCCCCTGCTTCGCAGGACCCTCTCCCGTAACGGGAGAAGGAAATATTTCCAAGGATGCTGATCCTGATTCTAAAGCACCTTCTGCTTGTTCTGCTTTTTTTAAGCCTTCTTCTAAGGCATAGACCAGAAAATCATGCACTGAACGTGCATCTCTAAAACGCACTTCATGCTTGGTGGGATGCACATTCACATCCACCGCTTGCAGATCTACATCAAAATATAAGACATAGGCTGGATGACGCCCAGGCGGGATCCGGTCGCCATAGGCTTGGCGAATCGCATGATTAATAATCTTATCGCGCACAATACGATTGTTCACATAAAAATATTGCAGATCGGCGTGGCTGCGCATGGCAGCGCTAGAACCTACATAACCACACAATTTAAAACCATGAACCTCTGCCTCTAAATAGGCGGCCGCCTGTATAAAACGCTGACCACCGATAAGACCTACACGCCGAGCATGGGCTGCTTGGGCAGGAGCGGCCGGGTATCGTTTGCGCACACCGTTATTTTGCGTCAAACTAAAACTCACCAAAGGTCGACTTAAAACCACACGCTTAAAAACTTCTTCTACATATAAACTTTCGGTTTTTTCAGATCGTAAAAAACGTCGTCTGGCCGGCGTGTTATAAAACAAATGGCGCACTTCAATACAAGTACCTGCCTGTGTGGGTGCAGGCGTTATCACACTTTCAGCCGATCGGCCCTCTACACTGATCGTCCAGCCCTGTGCTTGGCCCGGGACCCAAGAACTTAAACGCAATTGAGATACCGCTGCAATACTGGCCAGCGCTTCGCCCCTAAAACCATAGGAAGCAATGCCATCGAGATCGGATAATTGGTGGATTTTACTGGTGGCATGCTGTGCAAGCGCCAAACTTAAATCGTCCTTGCAAATACCTGCACCATTATCTTGTACACGAATGAGTCCTATGCCACCGCCTTCGATATGCACATCGATATGCGTGCTGCCTGCATCTAGGCTATTCTCCAATAATTCTTTTAAAACAGAGGCCGGTCTTTCCACCACTTCACCCGCTGCAATATGATTGGCTAAAGCAGGTGTTAAGCGATGAATGCGCGAAGACGCTTCGATTGCAACGGTATTATCCATGCAGTCTCTCAAGTTCTAAAGCCTGTGCACGCTTTGAGTGCAGCTGTACTTTTAACACCCGACCCTCTGGCACTATCTCTAGTTCAAACACCAGATCGGGCTCGGGCAAGAAACCCCTGCCCTGCTCGGGCCATTCGATCCATAACAGTCCCGGTTCGAGGCAATAATCATGGATCCCGATAAAATCGAGTGCTTGCGGTTCTGATAATCGATAAAGATCGAAATGATACAGTGTGCTACCCGCTAATGCCTCATCCAATACATTTTTCCGAATCCCAAGGCGGGGCGTCGATTCCAGGGATGGTAAATCGTCGAATACAGGGATGTATGTCCCCGACTGGGGTTCAGAAAAACTGATTGGCCTATGTACTAGGGGATCGAAAATATCGAAGGGATAGGACTCTACTAATGTGTAGGTAGGACTTTTAACGTTATCCTTATAACCCATGCCACGCAGAAAACCGCGCACAAAGGTTGTTTTACCGGCACCCAAATCGCCCTTTAAAAAAATAATCCAAGGTGGATTTTCGGGTCTAAGGATTGCAGCCCATGCAGCACCAAGACTAAGGGTGGCTGATTCATCGGCTAAAACAATCGTTTTTTCTAGGCCCGCGCCCATCGATTTAAGAATCCAGATTAAAAAAGTTTTGGTGATAGAATTTAAGTTCATCGATCGATTCTTTCACATCTTCCATGGCAAGGTGCGCTGATTTCTTTTTAAACTGTGACACAATATGGGGCTTCCAATATTTTGCTAATTCTTTCACCGTACTCACATCTAAATTACGATAGTGAAAATACGCTTCTAGCTGTGGCATATAGCGATACAAAAAACGCCTATCCTGACCAATGGTACTACCACACATGGGTGAGCTTTGAGCATCTACCCAGGGGGCCAGAAAGGCAAGGGTTTGGGCCTCGGCATGGCTTTCAGAGACACCCTGCTTGCGAACCCTATCCAACAAACCCGATTTGGTATGATGTTTGGTATTCCAGGCATCCATACCCGTTAAGAGGGCTTCGTCTTGTAGGATGGTGAATACAGGACCTTCTGCCACAATGTTTAAAGCTTTATCGGTAAGAACGGTGGCTATTTCTAGGATCCGATCGTGATCGGGATTTAAACCCGTCATTTCTAAATCGATCCAAATTAAATGCTTGGGGTCTTTGGCTTTCATGCATCGCTCCATCCGATAAATAACCTAGGCATCATACGGGTTTTCGTCTGAAAGTTAAACAATGCTAAAAAACTAACTATTTGCTTGTGCGCATGATTCATGGATGCCTACCGAAACAAAAAACACCCTTTTTTCATGTGAATTGGTTGAATATACACATCATTTAAAGCATTGTTTGAAGCAATACGCATGATTTTTTATTAAAAAAACATGCAATAGAGCTTAAAGTCTGATAAGCTGAACCTATGAATACTCAGAACAGCGGTTTTGAAGGCTTTTTGGAACCCGGTAAGATCTATCGACGTGAGATGCTTTTGCCCTATAGCACCTCGATTGATCGGACATTAAAACATCAGACCCAGACAGGGATTTTAGAGAAAGTCGGTGCTGGTCTGTATTACTGTCCCCAAAAGTCTCGATTTGGTCTACTGAGCCCTAATACCATGGAATTGGTCCAAGCTTTTCTTAAAGAGGATCACTTCTTGTTATTGTCTTGGAATCATTACAATACCCTGGGCCTTGGCTTAACGCAGCTTTATAATCAAACTGTTGTGTATAATCGCAAGCGACATGGAGTTGTTAGACTTGCAGGGCAGTCATTTGATTTTCGAAGGCCCACTAAAGGTTTTCCTTTGGTCTTAACCAAAGAATTCCTATTGGTTGATTTAATAAATAACTTATCAGGGCTCACAGAAGACCCTCAAGCTGTCAAAAAAAATGTGATCAAACAACTACATCATTTTGAGAAGGCTAAACTCCTTGTGCTAGTGCAGCAATACGGTAAAGTGGGCACTAAAAAGTTTTTTTTAACCAACCTGGAATAAACTTCGGGATGAAATAGTAAATACAGAGCCCTTTGTGCTGCACCGTTGCTTAAGTGCTAAGCAACTAAAGAATTAATCCCTTTTTTATCCAAAATGTTCAGTAATTTCATAGAAGGGCCGCTGGGATGCTTATCCCCTATTTCCCATTGACGCACGGTAGAAAGGCTCGTATTAATGATAGCAGCCAACACGGCTTGACTTAAATGATACCGCTTTCTCAATGTTTTAATTTTTGTTGGACTGTAGTTCGGTATTTTTTTAAGACAAAATAAATCATATTTTTCCATTTTTCTTTTATCAATAAGACCCATTTGATGCAGACCTTTGGCTGTCTCATGGACTTCATCCAATAGTCTGTTTTTGGTCAAAATTTTTGCTTTTTCACGCATTTAAAGAACCTCCAATAATGCAGAACCCGCTACTGCATGATCTATTTCACTTTCTGAAAAATTCAGAAAATCGACTGACAATGAACGCAATACCTCTAACTCTCTCATCGTGATGTTTGCCTTTTCGTTCTTTGCAAAGCCAAACAAAAAAATCCAACGTCCCTTCTTATTTGTAGCAACCAGCGTCCTGGCCCCACTACGTTTACCAACACCTGGTAAGGCTACCCGTTTTTTGATCAGCCCAGAACCTAGATCTGCATCAATTAATCCCTCTTTCATCTCGCCAACAGCTACTTTTAGGGCCTGGTCACTCAATTTGGCTTTCTTCATCCAACGGCTAAAAGTAGGGACTTTGAAAATTCTATATATTTCTTTAGGGTATCACTTAGTGATATACATTGCAAGTAGCTCTAGAATAGTCCGCCATAAGGGGAGCTTCCCTAAAGATGAGACCAAATATCGTCGAAAGGATCTTTTTTGTCGGTGGTGCTTGGGGTGGGTGGCGTGGCTTGCACGGGATGGCTTGGCGGTTTGGGTGTTTCACTCTTATTGAGGGCTGTATTATCGAGCGATGTTTTTTTATGAACAAACTGAAAGCATTTGTACCCTCCCGTGGCATCTACTAATTCACTCAAAAGATATTCTTTGGGTTTTTCAAGCTCGCTTTCCAGCAGATTGACACGATCGCCTTTTTTAAAGGGTAAGGTAGGTACTAAGAGGCTCGATTCTAACAGTAAACAACGAACATAATCGCCGACTACTTTTTGATTCTTGATTAACTGTAGGGCACCGGCTTTGGCAACACTGGATAAACGTTCTACCCCTAAACGTAAGGTGTCTGATTCATATTGCAGCCAACGCACACCACAGATTTCTATCCTATCGGGTGCTTGATCAGCTCTTGTAAGCCCTAATACTTCGCCGGCCTGCAGCACAGAAAAAATAGCACCCCCTAACACTAAGGAATAACCCGTCGGTGTTTCATTCACAATCGTACAAGGATAAAAAGTATAGCGTTCGGTGTTATCCACAGGGACAGCGCTGCTCACCGCAGAAAAATCGATATGCGTCCCTAGTTCATCGGTCTTTTCGAGTTCTGCTACCCAAGGCACAGGGCCGGTGCCCGGTGCCACTGTTCCCTCTGTGGCAGGCTCTGTCCTAGGCATTTGAAAAACCCGTGCATGGTTTACATGAAAATGGGTTGCTCTAAGCCCAATACAGATCTGTGCGGACTGATCTTGGGGCTCACGTTCTTGCATACGCGGGCTTGGCATACCCCATATTTTCACCAAATTTCTTAAGACGCTTGTGGGGATCGCATACTCGGCTTGGTTATAATGCGACATTCTAGATTGCAACTCATTCGGCTCTACGAGGGAGAGCAGATTTTTTAACCGGTTGGCAATCGCAAGTACAGACAACACTTCACAACTATCCGAAAAGGCCATCTGCCCTCTGGAAGGGTCATGGGGCGGCTGATCGGCCTCGGTATCCACAATCAAATAACCTGCCCCCCCTGTATCGGGAGGTTTTTTCCCTAAGGTCGCCATCGATGCCCAAGTCTCTGTGCCTCTATAAAGGGCTTCCTGTTCATTCTGACGCAATTTAGTTGGGTAACCACCAGAAAAAAGCAAAATACGTTTATATTCATCGATGAGATCTTCTCGGTGGGGTAGGTTATGTCTTACATACTTGTAAAGGAGGTGAAGTTCACGCCACAGATCGCTGGGAGGCTTGGAGTAAGTTTTGTAGCTACGCAGCAAGATCTGTGAGAAATAATAGAATACACGCTGGATGGCAATGGGTAAGAGGCTTGCTTTGAGATCAGCGCTGGCACCGGTAGCCGCTGCTTGCTCAATAATCATTTTATAGCCATAAGCCATCTCCATCTGCAAGGTCTGCGAGAGATTGGCAATCACAAATTGCTCATGCTTTAAGGCATGGGGTTGATTCGTATAGTGTTTACTTAAGGATTGACAAATAAACTGTACCGTAGGACGCAAAAGCTCCAAAATCTCTAAACGGTCTTTGGGGTCAATAGGTGCCCCGCTACCCTCGCGCATGACCTGGTAAAGCTTTTTGGTCGTCACGGACAGATCGGCTATTTCTAGGGCATTGCGCCAGTTCAAAATATCGGATGGCGTGAACTTCACTGTGGTGGCAGCGTTAGCGTTTTGAACAGGAATGCTAAGACCTAAAGGCCCGGTTGTGATGTCCATACTTCTGAGTATAGCGCAAAAAGCTGGGTTGTCCGGACCCTGAGACGAGGGTCTATGGTTGTATTACGAGGGATGCCTGCGCTATGATGGGCGCCATGGCATCCTATAGCACCAATGAGTTTAAAAGCGGCCTTAAAGTGATGATGGACGGCGATCCTTATGTCATTTTAGAGAACGAATTTGTCAAACCGGGTAAGGGACAAGCCTTTAGCCGGGTGAAATTTCGCCATTTAAAAAATGGCCGCGTGATTGAAAGAACCATGAAATCTGGCGAGACCCTCGAGGCGGCCGATGTTGTGGAACAACCGATGCAGTATCTGTACCACGATGGTGAACGATGGCACTTTATGGTGGTCGAAACCAGCGAACAATACGAATTAGACAAAATAGTCATTGGAGAAGCGGCTCTTTGGCTCAAAGAACAAGCACTTTGCAATGTGATGCTGTGGAATGATGTGCCCATCACCGTCACCCCTCCGAATTTTGTGGTCTTGAAAATTACCGAGACCGATCCGGGTTTAAAGGGCGATACCTCCGGCGGCGGTGGTAAGCCTGCAACCCTTGAAACCGGTGCGGTCGTGCGGGTACCGCTGTTTATACAGATAGGCGAGCTCATTAAAGTGGATACACGTACGGGAGACTATGTTTCCCGGGCCAAAGACTAAAGCATGTCCCATCCCTCACCTCTTTGGAAACCGAGCGCAAGCCTCGCCCAACTACAAATACGCGCCACAGTATTGGCGCAAATCCGAACTTTTTTCGCACGACGAAACGTTTTAGAAGTGGATACGCCCCTGATGTGTCGCAGTGCTGCGACCGATCTAACACTCCATCCTATTGCGGTATTGTATCAATCGTCTGCACCCTTACCGAACGATCCCTATTATTTGCAAACCTCACCCGAATATGCGATGAAACGACTGCTGGCCGCGGGGTATGGTTCTATCTATCAAATTGCCAAAGCTTTTCGAGGCGAAGAATCGGGACGCTTACATAATCCAGAATTTACTTTATTAGAATGGTATCGGGTGGGTTTTGATCTCCACGCTTTAATGGATGAAGTAGACGATCTATTAGCCTTGATTTTAGGCACACCCAAAGCACGCAGACTATCGTATGAAACGCTTTTTAGAGACACGCTTGGCATTGATCCACACCACACGACCGTGCAAACCCTTGCAGCCTGTGCAGAAACGCATCACATACAACTCAGCACCCTTGCAGCACAGGATCTGGATGTGGATGCCTGGTTAGATATTTTGATGACGCATTGTATTGAACCCACACTGGGTTTTGATAGACCTGTATTGATTGATGATTACCCCGCTTCTAAAGCAGCACTGGCAACCCTACGCAAGCGCGAAGATGGTGTAGAGGTGGCAGAGCGTGTAGAGGTGTATGTGCGCGGTATCGAATTGGCCAACGGCTATCACGAATTACGTGATGCAACCGTGCAAGGCCAACGGTTTAAGGCAGATTGCGTGCGACGTGCGCAAACCGGTCTTCCTGCTATTCCGATTGATCCCTATATACTCGAAGCCCTTGAAGCAGGGTTGCCAGCGTGTGCCGGCATTGCATTGGGACTTGATCGCTTGTTGTTGCTAAAAGAGGGATTGCAGGATCTGTCTGAAACCTTAAGTTTTGGTATTGAAAGAGTCTAAGCGAGGGCGGTAGATCACAGCGGCTTTACGGTCGCTATTTTTTGCCCCATGCATAACGGATGCGTGGCCCCCAGCATTGCTTCAAAAGCAAGGGTCTGATGTTCGAACAGCACGATCACGGTAGAACCTAGCCTAAATAAGCCTAATTCTTCACCCCGTTTAAAATAAATACTGGAACCATGGGACCAATACTGTGGACCTTTTGAGACAGGCGATCGACCCACGGTCCCCGCCCACACGGTTTCAATACTACCCACAATCATCGCACCTACAAAAATAACGGCCATCTGCCCTACCGCCGTTTCAAAGAGTGCGACCACACGCTCATTGCGTGCAAACAAACGTGGCACCGAAGCACAGGTTTTAAAATCCACGGAAAACAAACGCCCTGGAATATAAATCATCTGGGATAAATGACCATCAAAAGGCATATGAACGCGATGATAATTGTGGGGTGCTAGATACAGCGTGATAAAAGAACCCTGTCTAAAACGAGCCGCCTGTTGTATGACGGTTTCCTGATCCTGCCTGTGCCAATCGTTATAAGAATGAGTCTCTTTCTCTCTGTGATGCAAAGCCTTGTCTAACAAAGAAGCCGCCTTCGGTGCTTGAAAACCGGCAGGATTACTCGGTACACCCAGTAATTCATCCACCGTAAAGGTTTGCCCTTTGGCTTGAATAAGTTGGGCATTATGTATAGGCCCGAATTCACCCACATAACCATCTACAGGGCTCATCACATCGTGTACACCCGTTGTAATAGGCCTGGCTTCGGCTTTGAGGGTTCGGGTAAAAAAAGCATTGTAGCTGGGATATTGAAAAGGATCGGGCTGTTCAGCTTCTGCCATATTCACGGTATAGCGCGATAGAAAATAGCGAATCAGTAAGTTCTTAAGCCATGGAATCGTACTATTAGCAAGCCATCCTGCAAAAATACTGATGGCATGATGGGGTAAACAGTGTTGCAAAATAGACAAGTAAAAACTCCCTTCGGGCTTAAACGATGATTCCATAGATTCAGGAGGATATTATCATAACATTCTTCCAATCACCCCCACGCCACCGTCATTCCCGTGAAAACGGGAATCCAGCATGCAATCAGGCCTCTTTTGGGACTGGATCCCCACTTTCGTGGGGATGACGACCGTTTATGGGATAATCGAAGGAAAGATAGACAATAATGACATCTATAGATATCATAATAAGATTGACGTCTTTAGATATCAGGAGTTAAGCCATGGCCTCTAATCCTAAAAAAGATCCGCATACATTACAGATTTTTCATGAGCTAAAGAAACGTAGAATTTATGTGGGCACATTGATCTATGATAAAAAAAAGGATATTTACACACTATGCTATGAAAAAAAATATGTGAATGCAAAAAATGCTATCCCTTTAGGTCCCAATCTAACCCTTTTTAAAACAGTTCATCATTCCCCTCCAGGAAAATTATTTCCTGAATTTCTAGATAGAATACCCGAGAAGGCTAATCCTGCTTATAAGGACTATTGTGCATCGGAAGGTATCGACATCCATGAAAAAAACCCTATTATTTTGCTTGGAACAATTGGTAAACGAGGACCTTCTACTTTTATCTTCGAACCCGTATACAAAGCTGATTTCTCTGCAAAGGATGTTATAATATTGCGCGAAACTTTAGACCTAACACAGCATGATTTGGCAGCTGCTTTCGATATTCCTTTAGTGACTTTACAGCGCATAGAATCTGAAAAAAGCACTGACACGAACACCCTTAAATTATTACAGTTCTATTTTACTTTTCCCGATGTGGCGATTTGGCAGCTGCATCTATCGGGGCAAAGGGTGCATAGTAAGGTGTTGTTAAAGCTGCTGAATTATTTTAAGGATAAGAAATCGATCCCTTAGAACCTGATTTGTAACGGCTCGCCGCCCTTTTTTGCCCTCACCCCCGACCGCTAAAGCGGTCGACCCCTCCCCCGCAAAGCGGGGCGAGGGGAACGCTCCGATATTTACCACTTTAGTCATTGACAGGGATTGTAATACTAGATAAATTTTATGTAAAACACCGGACCAGTTCTCTAAAACTTCATAGTTCCAAAATCGTAACACTAAAAAATATAAGGACCCAGTATCACTTGTCGACGAAATTTATACTGACAAAATCGATGTCCTTTAAGAGCCAACCATAATTGTTGTTCAACAGGTGTTTGTTATTTTCTTAAATGTTTAGCATGTATTTCCATTCATGCCAATATTCATTCAAAAAAACTTTATTTGAAATACGGTAAGTGTCGAAGTGTTCCCCTCGCCCCGCTTTGCGGGGGTCCGGCCCGTCTAGGGCCGGGGGGTGAGGGCAAAAAAGGGCGGCGAGATACCGTCTCGGAAGTCA
>JAGOUJ010000004.1 GCA_018061325.1 Gammaproteobacteria bacterium
GAGCTTGACTCGGGTTTAACGCGTATTCGCCATCGCGGGCCCGATGGCACGGGCAAGTGGGTATCTGCAAACGGGCAGACGGGGCTTGGACATGTACGGCTTTCAATCATCGATTTGCAGACAGGCGCTCAACCCATGCACAGCGATGATTGGCGCTTTACCCTTATCTATAACGGTGAAATTTATAACTATATTGAGCTCCGGATGGAGCTGGGTGAAGATCTATTTCGTACCCACTCCGATACCGAGGTTATATTGCGTGCATTCCAACGATGGGGTGTGGATTGTCTCAACCGTTTTCGGGGTATGTTCGCCATTGCACTATGGGATTCGGCCGAACAAACGTTGTTTCTTGCCAGGGATAGAGTAGGCATTAAACCGCTTTATTGGGCCAAGACGGCTGCTGGTCTGTACTTTGCTTCAGAGATGAAGGCTCTATTGCCTTTTCTTGATCAGCGCACAGTCAACAGCGAAGCACTCTCCGATTATTTTACTTTTCAATTTTGTCTGGGCGAAAAGACCTTGATGGAGGGTGTATGGCAAATGCCTGCCGCGCATTTCGCGCTATTTTCACCTGGCCAGCAACTCAAACTGCAACGTTATTGGGAAGTGCATTACGCGATAGACTACGCGCACAGCGAGGAATGGTTTAGCGATCGTCTGCGGGAGCTTTTATATGATGCTGTACGCGTACATTTGCGCGCCGATGTAGAGATTGGAAGCTACCTCAGCGGTGGGATCGACTCTAGCCTGTTAGCATCGCTGGCCCGCGATCTGCGGCCAAATAGCCCGTTCAAAGTATTCAACGGCCGTTTTATAGGTAATGGTCTAGATTTTGATGAGTCACACTATGCTCGCGCTTTGGCAGATATACAGAACATGCAATTACAGGTGGTCGACATCGCTGAACAAGATTTTGTAGACCATATCGCTAAAGTGATCTGGCATCTGGATCAACCAAGTGCCGGGCCAGGCGCTTTCCCGCAGTATATCGTTTCCAAACAGGTTGGCCAACATATCAAGGTTGTGCTGGGCGGACAAGGCGGTGATGAGATTTTTGGCGGTTATGCGCGCTATCTAATAGCCTATTTTGAGCAGTGCATTAAAGGGGCTATTGATGGCACGCTACACAATGGCAACTACCTTGTCTCCTACGAGTCGATCATTCCAAACCTTGAGACATTGCGTCAATATAAACCCCTGTTAAGCGAGTTTTGGGCAAATGGTTTGTTTGGTGAACGTGATGAGCGTTACTGGCGTTTGGTGAACCGTGCCAATACTTTTGGTAGTATTCTCGCCCCTGAAGTCATCAACCAGAAGGCGACTTTTGAACACTTCAAAAGTATTTTCTGGGGTAACAATGTGGGGAAGGAATCGTATTTTGATGCCATGACGCATTTTGACTTCAAGACCCTACTGCCTGTGCTGTTACAGGTCGAAGATCGCATGAGCATGGCACATGGGGTCGAGGCCCGCGTACCATTGCTGGATCATCCGCTGGTAGAGTTCGTCGCGACCATTCCTGCTAACATCAAGTTCCGTAACGGTGAATTGAAGCGTTTGTTGAAGGTCGTTTCTGCGAATCATCTACCCGCTACCATCCGTGAGCGGAAAGACAAAATGGGCTTTCCCGTGCCTTTAAACCTTTGGCTTAAACGCGGTGGTCCTGCAAGGGATTTCATTGGCGATATACTGGGTTCACAACGTGCCCGCACGCGTTCTTATCTTAGTAATGGTCTGTCCATCGATGCTGTACTCGATTCGCAAAGTGCTTATGGACGCAACCTCTGGGCTTTGCTAAGTCTGGAGTTATGGCACCAACAATTTATCGATGAGATTGGGTAAATAATGAACCGTTATCAGCCTAGGGCAAGCATTTAATATGACTCAATCACAGCCAAGCATCGTCATGCTAACAACCGACCGTCAAATTGACAGACGCATTCTCCTTCAAGCAGATAGCCTGGAGGCTGCAGGTTGGAAGGTCACGATTATTGCGATGCCACTGGATACTAAGATGAATGAGGATCCGCGTGTGGTCCGAATCGGTTCTGATGCTATTGATGCCAAACAGGAAAATCGGGTGCTGGATGCC
The DNA here is from genome assembly GCA_018061325.1 of Gammaproteobacteria bacterium. GTDB lineage: Bacteria > Pseudomonadota > Gammaproteobacteria > UBA6186 > Azoamicaceae > CADEGZ01. The sequence goes on from JAGOUJ010000004.1 coordinate 2,096, forward strand.
TATCGCTGGGTACGTAAGCACATGCCCATGAATGGTCGCTTGATGCGCTGGATGAAGCGCCAAGCTTGGTGCTATCTGGTCGATCAGGAATCGTTTTACACAAAGCTCTTCTACAGCACAGCCTCTCGCTATGCGCCCCGTGTTTTCGTGGCGCACGATCTTCCAATACTGCCCCTTGCAAAGCAGGTGGCAGATCGATGTGGTGCACGACTGGTTTATGACAGCCATGAACTTTACAGCGAGCAATCATTTTCTTCCCGTGAGAAACAACGCTGGGCCCAGATTGAAGCCAAGTATATTGGTGCGTGCAATGCGGTTATCACAGTCAATCCGTCGATTGCCCTGGCATTACAAAAACGATATGGCATTGCTGAAATAAAGGTAATCTATAACGCTGAACGTTCCTGCAATACGCCTATAAAAACAGGTTTTTTTCATACACTATTTAATCTGACAACAGACAAAAAAATCTTGTTGTTTCAAGGTGGCCTATCAGCAGAGCGCAACTTGGAGGTGCTGCTGGAGGCTATGCAATATGTTCAGCATGCCTCGGTGGTGCTTATTATACTGGGTGATGGACTTTTGTTGAAAACACTCCAAACAAAGACACGCTCAAAAGTATTAGATCGGAAAGTTTTTTTCCACCCAGCTGTGGCACAAAAAGATTTGGTGGCATTGACTGCGCAAGCCGATGCCGGCGTGATTCCCTATCAAGCAACTTGCTTGAATAATCATCTTTGCACACCGAACAAACTATTCGAATTCATTGCAGCGGGCATCCCAATTCTAGCCAGTGATTTGCCTGAAATTCGAAAAATCGTCGAAGGGCAGGCGATCGGTCTCGTGGGCGATACCAGCACCCCTAAAAAGCTTGCCTTATTGATGGATGCTTTTTTTTCGGATGAACAACGTTTTACCTGTTGGAAGGCTCATCTTACAACGGTACGTAAGACGATCTGCTGGGAAGCAGAAGAAAAGAAGTTATTAGACATTTACAAGGCTTTAGCATGAAGATTGTTGTTGTCTATCAATACTATCAAGGGCACAGTGCACCTGGACACTCTTTGGTTTATGAATTGACACAATTTCTTGCCGAGCGCGGCCATGAAATGACCGTGGTATCCGGTGAAACGGGTTATATGAAACAAAATATGCCAACGCTCCCTTGGTACCGACGCATTATCAGAAAGGAACGCGACGACAAAGTCAATGTGGTGCGAACCTATACCTATTCCGAATTGCACCGCAGTTATTGGGGACGTTTGTTAAGCTTTATTTCTTTTTCCTTGTCTTGCCCACTAGGATTGCTGACCATCGACAAACCCGATGTGCTATTGGCGTCTTCACCACCTATTTTCCCAATGTTCAGTGCTTGGATTATTTGCAAATTACGAGGGATCCCTTTTGTCATGGAGGTCCGTGATCTATGGCCTGCATCCGCTATACAGATGGGAATATTGAAAAACAAGCCACTCATAGGCATTATGGGCTGGATGGAGCGACTGCTTTATAACAAGTCGCAAAAGATCATCGCGCTGACTGAAGGGATCCATGATGATATCTGTATGCGGGGTTGGCCAAAAAGCAAAGTCGAACGCATCACCTGTGGTGTGGATTTTGACAAGCTTTACCCTGATCCCTTAGGCGCTGCGTTTGTCCGTCAGAAATACGGTTGGCAGGACAAGAAAATTGTTTTGTACTTTGGCGCACTGGGTGAAGCCAATAACCTTCCCATGATACTGCGCAGTGCACAACGACTGCAGGCACAACAAGATATTCTCTTTGTCTTAATCGGCGATGGTATGAAGCGGCTTGAAACTGAAAAACAGGTCTCCGCACTTGGTTTAATAAATGTTCTGGTGCTTCCACCCGTCCCTAAACATGAAGCGCGTTTGTTTATCAATGCAGCCGATCTGTGTTTGGTGACGCTACGGGATATTCCTTTGTTTGATGGTGCGATTCCAACCAAGTTGATCGATTACATGGCCTGTGGCAAAACAGTGCTCTGTGGCATCCGAGGTGAGGCACAGCGCATTGTAGAGAAGGCTGGGGCTGGCCTTATGTTTGAACCAGATGATGATAAACAACTCAGTCAGCTAGTCCTCGATTTATTGTACGATGAACCTCGCATGGCACAAATGGGTGCTGGGGGCTTGGCTTACGTACAAAACTGTTTTGCTGCAACCATGATGCGCCAGCAAATGGAATCGGTTTTATGGGCGGTTATCCAGAATGATCAGGGTAAAGTAGTTACAGAGGGTGAACAAGGATAATCGGATAAACTTTCACAAAGAAAATTTCTTGGCCATATATCCTTTTAATGCTTGCCAAAAAACGATTAATTCCTGTGCTGCCTTAAAACAAGCATTCATTTGATTGGCCTGTTCTAGCGGCAACCCAGGATATTCATGAGCAATATGATTTCTAATAGCTCGCATTTTTTGCCAAAAAACAGCACTTTCTATGATATTTAATTTTTCTAATTGATTAAGAATATCAATAAAACTATTATTTTCTTCATATTCTTGGAGCAACTTCAATAATTGTATAAAAACTTTATTGCCAATACTATCCTGCAGTTTAGAAAAACGGCTATTGAGCAGTTCTAAAAAACTAATTTCTTCAATAGAAAGATCCTGTAGCTGCACAGCTTTAATGGGTAGCAAATGTTTTAAATGATCTAAGCCCTGTTGAATTCTTTGAGCGTGCACGTCACATATGGCAATATCCACTTTTAGTCTCTCTAGATCGTTCATGACTAATTTCACTCCCGTCTTTCGCGCTTCTTCATAAATAGGTAAAATCTGTTCGTCTTGCAAAGAACGCACCACAATATCTATCTTCTGGTCCCCTATTTTTTTCTTAAGATCGTTCAAAAACTGTATTTTTAAAGAAAAAAGACATTCATGATCGAGCGTGGATTCTATAAATAAATCAATGTCTCCACCACGATGACTGTCGTTAACCCTAGAACCAAACAACCACAAGGTATCCCCTACAGGAAAAAGTGATTGAAAAGTGCCAACGATAGTGTCTCGCTCAAAACGACGAAGACGCATAGAATAACCCTAAACCTATATTTGCTTGTATTTTTAAATATCCAGATTCCCCACCAACAATGCATTGGTCTCAATAAACTGCCTGCGACTCTCAACATTGTCGCCCATTAAAGTAGTAAAGATCTGATCGGCCGCCACCACATCTTCAATGGTCACCACCATCATGCGTCGCACATTCGGATCCATGGTGGTTTCCCAGAGCTGATCAGGATTCATTTCTCCAAGACCTTTATAACGCTGGATTTGCTGGCCTTTTTTGGCCTCATCCATTAACCAAGCAAGGGCTTCTTTAAAGGTGCCAACCCTGAGCTCTTTGTCCTCACGCTGTACAAAGGAACCCTGTTCTAGTAGCTGCCTAATTTCTGCACCAAAGATTGCAAGGGTGTGATAATCGCTGTTTGAGAAGAAATCATATTGGAAATGATAATGGCTATCCACACCATGCGTCGTAATTTTTACACTGGGCATATAGGCTTTATGTTCTAGATCTTCTGATAAAAACAATTCGAAAAACAAGCCCGCTTCTGCGGTGTTTTTTAATTGCAATTGTATACTTTCTAACCAATGCGCCATGATGGCTTTATCGTGCAAGCGTTCAGGCTCTAAGCGTTCTACATACAATAAAGCCTCTAAAACAGCAGCTGGATAGCGATAAGATAGACGATGGATCAGATCCATGATAGCGCTGTAACGCTTCGCTAAATTTTCCAAAGCAAGTCCTGAAATGGGAGGTGCTTCGGGATTCACAAAAAGCCGTGCATCTTCCAAAGCGATGCGAATAAGGTAATCGTTGAGATCTTTATCATCTTTCACATAGGTTACTTGCTTGCCACGTTTCACCCGATACAAGGGTGGTTGTGCAATAAAAACATGTCCGCGTTGAATAATCTCGGGCATTTGTCTATAGAAAAAGGTTAAAAGCAAGGTGCGAATATGTGAACCATCCACATCGGCATCGGTCATAATAATAATGCTGTGGTAGCGTAGTTTATCGGGATTAAAGTCGTCTCGCCCAATACCACAACCCAGGGCTGTAATCAGCGTGCCGACTTCAACGGAGGATATCATCTTATCAAAGCGTGCTTTTTCCACATTTAAGATCTTACCTTTGAGCGGCAAAATAGCTTGCGTACGCCTATCGCGTGCCTGTTTGGCAGAGCCACCGGCTGATTCACCCTCGACAATATAGATTTCTGAAAGGGCTGGATCTTTTTCTTGGCAATCGGCTAATTTACCGGGTAAGCCTGCAATATCCAAAGCCCCTTTACGACGGGTTAATTCACGTGCACGTTGTGCCGCCGCCCGCGCACGGGCCGCATCAATCATTTTAGCGGCAATGGCTTTGGCAGACTGAGGATTTTCCAAAAGATAGGCTTGAAACTGCTCTGACATAGCCGATTCAACCACAGGTTTCACTTCGGATGACACCAATTTATCTTTGGTTTGTGAGGAGAATTTTGGATCAGGCACTTTCACCGACAATACCGCCGTTAACCCCTCGCGCGCATCATCGCCCGTGGTGGCTATTTTATCCTTTTTCAAAAACCCTTCTTGCTCTAAATAGTTGTTCAATGTGCGGGTTAAAGCCCCTCTAAACCCCGCTAAATGGGTGCCCCCATCACGCTGAGGAATATTGTTGGTATAACAAAAAATGTTTTCTTGGTAGGCATCATTCCATTGCATGGCGACTTCAACTGTCATATCTTGTCGTTGCACCGTAAAATAAAAAATTTGTGGATGCACGACTACTTTATTGCGATGTAAATACTCTACAAAAGCTTTAATACCCCCTTCATACTCAAATAAATCGCTTTTATTCGATCGTTCATCGAGAAGATGGATTTTAACGCCTGCATTTAAAAAGGAAAGCTCTCGCAGACGCTTGGCTAAAATATCGTAGCTAAATTTTATATTGGTAAAAATGGTGGCACTGGGTTTAAAACGGATCTCTGTCCCTCTAGCTTCGGTTTCTCCTGTTTTTCTTAAAGGTTGTTGTGGTTCGCCCAAATAATAAGTCTGCTCGTACACGCAGTGATTGCGACGAATACGTAAATGCAGCTCTTCGGACAAGGCGTTTACCACGGACACACCTACCCCATGTAAACCACCCGAGACCTTATAGGAATTGTCATCAAACTTACCGCCCGCATGTAAGACCGTCATAATGACTTCGGCGGCGGAACGTCCTTCTTCTTCATGCATATCCACTGGAATACCACGTCCGTTATCTTTCACGGTCACCGACTCATCGGGATGGATAATCACTTCAACATGCGTACAATGACCAGCCAAAGCCTCATCAATCGCATTGTCCACAACCTCAAACACCATATGGTGTAAGCCACTACCATCGTCGGTATCGCCAATATACATGCCAGGACGCTTACGGACCGCATCAAGGCCCTTCAGGACCTTAATACTCGAAGAGTCGTAACTATTTTCTGTAGGGGTTGGGTCGCTCATGATACTTCCAAATTTTCGGTAAAACGTTGTGAATCATGACATTTTTTTAGAAAAATAGCCAGATAAAACCCCTCGTAGATGAATCCTGCAATCGTATTTGACAAAGGAGGCATTTTGCCTTCCAATAGCCCATCGAATAAGGGGTTGTATAGCATGTATTTAATACTTTTTATCAATTTTTTGTTAGCCATCTCAACCACCATTGGTATGACTATTATCCCCTTTCTTATTACAGACTCCCTGGGTTTATCGCTCTTAGTCGTAGGTCTTTTAGAAGGTTCTACAGAGCTTTTTTCCAATATTTTCCGTTTGGTCAATGGCGTCCTTTTCGATAAAATTAAAAACAGAAAGATTATTTTCATTGGATCCACAGGCCTGGCCATGGGTTCCAAGCTTTTACTGTTCCTGCCAACCCCCTGGGCTGTCTTATTCGCCAAGACCCTAGAACGTATTGCCAATGGTTCATTCGCCTCTCCCAGAGATGCCTTTGTGGCCGAGATCGCTAAAAACAAAGGTATGGCGCTGGGTTTGCTGAGCATGTCTAAGACTTTTGGCTGCGTACTAGGCCCCCTCATTGTTAGCATATCTACGCTGTTTATAGGCCCCCTTATCGATAATCTCAACTTGTTTGTCATAATCTGCTGCGCTTTGGTTTTCCCCGCTTTTATTGGATCATTTTTTCTAAACTCCAAAGGCACTCAAAGCGACAGCTTTTCACTCAAGGAGTTTGGTCGCGTATTTACGCAAACAGCCCCCATCCTTTTCCTTGTTTTCTTGTTCTTTATGGGTCGCTTTAACGATGGATTGCTAATGATGTATCTTAAAGATAAAGGCCTACCTGAATGGTTTTACCTTTCCGCCATTGCAGTTTTTAATGCCACAATGTTGATTACTTCTCCCTTTATAGGCATTGAAATTGACCGAGGGCGCCTGCAACGTATGCTCTACATAACGATTGGGGCCTTAAGCCTGTTTAATCTTTGTTTTTACCATCTGGACTTATCGCTATGGTTCTTGAGTATCTTAGGCTTAGTCGCATGGGGCATTCAACGTGCGGGGGCACAAATTGTGTTCTCAGCCTTGATTTTTAAATCCGTTCATAAAATGCATTATGGAACAGCCATCGGTATTTTTTATGTCACCAGTGGTATTGGCATTATGGCTGCTTCCTCGCTGTCCGGCTATTTGGCCAAAGATCATTTCTCTTTGGTGTTTATCATAAGCGGTACCTTTTCACTCATGGCTTTGGCCTGTGCAGGCATGCTGATGAACCGACAAACTTTATTAACACCGCCTACTGCCTCTGGCCTCATGCCTGGCGCAACGGTATAAAACAACAAATTAACGAATCAATCAACACAAATCTTGCAATTTGAAGGTGCAACTTGCAAATTGCGACATGCATCTATTCCAAATCTCATTTTTTGCAAGACACTGTCAAAAAGTGACAGTATCTTGCAAAAAATGGATGTCTATCTTAAAATAACAGCAATTAGTCTAAACCTAAGAACATCTTCATGACAAAACCACTACAAACCCTTTTTTTGAACTGGCCAAAAGCCTGGATCCACGATAGTGATCTAGCCATTCTATTGAAAAATTCCACCCAAGGGCGCTACGGCCTTGTAAAACGTGCCCTAGCAGAAGGTAGTCTCATTCGCTTAAAACGAGGCTTTTATCTTATCGGAAAACCCTATAAACAAGATCTGCCCAGTCTCTATGAGGTTGCACAGTTACTATATGGACCTTCCTATATCAGCCTTGAATCCGCTTTATCGTACCACCAGTGGATCCCAGAGGCTGTCTATACCACAACCAGCGTGACCCCTAAACGCCAACGAAACTTTGAAACACCCCTCGGTTTGTTTCATTTTGCCACCACCCCCTTAAAAAATTTTTATGAGGGTGTGCAAAAGATTGATCTGAACGATACACATTTTCTAATGGCCTCTGCCATTAAAGCCCTAGCTGATTATATCCATGTGCATAAAAAATCGTGGAAAAATATAGAAGAGATGTCGATTGATCTCAGAATCGAACCAGTACTTTTAAGCACTGTGGATGCTGTAGATATCCGTCAATTAGCGGCTTGTTATCCTAATAAAAGGGTGCAAAAATTTATGAGCACTATTATGCTGGAGTTATCGATCTCATGAATCCTATTTTAGAAAATCGCTTAAAACTGTATAATATTCAATCGAAACAAGATGAATTAAATGCCCTCAAAGAAATTTTCCAAGAAATAGCTTTGGCTGCTTTATCAAGGACAGATTTTTTTAAATACGCGGCCTTTCAAGGGGGTACCTGTCTTAGAATTCTCTACGGATTACCACGTTTTTCAGAAGATCTAGACTTTATCTTATTGAAAACAAATCCCAACTTTCAATGGTCTTTGTTTCTACAAACCATGCAATTAGAATTCGAAGCTTATGGCCTGCATTTAGAGGCAACGGACCGCTCTAAAGCTGATACAGCTATTAAAAAAGCCTTTCTCAAAGAAAGGTCTTTTGGGCAATCGTTAAGCTTAAGCTATCCTCGAAATACTTCGGATACCCAAAGCATTCAAATTAAATTGGAAATTGATATTAATTCCCCTGAAGGTTCAACATTCGAAGTGAAATACTTAGATTTTCCTTATCCTTTCTCTATCACCCTACAAGATCGCCCCAGTTTATTTGCAGGTAAGTGCCATGCTTTACTGTGTCGCAAGTATATAAAAGGTCGGGATTGGTTCGACTTTATCTGGTATGTTACTCAAAAAACGCCTATTAATTATGCCTTACTAGAACAGGCTCTCTATCAAACGGGCCCTTGGGAAAAACAACCGGTGGGTACGTTCTCTAAAGATTGGGTATTTGAGCAATTACATGCAAAAATTTTTAGTATCGACTGGATCGATGCCAAAAAAGATGTGGCCCAGTTTTTAAAGCCCAGAGAGGCTGAACGCCTTCCATTGTGGAACAAAGATTTTTTTCTACATTATTGTGAACAATTAAAAACGATACCCTCCTAAATGTTCCACGTGGAACATTTCCTGAGAAAACTGCTCTGTAGAGGCCGGGATGGAGGCCCCACAAGTTGACATAAAATAAGACCAGGCTTGTATTAAGACTTTTAATGGACTATATTTGGTCCTACTAGAACAAGTGGAGGCTCATATGCGTTACTCTTCTCAAATTAAACCCATCAGCTATCTTAAAGCGAATGCTGCTTCCATTTTTTTAGAGCTTGCTGAGCAACGCCAACCCATGGTTATTACTCAAAATGGTGAGGCTAAAGCTGTACTCCAAGATATTGCCTCTTATGAAGCTGCCCAAGAAACCTTGGCCTTGCTTAAGATCCTAGCACTAGGGGATCGTGAGATTGTAGCTAACAAGGTAAAAAGCATCACAGAAGTAGTCCAGCATCTTCGCAAGAAAAGACCCTCAATCTCTGATGAGATATGAGGTTTTTCTCACCTATTCTGCAGAATCGGACTTAGCAGAAATTTATGATTACATTGCCCATGCCGATTCGCAAAAAAAGGCTGATTATGTGCTGGAGAACCTTGTAGTACTCACAGAGAGTCTTGCTAAGATTCCAGAGCGTGGGACTTATCCTAAAGAACTCCAAGAAATTGGTATCTACGAATACCGCCAAGCATTTTTCAAGCCTTATAGGCTTATTTACCGTATCATCAATCAAAAAGTCTTTATTTATCTGATTGTTGATGGTAGACGAGATATAGAATCTGTTTTAACCCGTCGTCTCTTGCAGAAATAAGCACCTCAATCAATCCAACCTAAATGTTCCACGTGGAACATACCTTAAAACAATAGCCTGTAGGAGCCAGGATCGAGGCCAGCCCTGCTCCGAATGAAGACGATGTCCCAGCCATTTAGAATCTACTGGAAAATACAGGCATCTATACCTATTGCACTTCAAGATGCGACGTTTGCAACGGGTGGCACTGGAGGCGGGGTCCCCGATCGCGCGCTGCATAGCGAGCACGAACGGGGTGCCGCAAGTGATAGGACCCGTTCATTCGCATTTCCAAGTGTAATAAGTCTATCATTAGAAATGAGGCATATACACAAATGATCATTTTATGGGCTACAAAGCCGGTCTCGATCCCGGCTCCTACATTTCAACACCCTACAAATTATATATTCTGAACCACTCCAGCACTCACTCCAAAACATCGTACTTCCCCCTCTTTCAGAAAAGCACTGACTGACTCTTTCAATACGCTGCTAATCAATATCTGTGATCCCAAGCTCGATAAAGCCCTAATCAAAGTGCCTGCAGCTCGATCATCCAGTTCCGCATGTAAATCGTCTACTAAAAATAGGCAACGACGATCTTCTTTCTGATGAAGAAGCACAGCCCTACTTATTAGCAATGCGGCAATAAAGAGTTTTAATTCCCCCCGAGAAAGCAAAGATTTAACCGGAATCCCATCGATTAAAATCTCCAAATCGGCACGCTGTGGCCCCACCGTTGTATATTTCAAAGCTAGATCACGCGGTAGGTACTTAAGAAGTGCTTCTTCTAGCGTATATTCTGCAGGCCATCCCTGTTCATAACGAATACTAATCTCTTTTTGTAGCCCCAAAAGCTCTGAAACCCTTGCAGAAAAAATCGGGATAAATTCTGCTAATAATGCTTTTCTTTGCGCATCAATGATCTGTCCCGTTTGTACGAGTTCATGATTCCAGGCAGCAATATCCCCATTTTGCCCTTGATTTTCCATGCGCAGCACCGCATTACGCTGCTGAAGTGCCCTATTAAAACGTTGCCACACTGGATGAAAGGAATGTTCCACGTGGAACATCATCCAATCTACAAAACGCCTTCTATGGGATGGATCTGCCTCCAAAAGGTCGTAACTATCACTATTGATAAGCTGTAGGGCCAATACTTTGGCCAATTCTGCCATAGAATGGCAGTCTTTTTCGGCTAAGCGTATCTTGGTGGTACCATTGCTAAAACGCTCAACCCCCAGAGGTATGGGGCGTTGAAGCGCTTGTTCTTTCAAGGGGGAAGCTAAACCTGAAACCCGATAGGAGGCTTCTCCTACACGAATAATATTTCGTGCATGCATCGATCGAAAGGAACGGCCACTCGCTAATACATGCGCTGCTTCTAAGATACTGGTTTTTCCACTGCCATTTTGCCCAAAAAACAGGTTAAAACCGGGAGCCAGTGCTAATTCTGCCTGGGCTATATTTCGAAGATTAGTAATAGAAAGGCTGTTAAGCTGCATTATAAAACAATAGGTATATACATACCCCAATATGCCTGAGTCTTCAGCCCCACTTTTCTAAAATGGGGGCGGCTGAAAGCCGGGGAGATTTTTCGAACTTGGATTAACATAGGATCAATAGCATACCTTAAATACTCATGGGCATAATCACATACGCCGCATTCGATTCCCCAACCCCGACTAAGTGTGCAGAACTATTCGCATCCGAAAAACTAAAACGAAGCATCGAAGTTGAAAGCACATTCAAAAAATCCATCAGATATTTAATATTAAAGCTAATCACCAGGTCTTCGCCTTTATAATCCACAACCAGATCGTCTTCTATTTCATCTTGTTCTGCATTTCTTGCCAGAATCTTTAAGGCACCTTCACTTAAGCCAAAACTAACGCCAGAGGACCGATCGCCCAATAAGGCCGCAGCACGCTGCAAACTTTCCTTTAATTGATCGCGCGATATCAGCAACACTTTATCACCCACATTATTCACAATACGGAAGAAGTCTGGAAAATTCGACTCTAGTAATCCAGCGCTTAATCGTGTTTCGGCCGTTTCTAGCTGAATATGCTGCGTTCCAAGGCTGATCCGAATAAGCTCTTCAGCCGGATCCTCACTGCGCTGCAATAAGGTGCGCTGCAGCCCCACAATAGCTTTTCTAGGCACCAGCACACGGATCGCTTGTCCTGGCTCTACATCAATCGCCGCAAAAGCAAAAGCTAAGCGATGCCCATCCGCAGCAACCTGATAGAGTGTTTGCGCCTTGATCTCCCATAACATGCCATTCAAATAGGCACGCACATCTCTTTCTGCCATAGCAAATTCGGTTTGTGCGATCAGGGTTCGCAATTTTGTTTTGCTAATCGAGAAATGAAGCTCGCCTACATGTTCAGTTAAGGCGGGAAATTCAGCCGCTGCCAAGGTAGAGAGGGTTAATCGACTGCGCCCCGCACAAATCACACAGCGCCCCGCCTCTGCACTAAATGATAAAATCTGTGCTTCAGGGAGAGCCACACAAATATCCAACAACTTTCGAATAGAAACGGTTGTTTCGCCTTCTACACCGACAGGTTCTTTGAGTGCTGCTGTAGCAAATAGCTCGATTTCCTGATCGGTGGCAATCAATGAAAGACGCTGATTCTGCACCCGTATTAAAACATGCCCCAGAATGGGATTCACAGGGGTTTGTCTATGTCGCTCGACCACGCCCGCAACGGCACGCAAGGGTTTTAAAAAGTCTTCTCTTTGAATACTAAAACGCATGCGTCTCTTTCCCTAAAATTAGGTAGACAAAATCCTATTTAAATTCGAAAAATCTTCTGACATATCCGATTCGCTCTCGACCAAACGCTTAATGACCTTGCAAGCATGCAGCACCGTTGTATGATCCCTTCCACCAAAAGCATCGCCAATTTCGGGCAGACTATGGTTGGTTAAATCTTTACAAAGCGCCATAGCCAATTGCCGAGGACGTGCCAAAGAACGATTTCTACGCTTAGAAAGCAACTCTGAAACTTTTATTTTATAATACTCTGCCACCGTCTTAATAATATTTTCGATGGATAACAATTTTTCCTGCAACACCAGGAGATCTTTCAGCGCTTCCTGCACAAAGTCTAAGGTAATCACCTGCCCTGTAAAAATAGCATTGGCCATCACTCTTTTTAAGGCACCCTCTAATTCACGCACATTCGCTCGAATACGCTTGGCAATAAAAAAGGCGACGGTTGGATCCAGCTCTACGCCTGATTGTTTGGCTTTATTCATCAGAATGGCCACCCGCGTTTCCAATTCGGGCGGCTGCACAGCAATCGTTAAGCCTGCACCAAAACGAGACTTTAAACGTTCCTCAATACCGCTTAGTTCTTTAGGGTAACGATCGGAGGTTAAAATAATCTGCTGCTGGCCTTCTAATAAGGCATTAAAGGTATGAAAGAACTCTTCTTGCGAACGCTCTTTACCCGAAAAAAATTGAATATCATCAATCAGCAAAGCATCTACCGAACGATAGCGCTTTTTAAAATCGGCAATGGCATTACTCTGTAAGGCTTTTACCATATCTGCCACAAAACGTTCGGAATGTAGGTAAATAACCTTGGCAGCAGGTTTCCCCCCTCGGTTATTCACAATAAAGTTACCAATCGCCTGCATCAAATGGGTTTTACCAACACCCGATATCCCACAGAAAAAGACCGGGTTATAGGCAGTGCCTGGATTTTGTGCGACCTGCATCGCTGCGGCACGGGCTAATTGATTGGATTTACCCTCTACAAAGTTATCGAAGGTAAAACTGGCATTTAAATGGCTACTATGTAAATCGGGGCCGATATTTTTTTGATCGGTCGATACAGCAGGCTGCCTAAGACCCGCGCTGCCTATCAGAGAACGTCTGGCACCCACTGTTAAAGACACACGTATAGGCTTGCCAGCATTTAAGCTATTTAACACGTTTTCTATCATAGACAAGTAATGTTCTTTAACGCCCTCCAAAACATATTGGTTGGGCGCAAATAAAAAAATTTCATCCGCAGCCTCTTCTATCTGAAGTGGGATAATCCACTGACTAAAAGATTCTTGGGAGATCTGATCTCTTAAGCACTCTAAACATTGTTGCCATAGAGAATGTTCCACAAAAGGCCCTCATAAAAACACAGGATCATAAGAAAAAGCTGATGGCACAGTGTATACGGGCTGCCGCTAGAGATCTAGCGCTGTTATTACTATAAATGAGGAACTTGTTAGATACACGCTATACAGACGTTCTTTCGTGTTAACGGGTCTCTGGGCGCGACTTCAATTTTCTTTTGTGGTTTCCATGATCTTTTGTTGCACATTTTCAGGGAGATAATTTTCTGATGATATTACTTTCCTACCCGTTTTTTGCTCTAGTTCCACCCTGGCTTTTTTGGCAATGCTACCACCTGTTATCCCCGCTTCTACATTTTTCTGTAATCCAATGGCACACATTCCTTCTGCGATTTGTCGTGTAGACAGTTCTGCCAATGCAGTAAAAATTAACTCAGCCTCTGTCATATGATCGCGTAGATTCTGATCTTTCAAACCTTTGATGTTTTTATGTTTCTTAATAGAGACTTCAGACCATTCTTGATGAATCACATTGGTTAACGTGGCGAAATCATTTGCCTCTGTTACTTCATGTTCTTTCCAATAATCGGTCAGCTTATTGCGGGTTTCCTGTCCCATCATCCGCTGCTGGATCCATTTAGTAGAACGACCGTGTTTCTGCCAAGTCTCCCTTGCCCTATCTAGAGATCTTGAAGGATCTGCCATCTCTTGCATGCGTTCATAACCAACCTTCGCTAGCCAGAGCTTGATGGGCTCTGCCTTTGGGCTAGGAATAGACTGCACCAAGCGCAACAAGGTTTGGGCACTAGCCGTGTCTGTGAGGTATTTTTTACCATCCAATGCTTGCAACTTCAGTCGGTGACAATTTGTCACCGACTCATTGCCTTCTTTTTTTAAACGTCCTTTCAGTTTATTCCAGTACTTTCGAGCCATTTGATAGTCGGCTTGTTGAATTAATGCTTGTATGATGTCAACCACTGAGAAAAACCAAGTCTCACTCTTCTCATCGTAGATACGACGAATTCTATAGTCCTCAAAAATAGTCAGGTCACTTTTCATGCTATCTCTCCGCATTTGTTTAGCAGTGTATATTCTTTGTCCACTCCACTGTCTATCGGGTATTAGACCTAGTTTGTGTCGTTGCGCTTAGAAAGCGTCATGGAAGGTCTCAGGTTTCATACGAACGCGCTTAGGTAATATGGCACTCAAGCACATTGCCCTTTGTGCAAAGGTATTCAATGCCTGACCATTATCTGCAAGTAATGGAATACCAACAATCATAGCCGCTTCAAAAACAGCCCCAATAGCAACTTTTGGATTACCCTTTTCTATAGCCATCACGGTATAACGACTCACATTCAATCTTTTAGCGAGCTCGCTTTGAGAGATCTTTCGTTCCGTGCGAGCAATCCTTAACATGTCACCCAATGTTTTAAGGGCGATGCTCGTTATTCTTGATAAAGAAGGCATAAAAATGTTGACCATAATCGACAGTAATATAATTAAGGTTGATTATCGTCAACTTATCAAAAGGTTGTCAAGATGATATCAAGGGGTGGTATTATGCCTCTATGGAAAAGCACGGCTTCAAAAATCTTGATTTAGAGTGGTGGCATTATACGCTAACAAACGAACCTTTTCCCGATACTTACTTTGATTTTCCGGTTCAATAATTGAGTACTCCCTCCTTCGCTATGCGGGGGAGGGTTGGGGTGGGGGCAAAGATTTTTATGAAAAAAATAATGACCACTGTAGAACCTGGGTTTTACCAACATTATAAAGGTAATCATTACCAGGTTTTGGGGACTGCCAGGCACTCAGAAACTTTGGAGCCCATGGTGATTTATCGCGGTTTATATTGCGATTTTGGATTATGGGTACGCCCTGCTAGCATGTTTAACGTATTGTGAAGGAGTATTTTGATCGCTAATATTTTTTATGATTGAATCTTTATGAAGAAATCTCATCGATTATTTCCTTGCCAACTGAATCTAGATTCCCTCTTTCGAGGGAATGACGTCTATAATAGCTTGCGCTTAAAATAATTACCATTTCATGGCACCATGAAAAACACGTAAAACCCCTATAAAATTATTTTTTATCTTATAAACAATCACATAGGGTAACCCCGACAAAAGAAGCTCTCTTGTATTTATTATTCGGCCTGGCCTCCCCAATTCTGGATTATCTATCAAATAGCCGAGTGATTTTATAATGTGTTGTATAACCTTCTCACTGGCAGAAGGATTATCATTTTCAATATATTCACGTAATATCTCTAAATCATCAAGTGCTTTTGGCAACCACTTTATAATCATGGGACTTTTATTTGGGGCGTTTTTTTTCATTTTTAGTGCCCCAGCTACTTATCCATTCACATACCCTTTTATGATCAATAAACTTAACTCCTTTACTGTCCGCCATTTTTAGTGCTTCTTTAATTTCTTTTAACTGCCAGGCTTGAACTTCCACATAACGTTCAATCGCTTCTGAGGTTAAAAATGATTTGGTTCTTCCTGTGACCTCAGACAAGTTTTCCAACTTTTCCAGTACTGCAGGGGAAACTCGTGTACTTAGAGGGACAAATGGCTCTTGTCTTTGCATAAACTCACCTAATCGTATACGTTGTATGAAAAAAAGGATAGCCGAATTAAAGCTTTATCACAAGTGCCGCTCACTATCATAAATATAATGGACCATAATAAAGAAACTTTTTTCAGAAAGAAAATAGGTGATTATTCACAGAGGGGTTCTATTTGGCGCTTACTTATCCACAACGTTAATTAAAGAGCTCTGTAAATGATTTGTTTATTTTGGGCCCCAAAGACCCATTTATTTTTGCGTAGGCACCATCCATAGGAAGATTGGATGCGTTTTCACAATATTCATGAAGAAGTATTTGATCGGTAATGTTTTTCATGATTGAATCTTTATGCAGAAATTTCATACCAAACCCCAAAACCAATTAATGTCCTGAAGCATATTTATGCAAAACACTAGCAATTAAAGTCTGATAAGGCAAGCCTTCAAAAGCTGCTTTTTGTTTTATATGTTCCAGATCAATATATGACATCCTGATATTTACCCTCGCCTTTTTTTGAAAATAATTAGAAGCAGCTTGCCTTGCTTTTAATTTTTCTTCTTCTAAATTATCAACACTCTTCCACTCGCCTCTGTCGAAAGAGTCAGATAGATCTTGCTCATATTCATCTAAATCAAAAACCGGCTTATTACTTCGTTTCATATTCCACCTCTCGTTGCTGTATCAAATACCGTTTTTTTGCCTTTCTGCTCGGAAAAATTGTTTTAAGAAAAATCCGTCCGTCCTTTTGCTCTACAAAAGGAATCAAGTAAATATAACGCTTCAACTCGACAACATATATTTTCTGTTCTGGATATTTTTTTACATTAGGATGTGCAATCACCTCCAACGGCCCCGTATCATTCAAAAATGCAATAACCTCTTCAAAACTAATCCCTCTTAATTGGATCAATTGTGCATTTTTTTCGGGATCAAAATTAAATATTTCCGCCATAGCGCAAATGTATGACATTGTGTGCCTTCTGTCAACAGAAAGACAAAACAGTGTTCAGTACTATAACTTTGCAAAGTGGCATCGCCGCCGCCACATTGAGACTCAAAATGGCATTAGCGATGCCACTTTGCAAAAATTGGGCTTAGTTTCGCTTTTCAGCATGCAGTATTTTTGGTGTATGGGCTGTCCATAACACTGTGCACAGTCCACCCAACAAACTGTGTATTTCTGCGATTCAGCCTGCATTTTCTGAAAAAGGCCTTTTTATCCACAGAGGGGTGCTATTTAGCATTCACTTATCCACAGTGTTAATTTTCGTATCTGTTTGTTTTAATAGATAAAAATGGGTTTTAAGCCTTATACAGTCCCTTATCACTATTATCAAAGAGATCCTGATCCTTAATAATAATGAGGGCGTGTATAAGCGCAATACAAAGGCGCTTCGGCCCATTGACAGCCGATGCTTGATTTCGGTACAGTCGCCACTCCCGTAGATGGACCCTATAATGTGATTGAGGCAACTAGATGAAAAGAACTTACCAGCCCAGCAAGATTTGTAGAAAGCGTAAGCACGGTTTTCTGGTGCGTATGCGAACCCGAGGCGGGCGCGCAGTCATTAAAAGCAGACGTCAAAAAGGTCGCAAACGCCTGGCTGTATAGCCTTGTTAACGCCAAATTTAGATTTTGCGAGACATAAACGTTTATTGACCAAGGCCGATTATTCGGCTGTTTTTGAGAATCCTATCAGTTTAAAATCATCTTATTTTACCATGCTAGCGCGGCCGCATTCAGCCGGTGCACGACTGGGGGTGATTGTCGCGAAGCGCATCATGAAACATGCTGTGGATCGCAATCGTGTGCGCAGGCTCATTCGAGAAAGCTTTAGGCACCATCAGCAAGCGCTCAGCGGACTGGACATTGTGGTGCTAGTACGCTGTAATTGCGCGGACAAACCATCGGGAGTGTTACTAAGCTGTTTACGAAAACAATGGCAGGACTTAATCGCACGCTGCGCATCGGCATCATCGCAGGGATAAGGTGTTACCAATGCTGTATTGCGGGGTTCTTAGGTGCGCCCTGTCGCTTTGAGCCGCATTGTTCTCAGTATGCGATGGTTGCTATTCATCGTTTAGGTGTTGTGCGAGGTGGTTATTTGTCGTTTTTAAGAATCATGCGATGCCATCCTTGGCATCCCGGTGGTATTGATGCTGTTCCGTTAAAATAAGGGGTCCTAGTGAATACACAGAATAATCGATTTTTCTTATTGGCAGCCATCATGCTATTGGGCAGCCTTTTATACAATGCCTGGGTGCAGGATAAGACCCTCGATGCTTCGGTAAGCGCCACGGAAGCCAGCAGATCTTTGTCGGATCCCGAGGGGTTGAATGCTGCAAATGTGCCAGGTAGGCAAGATATTCCCAAAGTTTTAAGTGCTACACAAACGGTTGAAGAACAAATCCCGGGATCCACGCTGCCTCACCGGCATCATACCGCTGAAGTTGTGCATGTCAAAACCGATGTTCTGGAACTTGATTTAGATACGGTGGGGGGCGATATACGAAAGCTGGTGTTGTTAAACTACGCACAAAGCGAAGACAAGCCACAACAAGGATTTTCCCTCTTAGAAGATTCATCGAAGCGCTATTATATTGCCCAATCCGGTTTGGCCAGTGAGTTCGGTCCTGATATTCATGGTCGTGGGCGTGCAAAATTAACAGCCAGCGCTTCTGATTTTGTACTAGAAGATGGCCGTCATGAATTAATCGTTGATTTGCATGCACCCGTGATCCATGGCCTTAAAATCACCAAACGTTTTGTTTTTGAAAGAGGATCTTATGCCATCAAGGTTCAGTATTTAATCGATAATAAAAGCAAAGAAAATTATACAGGGAGCTTCTATGCGCGGCTTAAACGTAAAGAAGTCGAGCAAGCCAGCAGTGGCTTTTTAGGGGTTCAAACCTTTACCGGCGCTGCGGTTTATACACCCGAAACACCGTTTAAGAAAATAACGTTTAAGGATATGAATAAAAAGTCCTTTGAACAATCGGTAGACGGTGGTTGGGCAGCCATGGTGGAACAGTATTTTGTAGCGGCCTGGATCCCGACTAAAGAATCGAAATCATTGTATCAAGCGTCAAAAGATCAGGGAATTTATAGTGTTGGTTTCGTGAAAAACCCGGTGGTAGTGCCAGCCGGTGAACAAGGTTTGATTAGCAGTATGCTCTATGCAGGTCCTGAAATTGTTGAAACCCTGGGGGTTCTGGGTTCGGGTCTTGAGTTTGCGGTAGACTACGGTATTTTATGGCCCCTCTGCCAACCTATTTTTTGGTTGCTAAAGAAAATGTTTCTTTTTAGTGAAAATTGGGGCATTGCGATTATTCTTACCACCTTTTTAATTAAAGGATTGTTTTATAAATTATCTGCAAGCAGTTATCGTTCGATGGGTAATATGCGTGCGATGCAACCCAAAATGGAAGCCCTTAAAGTACGCTATGCAGAGGATAAACAAAAACTAAGCCAGGCCATGATGGAGCTTTATAAAAAAGAAAAGATTAATCCCTTTGGCGGATGCTTGCCTGTTTTGGTTCAGATCCCTGTGTTCATTTCGCTTTATTACGTGTTATTGGGTAGTGTCGAGCTAAGAGAGGCGCCCTTTTTTGCTTGGATTATCGATTTATCTTTAAAGGATCCCTATTACGTGCTGCCTATTTTAATGGGCGCTAGTATGTTGATCCAACAAAAACTAAACCCTGCACCTGCCGATCCCATGCAAGCCAAGGTTATGATGTTTATGCCGGTGGTCTTTACCGTCATGTTTCTTAATTTTCCGGCGGGTCTTGTTTTATATTGGTTTGTAAATAATGTACTCTCTATTTTACAACAATGGTTTATTACGCGTTCGATAGAGAAATCGGCGGGCGGCCATGTTGCAAAATGATCTTGAAACCATTGTGGCACAAGCAACGCCACCCGGTTATGGCGGTGTGGGGGTTGTGCGCGTTTCGGGCCCCCACTGTCGTACTATTGCTGAACAAGTTCTAGGTAAAACACTCACCCATCGTGTTGCGACGATCAGCAGGTTTTTGGATACCGATAAGAAAGTGCTCGATCAAGGTATTGCCTTGTTTTTCGAAGCGCCTCACTCCTTTACAGGAGAAGATGTCTTAGAGCTGCAAGGGCATGGTGGGCCTGTCGTGATGGAGGCCTTAATCCAGACCATTCTTCGTATGGGTGCCCGTTTAGCTGCGCCCGGTGAATTTTCCTTAAGAGCTTTCTTAAATAATAAAATAGACTTGGTACAAGCAGAGGCAGTCGCCGATCTCATCCACGCTCATTCTTTGCAAGCGGCTAGAGGGGCCATGCGATCCTTACAGGGCGATTTTTCCAAGTCTGTTCAAGCTATTGTGGATGATGTCATTCAACTTCGGGTCTTTGTGGAGTCTATGATCGATTTTCCCGAGGAAGCGATTGAAGCTCTGCAAATAGAACAGATGGCGGCTGCTTTAGAGGCATTGCAGCAACAGCTCGATACGCTGATCATACAAGCCGATCAGGGGGCTTTAATGGCGCGCGGGGCTTCGGTGATGATTATGGGGCTACCCAATGCCGGCAAATCAAGCCTCCTTAATGCTTTATCGGCACAAGATACCGCGATTGTGACGGATATTCCAGGAACTACCCGGGATATTGTGCGTTCGCGTATTGATTGGGAGGGTATGGTCATTGAATTACTCGATACGGCAGGTCTTCGCAAAGCGCAGGATGCTGTGGAGCAAGAAGGGATCAGACGTGCCTTAGAGGCGGCTGCCATGGCTGATCATATTGTGTGGGTGATTGATGCCAGTGCAGCAGATCTTGAAGAAGATCCCAGGATTTTATTGAAAACGTACAATTTTTCGATGAAAGAAGGTGTGGGTATCACGGTCTTGTATAATAAAATAGATTTGAAAAAAACACAGATAAGTTTTGCCAAATCCCAAGGAGGGGCGTCGATTCCAGGGATGGTAAATCGTCGAATACAGGGATGTATGTCCCCGAATGGGATTCAGCAAAACTTATCTGATAAGGCAGTAGCGACTAAGGCCGTAGCGACCTTTTGTGTGTCCGCAAAGACGGGTGATGGATTATTAGATTTTAAACAACATTTAAAAAAGACTTTGGGCTTTGCTGTGGGGTCTGAACAGCCCTTCAGTGCACGCACCAGACATCTAGAAGGTTTAAAAGAAGCGAAGCATTTTATACAACAGGCCGTTTTGCAGTCTCAGACAAACAGCACCTTAGAATTGGTGGCTGAAGAGTTGCATGCGGTACAAAGGGCCTTAGAAGTTATCACCGGTCGTTTTACTTCCGATGATTTATTGTCAAAAATATTTTCAACGTTTTGTATTGGAAAATAAGTATGCACTTTAAAAAGATGTTCGATGTGATTGTGATTGGCGGTGGACATGCGGGTACTGAAGCCGCACTGGCTTCTGCTCGAATGGGGGCGCATACTTTACTCCTCAGTCATAATATTGGTACGGTGGGAGAGATGTCTTGTAATCCAGCTATCGGTGGTATTGGTAAGGGCCAGCTGGTGAAAGAGATCGATGCGATGGGTGGCATGATGGGGCTTGCGGCCCATCGCAGCGGGATCCAATGCCGTCTTTTAAATCGTAGTAAAGGACCCGCTGTGCGATCGACACGGGTACAAGCCGATCGCCTGCTTTACAAACAGGCTATTCGTTATGCCGTAGAACATCAACCTTGTTTGTCGCTTTTTCAACAAGCCGTCGATGCCTTGATCATCGAGGGCACCTTCGTGAAAGGCGTGATTACCCAAGGGGGCCTTCATTTTTATGCAAAGTCGGTCATTTTAAGTGCAGGAACCTTTTTAGCCGGACAATTACATATTGGGAAGACACAGTATGCAGGCGGACGGGCAGGCGATCCGCCAGCCCTTGTGCTTGCACAGCAATTGCGATCGTTGAATCTAAACACCGGTCGTTTAAAGACCGGAACCCCTCCGCGTATTGATGGTAAAACCATTGATTTTTCTGTAATGGAACAACAAGAGGGCGATACCCCGCTGCCCGATTTTTCTTTTTGGGCTAAAGGACTAGAACGTCCCGCACAAATACCCTGTTTTATCACACATACCAATCCACAAACGCACGATATTATCCGTGGGGGGTTGACCGATTCACCGCTTTTTAGTGGTGCGATTCAAGGTGTGGGTCCGCGTTATTGCCCTTGCATTGAAGATAAAATTTTTCGTTTTTCAGACAGAGCGTCGCATCAGATTTTTATAGAGCCTGAGGGATTAAACACCACAGAAATTTATCCCAATGGCATTTCAACCAGTTTACCGTTTGAAGTGCAACTGGAACTTATTCATTCTATTCGAGGCTTAGAGAACGCTCATTTAACGCGTGCGGGCTATGCTATCGAATATGATTTTTTCGATCCCAAAGATCTGAAGCCCAGCTTGGAGACGAAGGCTTTATCGGGTTTATTCTTTGCAGGACAAATTAACGGGACCACAGGCTATGAAGAAGCAGCCGCCCAAGGCTTACTCGCGGGTATCAATGCGGCCTGCCTAGCGCAAGAACGGGATCCCTGGCTGCCCAAGCGCAGCGATTGCTATCTCGGTGTGCTGGTGGATGATTTGGTCACATTGGGTACCACAGAGCCCTACCGAATGTTTACCAGTCGGGCAGAGTATCGTTTAAGTTTGCGCGAAGATAATGCTGATCGGCGCCTAACCCCTATTGCACGGCATTTTGGATTAGTGTCGGACGAAAAGTGGCAGCACTTTGAGCAAAAGCAAGAAGCGATCGAACAAGAAAGTCAACGCTTATCGAATCTCTGGGTTCGTGTGCCCGCTGTGGGCGAGGCACAGGCACAACAACATCGTGCGGATGAGTTCTTAAAAAGGCCCGAGATTGATTATCAAAGCTTGATGCAAAACCAAGGCATAGGTCCCGGTGTTTTGGATCCCTGCGTTGCAGAGCAAGTAGAAATACGCTTTAAATATGCGGGCTATATTGATAGACAGCAAAAAGAGATTGATCAAAGCCATAAACACGAACATCGATCCATTCCTTCAAACTTCGATTATGCTGCTGTGATGGGTTTATCCAAAGAACTGTGCGAAAAATTAACCAAGGTTCAACCCCAAACCCTAGGACAGGCGATGCGTATTCCAGGCATGACACCGGCAGCCATTACCTTACTGTTGGTTTATCTAAAAAAAGGGAATGGCTAGGGTGGGGGTTTTTCCAACAGCCCAATGCCTAGAAGCCTTGCGTGTGGGCTTAGCCTCGGCCTCTTTAAATATTGAAGCGACGATTCAAAAACAACTGATTGCCTATCTTGCGCTGTTAGATCAGTGGAATGCTGTGCATAATCTGAGCGCAATACGCGATCCCTTGCAGATGGTGCAGCGCCATCTGCTCGATAGTTTGGTGCTATTGCCCTTTTTACCCCCAGAACCCTTTCGTTTTATCGATGTCGGTACAGGGGCGGGCCTGCCCGGGATCCCTTTAGGTTTTTGTAGGCCCGAAGCCCAAGGTGTTTTACTCGACAGCCGTCAGAAGAAAATAACCTTTGTGAAGCATGTGCTACTATCCTTGAAGATCCCAGGTTTGGAGGCAGTCTGTGCACGGGTTGAAGACTATGAGCCCGCAGAGTGTTTCGATTTAGTTATTTGCAGAGCTTTTTCCTCGGTGTCCGCCTTTGTGCAAGGCTCCAGACATTTGTGTAAACTGGGAGGACAATTCCTTGCCATGAAAGGTCAAGTGCCAACAGAGGCGTGGGGTTCTTTAGCGCCCGATGGTGTACTAGAACGTATACAGCCTTTGCAGGTGCCAGGATTAATCGGTGAACGCTGCGCTGTTTTTATAAAGAGGCATTGAGTGTGGGAAAAATAATAGCTTTCGCCAATCAAAAAGGCGGGGTCGGTAAAACAACCAGTTGTGTGAATCTAGCCGCTGCGCTTGCGAATATCCGCTATAACATTTTATTGATTGATCTAGACCCACAGGGTAATGCCACCATGGGTAGCGGTGTGGATAAGCACCATTTAAGCTTAAGTGCCAACGAAGTCTTGCAAGGACAAGCCTCTATGGTAGAGGCCATTATTGCTAAGACACCGGGT
This sequence comes from Gammaproteobacteria bacterium, assembly GCA_018061325.1. GTDB lineage: Bacteria > Pseudomonadota > Gammaproteobacteria > UBA6186 > Azoamicaceae > CADEGZ01. The sequence goes on from JAGOUJ010000004.1 coordinate 26,118, forward strand.
ACTTATGCGTTGTTGCCTTCCAATGGCGATTTAACCGCTGCAGAAGTCGTATTATTGCGTACGCCGCATCAAGAGAAGAAACTAAAAGAAGCGCTCAGCAGTCTTGAAACAGCCTATGATTTTATATTGATTGATTGCCCGCCTTCTCTTAGTATGCTCACCTTAAATGCCTTAGTGGCAGCACAAGGGGTGATTATTCCGATGCAGTGCGAATATTACGCCTTAGAAGGCTTATCGGCATTAATGTCTACTATTGAGCAAATTCACATCGATCTCAACCCAGGGCTTCAAATAGAAGGGGTTCTTAGAACGATGTATGATCCTCGCAATCGTCTGTCTACCGAAATTTCTGCACAATTAGTGGCTCATTTAGGTCGCAAAATCTACCAGACGGTGATCCCTCGCAATATTCGTTTGGCAGAAGCCCCGAGTCATGGGTTGCCTATCTTGTTTTATGATAGAGGTTCCAAAGGTTCAGAAGCGTATCAACGTTTAGCGACCGAATTTTTAATGCGTTTAGGGTTGCGCGTTGAACAAGCGCTAGAACTCGAAACAGTCTAATCAATGGAGGTACTATGGAGGCTACGGTGTCGCAGAAAAAACGAAGCTTAGGAAAGGGCTTAGAGGCTCTGTTGGGCGGATCACAGTCTGCGACAGCCAAGGCCTCTGCAGCTGCACAAGGATCGTTTGAAATAGCGTTGGATACCATACGTCCTGGGCCTTATCAACCACGCGATCGTATTGATGAAGGCGATCTCACCTCACTGGTCGATTCCATTCGTGCGCAGGGCATTATCCAGCCTATCCTGCTCAATCAATTGGGTCCCGAGGAATACGAAATTATTGCGGGTGAGCGACGTTGGCGTGCGGCGCAGTTGGCCGGTCTTAGCACCATACCCGCCACCGTTAAAAAGGTCGAAGCACGGGCTGCTACGGCCATGGCGCTGATTGAAAATATTCAACGATCCGATTTAAGCCCTATGGAAGAAGCACGTGCGCTCGATCGCTTGGCGCGGGATTTTAGCTTAACCCATCAAGAAACAGCCGAAGCGGTTGGAAAGTCCCGTTCTTCAGTGAGTAATCTTTTACGATTGCTTAGCTTGCCACAAACGATACAGCGACTACTGGAACAAAAGTTTCTAGAGTTGGGGCACGCAAAATTGTTGTTGGGTCTTAAAGAAGCCGAGCAGCATCGTATCGCCGAGATCATTGCCGCACAGGGTTTGTCCGTGCGCGAAACCGAACAGCTCTTAGCCCGTGGCAATCATCCACAGCCTATGGCAGAAAGCACAGTGACAGGCAACACGGCAGGCCTCAATCGCAGCAACGCTCAAACAACGGTCTCGTTGCAGGATCCCAATATTCAGCATCTGGAACAGACCTTGGCAGAGAAGCTAGGGGCCAAGGTAGAGGTGCAGCATCATCCGAAGGGTAAAGGGCGTGTCGTCATCCATTATCATAGCCTAGAGGCGCTGGATGGGATTTTGGCACATATCCAATAATGTTTAAGCTTGGCATAGCCTTTGTCCTGGGCCTATCACTTGCCTTAGTGCCAAGCTTTTTAGCTGCCAAGCTGTTTTTTAGAGGGCGGGATAGAGCCCCCAGTGCCATACTCCGCAGGTTCTATGCGGCGCAGTGTCTAAAATGGATCACGACGCTGCTTTCATTTACGCTGGTTTTCACTTGTTTTCCCTTCGAGCCTTATGCTTTGTTTCTAGGTTTTGTTTTTGCCCAAGTGTTTTTCATAAAGATAGTTAACAAAACAAATAACAACCTAAAGCCCTAAAAATCTTCCCTTTTAGGATGGCTTAGGGCAGAATCAGAGCATAGCTTGCCTCTTTAGGCAGCTTGATAATTCTATAATTAGATACTGGGCCTTTTTTTTGCTTTAATGAGTAAATGAATACCGCGACTTATATTCATCATCATCTCCAGCATTGGGTGTGGCACACGCCTATGGGGACTTTTAATATGGACACGCTCTGTGTCTCCTGGGCTTTAGGGCTTCTATTTTCAGGATCTTTTTATTGGGCGGCTAGACGGGCAACCGTTGGGACACCGGGTCGTTTTCAAAACATGGTAGAAATACTCTACGAATTTGTACAAACCCAGGTGAAAGAAACCTTCCATGGTCGCAGTGCCCTGATAGGCCCTTTGTCGATGACTATTTTTGTCTGGGTTTTTTTGATGAACTGTATGGATCTCATCCCTGTCGATCTCTTTGGTTATTTAGGAGCTTCGACATTTAGGGCCGTACCCACCACCGATCCCAATCTTACCTTGGGTTTAGCCTTATCTGTTTTCCTCTTGATTATTTTTTATAGTATTAAAGTGAAAGGATGCAAAGGTTTTTTTAAAGAGCTAGCCTGTCAGCCTTTTGGGCCTAAGCTTTTTATCTTTAATATATGTTTAAGAATTGTGGAAGAATGTGCCAAGCCCTTATCGCTGGGTTTGCGGTTATTTGGTAATTTATATGCAGGCGAGTTGATTTTTATTCTGATTGCTTTGCTGGGTCCTTGGCAAAGTGTTTTAGGGGTACCTTGGGCCATTTTTCATATTCTTATTATTGTTATACAAGCATTTATTTTTATGATGTTAAGTATTGTTTACTTAAGTTTGGCGCATGAAGAACATTAGGTTAGGGATGTATGTCCCCGAGTGCCATTCTGAAAAACTTATTGGATGAGGTACTTAGAGTTTTATACAGGAGAAAAATGATGGAGACTATTCAGGCTGTTGCCTTGGTTGCAGAGCTTCAAAATACCACCACATGGGCCGTAGCGCTCTTGATTGGTATTGGTGCTTTTAGTACGGCGATTGGTTTTGCGCTCTTGGGTGGAAAGTTTTTAGAGGGTGCTGCAAGACAACCTGAAATGATTCCGCAGCTACAGGTTAAAATGTTTATTATTGCTGGCCTATTAGATGCGGTCACCATGATGGGTGTGGGTATTGCCTTATACTTTACCTTTGCCAATCCTTTTATTAATCAGCTTATAGAACTGCTCAAAACGGTGAAGTAGGGCTTTCCATGGATATCAACGCAACACTCTTTGGGCAAATGCTCACCTTCGCCATCTTTGTGTGGTTTAGCATGAAGTATGTGTGGCCTGTTTTGGAGAAAACACTACACGAGCGGCAGCAAAGCATTAGCGAAGGCTTAGCGGCTGCCGAAAGAGGACGCAAAGAGCTAGAGGTTTCTCAAAAATATGCCATCCAGCATATTCATGAGGCGCGAAGCCACGCGCTTGAGATTATTGAAGAGGCTAAGAAAGAAGCCTTGGTTCTGCTAGAAAAAGCTAAAAAGCGGGCTCTCTATGTGCAACAAGAAAGTGTGCTCGCCGGAAAACGCGAAATAGCGCAAGCACGCTTAAGTGTACAAGATGATTTGGAAAAAGAGCTATTCAATTTAGTGGTGGGCAGCACTGAAAAAGTCATAGGCCGCCTGTTACGCCCAGCGGATCAGAAGATTTTATTGGATACAACGCTGGATAAACTAGTCAGAAAAGAGGCGATGTAATAGACGATGGTAGAGAACATAACCGTAGCCCGTCCTTACGCAAAAGCCATTTTCGAGGTTGCACGCGATACGGCGTGTATGCCTTGGTGGTCTGGCATTTTATCGGTATTGAGTGCCATGGTCCAGGAGCCCGGTATTCGATGTTTAATCAAAGATAAAAGCGTGTCACAATCCATTTTAGAGAAGACCCTACTTGATTTATGTGGGCAATGGTTGAGTCTGCAAGCACAAAACTTTCTTAAACTTTTGATTTTAAATAGACGATTATCGTTATTGCCAGACATAGCTACACTTTATGAAACAATGTGTTTGGCCTCAAAGCAACGATTACGCGTATACTATGAAACGTCTATCGCCTTAACGACGGCTGAAAAAGAAAAAACCACACAAGTCTTAAGTCAGTATTTTAATAAGACGGTGGAACTTGATAGTCAGATAAACGAAAGTTTATTGGGCGGTTATCGGGCACAGGCAGGCAGTGTTGTGATTGATGCCTCGATTGTGGGGTATTTAGACTATCTTAAAGGGGCAAATGTGTGACCACTCAACCTTTCAATGCTTCAGAAATTACGGCGCTTATTAAGGAAAAAATAGCCCATTTTGAATTGACGCCCTTGGTAAGGCATGAAGGCCGTATTCTGAGTATTGCCGATGGCGTTGTGCGAATCTATGGATTAGAACAGGCACAGTATGGAGAGCAGCTTCTTTTTGAAGGCCAGCAGCGCGGTATAGCGCTTAATTTAGAGCGAGATTGTGTGGGGGCTGTCGTGCTAGGCAGCACCGAAGGTCTTACAGAAGGCCAACGTGTATGGTGCACTGGGAAAATGGTCGAAGTCCCAGTGGGAGAGGCCCTTTTAGGTCGGGTCGTGGATGCTTTAGGTCATCCTATCGATGCATTGGGCCCAGTGGAAACACAGGCTGTCTCACCCATTGAAAAAATAGCGCCTGGGGTTATTTGGAGAAAGTCTGTGGAGCAGCCTTTACAGACAGGCTTGAAAGCCGTTGATTTTATGGTGCCGATTGGACGTGGTCAACGAGAGCTCATTATTGGAGATCGCCAAACCGGTAAAACTGCTTTAGCGATTGATGCGATTATTAATCAGAAGCATACCGGTATTAAATGTATTTATGTGAGTATTGGTCAAAAAACCGCATCGGTCGCGGCCGTGGTGCGAAAACTCGAAGAAAGTGATGCGATGAAACATACCATCGTGGTAGCAGCCACCGCGGCACAGTCTGCAGCCTTACAATTTGTGGCACCTTATGCAGGCTGTACGATGGGCGAATACTTTAGAGATCGGGGCGAAGATGCACTCATTGTGTATGATGATTTAACCAAGCATGCATGGGCTTATCGACAAATTTCTTCTTTATTAAAGCGCCCCCCGGGTCGAGAAGCGTATCCAGGCGATGTCTTTTATTTACACGCACGTTTATTAGAGCGCGCAGCCCGCGTGAATGAGGCCTATGTAGAAAAAGCGACTGAAGGACGCGTCAAGGGACGTACAGGTTCTTTAACAGCCTTACCGATTATTGAGACACAGGCGGGAGACGTCTCTGCATTTGTGCCTACCAATGTGATTTCGATCACGGATGGACAAATTTATCTAGAAACCGATCTGTTTAATGCAGGGGTTCGACCCGCGATTAACGCCGGTCTTTCCGTGTCCCGTGTGGGGGGCGCTGCCCAAGCGAAGATCATTAAAACTTTAGGGGCGGGTATCAGAATTGCTTTAGCACAGTATCGGGAACTTGAAGCCTTTGCACAAATTGCCTCCGATTTAGACGATGCCACACATAAGCAATTAGAACGTGGTCAGCGGATGGTCGAAATTCTTAAACAAAAACCTTTTGCACCGAAGAGTATCGCCGAGATGTCCTTGTCGCTTTTTGCAGTAGAGAAAGGATACATGGATGATGTGCCACTTAAAAAAATATTGGCTTTTGAACAAGGATTACAAGACTATGCCCGTTTGGAAGAGGCGGCGCTATTGGAACATATCAATTGTGAGCCCGTCTTAACAGAGGCACATCAAGCGGCTATGGATGCCCTTCTTAAAAGCTTTAAAACGCGCTGGGTTTCCTAAATGAGTAGCTCAAAAGAAATTCGAACCAAAATAAAAAGCATCAAAAGTATTGAAAAAATTACCCATGCTATGGAAATGGTTGCTGCGAGCAAACGACGCAGAGCACAAGATCGCATGCAGGCCTCTCGGCCCTATGAAGAAAAAATACGGTTAGTGATCAGTCATCTTGCAGAGGGGTATTTAGATTATCAGCATCCTTTTCTCGAGGAGCGTGCTCCTAAGCGTATCGGTTTTATTGTGGTCTCAACCGATCGAGGCTTATGTGGCGGCCTTAACAACAATTTGTTTAAGGCTGTGATAGAGGCTATGCGCGGTTGGCACCATCAATCGATCGATATGGATATTGCAACCATTGGTAAGAAAGCAGAACATTTTTTTCAGCGTATGGGGGGGAATGTGGTCGCCTCTATCATTGATATCGGTTATAAACCAGGTATTCTTGATCTTATTGGTACGGTGAAGGTCATGCTCGATTTGTATAAAAAAGGGAAAATCGATCGTATTTATATAGCCTACAATCGTTTTGTGAATACCATGGTTCAAAAGCCTGTGATCGATCTATTGCTCCCAGTCATCCATACCGTTTCAGCCACCAAACCCTATACTTGGGATTATCTTTATGAGCCAGACCCTCAGTCTTTATTAAATGCTTTACTCATTCGTTATGTAGAGTCTGTGGTCTATCAAGGGGTTATTGAAAATATTGCCTCCGAGCAGGCAGCTAGAGTGTTTGCTATGAAAAATGCGTCCGACAATGCGGCCGATTTAATCGATGATTTAGAATTAGTCTATAACAAGGCCAGGCAGGCGGGGATCACACAGGAATTATCAGAAATTGTTGCGGGTGCGGCCGCTGTTTAGAGGGTTTTTAATATGGCTTTAGGTACAATACTACAAATCATGGGTGCTGTCGTGGATGTGGCGTTTGAGCAAAATGCTTTGCCCAAGATTTATGATGCTTTAATCGTCGAAGATCTAGGTTTAACCCTAGAAGTACAACAACAAATTGGAGATGGTGTTGTACGAACCATTGCGATGGGACCTTCTGAAGGACTACGTCGTGGTCTGCCTGTGAATAATACAGGCGCTCCTATTACGGTACCTGTGGGTGAAAAGACCTTGGGTCGTATTATGGATGTCTTGGGCAATCCTATCGATGAGCAAGGGCCGATTGGTGCGGAAGAATCACGGGCGATTCACCGTGCACCCCCTGCTTATAGTGAGCAGGCGCCTAATCAAATGATTTTAGAAACGGGTATTAAGGTGATTGATCTGCTCTGTCCTTTTGCAAAAGGCGGCAAAGTAGGCTTGTTTGGCGGTGCAGGCGTGGGTAAAACGGTTAATATGATGGAGCTGATCCGCAATATTGCCAGCGAACACAGAGGTTTTTCCGTTTTTGCAGGGGTTGGAGAACGAACCCGCGAAGGAAACGATTTTTATCATGAAATGAAAGAATCAAAGGTTTTAGATAAAGTAGCTTTAGTCTATGGCCAAATGAACGAGCCACCCGGTAATCGATTGCGGGTCGCTTTAACGGGACTGACCCTTGCAGAAAAATTTCGGGATGAAGGACGCGATGTTTTGTTATTTATCGATAATATTTATCGCTATACCTTGGCAGGTACAGAGGTCTCTGCGCTTTTAGGTCGTATGCCCTCTGCAGTGGGCTATCAGCCAACCTTGGCTGAAGAAATGGGGGCTCTACAAGAACGTATTACCTCCACTAAAACAGGATCCATTACGTCGATTCAAGCCGTCTATGTGCCCGCGGACGATTTAACCGATCCTTCGCCTGCGACGACGTTTGCCCATTTAGATGCCACGGTGGTTTTATCCAGACAGATCGCATCCCTGGGTATTTATCCGGCCATTGATCCGCTCGATTCGACGAGTCGGCAATTAGATCCTGGGATTATTGGGCAAGAACATTACGATTTAGCCCGTGAGCTACAAAGCATTTTACAGCGTTATCGGGAGTTAAAAAACACCATCGCTATTTTAGGGATGGATGAATTACCCGAAGAAGATAAATCTTTGGTAGCCAGAGCACGCAAAGTGCAGAATTTTTTATCACAGCCCTTTTTTGTGGCAGAGTCTTATACGGGGATGGCTGGAAAATATGTTTCCATTCAGGATACTATTAGAGGGTTTAAAGGTATTATTGAAGGTCTTTATGATCACATACCGGAGCAGGCCTTTTATATGGTCGGCACTATAGAAGAAGCGCTTGAAAAGGCTGCACATTTGTGAACAATGAAGCCGTAGGAAAAAGTTTCTATTTAGCGATTGTTAGTGCAGAGGCACAGATTTTTTCAGGTTTGGTAAAGCAACTTTTTGTGAGTGGCGAGATGGGTGATCTGGAAATACTCTATGGACATGCCCCCTTGCTTACTAGCTTAAGGCCGGGTCCTACCTGGATCGTGAATCAACAGGGCGAAGAGGAAGTCTTTTATATTTCGGGTGGCATGCTAGAAGTACAACCAGATATTAGTACGATTCTAGCCGATACAGCCTTGCGCGCCAATGATATCGATGAAAGCCAGGCCTTAGAAGCTAAAATACGTGCCGAGAAAATCTTAAGTGGTCAAACCAAAGATTTTGATTATGCAAAGGCGCAAGCACAGTTAACCAGAGCCCTTGCGCAGTTGAAAGTGCTTAGGAAATTTCGGGAAAGGGATGGTTAATCTTGTCTCAAGAATTGATAATACTACAGCAACTTAAGCGTGTTTTATCAATAGTCCCACCCACTTTTCTAAAAGGGGGGCGACACGCCGTAGCTTTAGCGAAGGCGCGGCGGGGGTATTTTTCGAATTTGAACAGCGCTTTTTTCCTAATATTTTTGAGATGAGCTCTAATCGTCCGTATCCAACAGCGATTCATGCTCTAGCCACATCACATTAATAATCCCACAGGCACAGGCAAAGAGTACGCCTAAAATCCAGGTAAAATACCACATGATAAGCTCCTTATGCGGTTATTCGTAGGTTGAATCTCTTGTATTCACAGGACCTCGCATAATGCGAAAAACCCAGGTTGTATAGCCTAAAACAATGGGTAAGAAAAAGATCACTGCGATGAGCATCCATCCTAAGGTTAAACGGCTGGCGCTTGTATCCCAGATGGTTAAACTGTGATTGGGCACACTCATCGATGGCATCACAAAAGGATACAGGGTAAAACCAAGGGTAAAAATCACACTCATTAAAGCAACACTATTGCATACGAGGGCTATTTTGGGGTGTTGTCTGCGCGCGAGCTGCAGTGCAATACCGACGCTTAGAATACTTAAAAAAGGACCTATATAACCCCAAGCATCTTGTTGATAATGCCTAAACCACAGTCCAGGTCCTTTGATCACTTCTTTGGCGGTAGGGATGAGCGCCTGGTTGGGATCACCTATCGACACCACCGCATAGCCATCTATGTAAAAAAGCGCGCCTAACCATGCAAGGCTAAAGCTAAGGATAAAAAGACTGCCTGCTAGATAAGCTGTGCGAAGGGCACGATCGCGCAAGCGCGAAAGCGTTTTGCATTGTATAAAAAGACAAGCTTGCAATAATAAAAGGCTTAAGCTGACGAAGCCACAGACTAAGGCATAAGGATCTAAAAGATTGAAAAAAGTTCCCGTAGGATGCGGCATCAAGTTTTGATCGTAAAAGAACGGTAAGCCACGCAGTAAATTACCTAAAGCTACCCCAAAAAGCAAACAGGGCACAAAACCGCTGATAAAGAGGCAAAAATCCCAACTTTTTCGCCATAAGGGTTTGCTTAGTTTATTGCGATAATCAATACCCGGGGGGCGTAGAATTAAAGCAAGCAATACCAATAAAAAAGCCAAGTAAAAACTTGAAAAAGCTGCGGCATACATCAAAGGCCATGCGGCAAAAAGGGCAGCCCCTGCGGTCACCAGCCAGACTTGATTGCCTTCCCAGGTGGGGCCAATGCTGTCTAAGAGTTGCCTGCGCTCGGAATCGTTTTTTCCAAGCCAAGGAATAAGCGCACAAACGCCCAGATCCGATCCGCCCGTGACTGCAAAACCCATGCAGATAATACCGATGACAAAGAACCAAATCAGTTTTAAGAGCGCATACGCTATCATGTTAGGCCTCGAAGGGTCGTCTGTTCAAAATAATAACGTCCTGTGCCTAAGCTACTAGGACCCAATCGTGCATATTTAAACATCAAATAAAGTTCTAGCACCAACAGACCCGTGTAAAGTGTGACTAATGCTATCAAGCTCATCAACACTTCCTGTGTAGAAATGGAAGAAACGCCTAAAAAAGTTGGTAAAATTTCTGCAATCGCCCAAGGCTGTCTGCCATGTTCGGCGACAATCCAACCGCATTCTGCAGCAATCCAAGGTAGGGGAATACAGACGATTGCGAATCGCAAGAGCCATTTCTTCTGTTCGATATTGCGCTTGGCATTATAGTAAAAAGCAGCCATAAAAAGAAAAAGCATCAGAAAACCGCAGCCCACCATGATTCTAAAGCTCCAAAATAAAGGCCAGCTATTCGGGACACTATGACGTGCGGCCTCTAAAATTTGTGCTTCTGTCGCATCCACCACGCGGGGTGTGTAGCGCTTAAGCAATAAACCAAAGCCCAGATCGTCTTTGTATGCATCAAAGGCTTTGCGTAGCTGCGGATGGCTACCACCCGGTTCTTTTTTAAGATCTTGTAATAAACCGTAAGCGATCATGCCCCTGCGGATCCGCAGCGTATTTTGTTTAATCAGATCCTTGAGGCCCAGAATGGGCGTATCCAAGGAGCGGGTAGCAATAATGCCCAAAGCATAGGGTATTTTAAGGGAAGCATAAGTCTTCTGATCGTTATCGCTCGGAAGACCAAAAAGCGTAAAAGCAGCGGGTGCAGGTTCCGTTTCCCACATACCTTCAATGGCCGCTAGTTTTGCTTTCTGCACGCTACCAATCGTGTAGCCACTTTCATCGCCCAAGACGATCACCGATAGAATAGAGGCTAATCCAAAACCGGCTGCTACGGCAAAAGAGCGACGTGCAAAGGGTAAATCACGACCTTTCAGCAAATAATAAGCGCTAATACCTAATACAAAAACGGTGCCGGTCACATAGCCTGAAGCGACTGTATGCACAAATTTTACTTGGGCCACCGGATTAAAAAAGACTTCCGATAAACTGCTCAGTTCCATACGCATGGTATGTTCGTTAAAGTGTGTGCCCACAGGATTTTGCATCCAGGCATTGGCAATCAAAATCCACAGCGCAGAAAGATTTGAGCCCAGCGCCACGAGCCAGGTTACGGCTAAATGTTGTACTTTGCTTAGACGATCCCAGCCAAAGAGGAAAAGCCCTACCAGGGTAGATTCTAAGAAAAAGGCCATCAGTCCTTCAATAGCCAAGGGTACGCCAAAGATATCGCCTACATAATGGGCGTAATAAGCCCAATTGGTTCCAAATTGAAATTCTAATGTGATACCGGTTGCAATACCCATTGCAAAATTAATCGCAAAGAGCTTGCCCCAAAAACGCGTCATGTCTTTATAAATAATCTTGCCGGTCATCACATAAACCGATTCCATAATGGCTAAGACAAAGGCCAGACCCAAGGTGAGAGGTACAAACAAAAAGTGATAAAGGGCTGTTAAGGCGAACTGTAAACGGGATAATTGTACAACGCTTTCATTGATCACGCAGGATGATCCTTGTTTAAAAGAATGGGCCGTAGATCGCGCACGCGCTCAATCTTGGGTTGATGAAAAAACAAAAACCAAACAACCGAAAGCAGCAAGATTTTGAGTACTAGCACGAATCCTAACTCTTTGATAAAGGCTTTGTTTTGCATACAAAGTAGTGTACGCAAAAAAAGAGTGATGCGCCATCGCCATCCATGCGTCATAGACGCAACTTCATCTGTGCACACACCAAGTGTAAGTTCTCCAACCAAGTATTTGAGAGACCATATAGACCCCATGCCCTGCTTATGAGAAAATGCCCTGAGTTTTAAGAGGGCACCGAATGAGCATCCAAAGAGCAGTGGTCGTTTTAGCAGCGGGACGTGGCACGCGCATGCACAGTACCCTCCCTAAAATGCTACAACCCATTGCAGGCGTGCCTCTATTGGGTCGACTCTTATCAACAGTTTCAGCGCTTCAGGCTGCTAAGACGATTGTGGTGTATGGGGAGCATGGTAAAGCCCTACAGAAAGCCTTAGACCCAGAAGGTCGCCTTGTATGGGTTGAGCAGGCTGAAGCACGCGGTACGGCCCATGCAGTGTTACAAGCCCTGCCCCACCTCGATGGTTGTGATCAGGTTTTGATTTGTTATGGCGATGTGCCGCTTATTCGGGTAGAAACCTTAAACCGGCTGCTTAGCCGGGTACCTGTTGATGCCCTGGGTTTTATGACGATGACGGTGCCTAACCCTCAGGGTTATGGGCGTGTGCTGAGAGACAATCAGGGTAGCGTATTGCGCATTGTTGAAGAAGTGGAGGCCAGTGCGCAAGAAAAAACGGTTCAAGAAGTGAATGCTGGTTTTTTTGTGTTGCCGAGCAAAGCTTTCATGCAATGGATTCCGGCATTGGTTCAAAGTTTTGAAAATCCAAAAAACTCTTCTGCAGAGCATTATCTTACCGATATGGTTGCAATGGCACATCAAGCAGGTATCAAGGTTCATAGTATTCAACCCATCGATGCCTGGGAGGTTTCTGGCGTGAATGATAAAGTGCAATTAGCGGCCTTAGAGCGGCATTTTCAACGATCAGAAGCCAAGCGCTTTATGCAACAAGGCGTAACTTTGTTGGATCCGGATCGTTTTGATGTACGTGGCGAGATCACGATCGGACAGGATGTGAGCATCGATATTAATGTGCTGCTAGAGGGACGCGTTAGCATTGGCAATAATGTTTCGATTGGTCCGCATGTTTCTATTAAAGACAGCACTTTAGCGGATGGCGTAAAAATATTGGCCAATACCGTCATCGAGGGCGCAACCATCGGTCCAGGTGCTAGGGTTGGGCCTTTTGCACGTTTAAGACCCGGTACGGTTTTATGGGCGGAAGTTAAAATTGGTAATTTTGTCGAACTAAAAAATGCACGTATTGGTTTTGGCAGCAAAGTGAACCATTTAAGTTATGTGGGGGATGCTTTGCTGGGTACACAGGTGAATATCGGTGCGGGTGCGATTACTTGCAATTATGATGGACGTATGAAGCATCAAACCACGATTGAAGACAAGGTGCAAATTGGTGCCAATACTTCGCTGATTGCTCCCATTACGATTGGGCATGGTACTGTCGTGGGCGCTGGTACGATCTTGAAAGGCGATATAGGCGCTGGACAACGCATTCATAATCGCGTGCACCATCGTATTGTTGAAAATCTAACACCCCCGAAAAATATAGAGTCCCAATAAAAAGAGGATTAAAAAAATGTGCGGTATTGTGGGTGCAGTGTCTACGCAAGATGTTACCAATATTCTTCTAAACGGTCTTAGAGCCCTTGAATATCGGGGTTACGATTCTGCGGGTATCGCCGTGTTGTCGGAGCCTGGGGTTTTACAACGTGCGAGAGCCCAAGGAAAAGTGAGCGTTTTAGCAGAAATCCTCATTAAAAACCCCATCGCTGGCACAATAGGCATTGCGCATACCCGTTGGGCAACCCATGGTGTGCCCAGCGAAAGTAATGCGCATCCCCATATTATCGGAGGACGTGTTGCATTGGTGCATAACGGCATTATCGAAAATGCCGAAGCCTTGATGGAGCCTTTTTTGGCATCGGGCTACAAACCTTTATCGGACACGGATTCAGAAGTGGTGGGGCTTTGCATTTTGGAAGCTTTAAAAAAAGGTAACAATATTCTGGAAGCCACACAAGAGACGGTGCATAAACTAGAAGGCGCTTATGCGTTGTGCGTGGTCGATATTTTAGATTCAGATACAATCATCGGTGTGCGATCGGGGCCACCTTTAGTCGTGGGTTTAGGGGAATATCAAAACTTTTTAGCCTCTGATACCTTGGCCTTGCGTGGTGTCACGGATCGCTTTATTTATATGGAAGATGGTGATATTGCAGTCTTAACGCGTGAAAAAGTGACACTCTACAACGCTGCCGCTGAGATTATTCAAAGGCCGATTCATCATAAAGTCGTGCATCAAGATGCGGTCGATAAAGGATCGTATCAGCATTTTATGCTGAAAGAAATTTTTGAGCAACCCACTGCCCTGCGTGAAACCTTGAAAATGTGTGTGGCCAATAGCAGTGTTTTAGAAAAAGCCTTTGGACCCAAAGCGACCGATCTTTTTGATAAAGTACAGCATGTACAGATAGTGGCTTGTGGCACCAGTTTTTATGCTGGGATGGTGGCGCGTTTATGGTTAGAGGATATTGCAGGTGTTGCCTGCCAAGTAGAAATTGCCAGCGAATTTCGTTATCGCAAACGGGTATTATTACCCAATACCTTGTTGGTGTGTATTTCTCAATCAGGTGAAACCGCCGATACACTGGCAGCATTACGCAGTACACAAAATGAAGCCTATGTTGCACGCTTAAGTATTTGTAATGTGCCCGATAGTTCTTTGGTGCGTGATTCGGAATTGGTTTTTCTCACCCAGGCGGGTGCGGAAAGAGGGGTATGCTCCACCAAAGGCTTTAGCACGCAATTAGTGGCCTTGTTTTTACTGAGTCTTGCTTTGGGGAGACGATTTGGCCTTGATAAAGCCAAAGAAAAAGCACTGATCGAAGAACTGTGCCAAATTCCTATGCTGATGGAACAAAGTTTAGCAGCAACCGCATCGGTACAAGCTTTGGCGCAGATTTTTGCAAGCAAATCGAGCGCCTTATTTTTGGGTAGAGGTTTAGGTTTTCCCATGGCTTTAGAAGGCGCCTTAAAATTAAAAGAGCTTTCCTATATTCATGCAGAGGCCTATCCCGCCGGTGAACTCAAGCATGGTCCCATGGCTTTGGTTGATGAACACATGCCTGTATTGGTGCTTGCACCCCCAAGCGTCACACTGGATAAAATAAAATCGAATATTCAGGAAGTGCGGTCCCGTGGCGGTGAACTTATTGTTTTAACAGCAGAAGAGGCTGGTATTCACGCACAACAAGGTGTGCATTGCTTAACGCTCCCCCAAACATCGGTTGAACTCTTTCCGCTGGTTTACACGATTCCTTTGCAGCTACTGGCCTACTATGTAGCGCTTTTAAAAGGCACCGATGTCGATCAGCCCAGAAATCTTGCGAAGTCCGTGACTGTGGAATAGTTATATACCCGTTACACCTCAAGATGCGAACAGTGGCGTGGCATCACTTGCACTGAAGCATCGGGTTTTCTTTGTCGATGGACCATTTTGGGGATTATCAATCATGTATGGTCGAATGTTATTTAGGCTTTGATCGTTTCGAATAATATGATTGTAGTAGCCTCTTTGCCACAATCGTTTATAAAAGGATGGCCAATTTTTTTGATAGACGCCCTGCATGTATGCCATGGTGGTGTAGGTTTTAATATTTTTTACAAGATCAGATAATGCCGTGCTTGTAGGGGCGGACCGCCGTGTCCGCCCTGTTCGATGATGTCGGTGTCTATCGGGTCATAAACCCCATCACCTGCTGCGTTTAAAATGTTTTTGTCAGGGGGACGGACACGGTGTGATCAAAACGGGCGGATACGGCGGTCCGCCCCTACAGATATGGCAATGAACGAATTTTGTATTCTAAACCATGCGGCGGGTTGATCTATCCGTTATGGATACGATCATTGATAAAATCAACGTAAAATGATTCATGGGCTTCAGTGATTGTTCGCATCTTGAGGTGGAATGGGTATATACCCAGCCTATTTAAAAGTTTTTCCGAGTCTTTGTGAGATAAAAAGCCAGAATCCATCCATTTTTTAACTGATGCCTTGATAATCTAGCGGGATTGCTCGGAGTCCAATTATTATGCTTTAGTTCTGTAGAGAAGTGCTCAAACGTTCAAGTTGTTCGGCCATATATGGAATGGGTATATCCTATTTATTCTTTGAATAATCAAAGTTTACAATCTAGGCTTATCGAATGGATGGTAAGAGCAACAGTATCTTGATGCGTCGTTTAGGTTTTACCCTGATCGAGCTTGTAATAGTCATTGTGATTCTTGGTGTGTTAGCCGCTGCGGCGCTGCCGCGCTTTGCCAATTTAAGAGAGCAAGCCATTGTATCAGCCAACCGATCCTTTGCTGGGGGCCTTCGATCTTCCTCGAATATTATGCATGCGGCTTGGATAGCCTCGGGGGCGCCCAATGCCGATGTAAACCCCATCATTGTAGAGGGTATAGGGGATTTGAAGGTGAATAATAGTTGTACAACGGCCCCAATCCTTCCAATCCAGCGCATGGCATTATTTACAATTATGTAACAGGAGAAGTAACAGCTTTTTAAGGCTGATAGCCTTTAGGCTCATCCCCCCCTTTCAAGGAGATCTTGGTGCATACACACGTTTAGAAGCCCGTCTACAAGCCCAAAAATCCCAAAATAATCTATATTAAAAATGTAACTAACTAATTTTGGGGTGAGCTATGTTTTTTGATCACACTGGAGGATCGGAGGTGAATAGTCAGTTGGATGCAGACGGCATTCCAAAGTATAGGTACAAAAAGGGGTATCATTGTCCCGTTAGTACCCCTGCGTCGGTTAGAGCGCTGGTCAAGCAATGGAATACAGATATAGCGCCCATTAAACATGCTATCGCACATGTTACGCAAACCCCGCTTAGGGACTTAAAGCCCAACGCTTTTCAGGTTATCGAACAGATTGATCGATTAATGAAGCATTGGAACACTTTTTCTGAGAAAGTAGAACGAGAAATGGAAGTGCTCGGAAAACAAGGCAATGGCTCTGATCTAAGCAATGGTTTTGTGGCCTTGGATGCGAAGAAAGAGAACATCGATTTGATGTTATATCTTTTGGTTACCAAGCTTGTGCGTGCTTATAAAAGTGAGAAGTCTGTGGCTATAAAGGAGGATTTTAGGGTCTTGATAGAAAAAGAGGCTCCACGATTATTAGAGACCATTCAAGCACTCAGAAAGACAAGAGATGCAGAATATATGAGCAAAGCGGAAAAAATAATGTTGCATAAATTAGAGCTGCAAGTGAATGAGATTAGGCATCCACACACGCCAAGAGCCAGTCTATAGCGATAGGATTATTACTATATTTAAGTCATCTTAGGACTGTGGTATGGTAGGGGCGCTTTGAATGTGAAAGTCAAAATGAGCGGGACTAAGTGAGTAATCTTCTAAAATCGAATACAATGCCTCCCACAATGCCAGGCTTTGAGACCGAAATCCAAAGCAGCAAAGAGGATTTATTTTTATTGGATGCCATGAATCAGCAAATCAATGGGGTTTTGGGGCAATTCCAATATATTGTAGAAATCTTAGATACCCATAAAAAAGTAGCACCTGTCGAAGATATACAACGCGAAGTGAAAAAAGCCCTTAAAAAAATTCAGGCGCTGCTTCATCAGGAACCTGGTATGGATGCAGAGGCCGATTTAGTAAGCAATGCACGTCATACTGGGGCACCACTGGGTTTAGAGGCTAATCCTCTCATTGAAGAAATGGGCGGTATGCCACTGGAAGCGATTGCTGCCGATTGGGAGACTTTTGCCAAAGAAGCAGGCATTAGCGATAAAGCCGAACTTGAAAATATGGTTAAAAAAATTAAAGACAAGCTTCAAGAAAAATTTAAAAACAAAGCACGTCTAGCCCATCGTTTAAAAGCAAGCAATAAACCCAGTTTGAAAAATGCGCCCAAGCCAGGGCAAGCCATGACCCCTAAATTTAAGCAGGTTCAAGCAGTCTTAAAGTATATTTTGAAGGAAACACCCGCACCCCCAACGCCTGCGCCTAGAATCATTGAAGCCCCAAGACCCAGACCAGGCGGATTCTAATAAAGAGGGCTTATGTCGACTAAAATATCTCTTTCCAAGGCTATTTTATTTGAGAAACCAGAGAAGGTGCATGCTTTAATTCGTGCAGGCGCCGATGTACACGAAAAAGATCCCTATGGTTTAACGCCGCTGATTGAGGCAACGCTTAAAGAAGATCTGGGTATTGCGCAAGCGCTTTTAGAGCATGGTGCAAAGGTTGATCAGCAAGATATTAGTGGGCAAACCGCTTTGCAATGGGCAGTTAATCGCTATCAAAAGCCTTTTTGTGAGCTTTTTTTAGAAGCCGGTGCGAATCCCAATCATCACTCTGCCGATGGTCAACCGTTGTTGGTGAATCCTTTCTTAAGAGAACAATCGGATTTGTTGCAATTATTGAAAGATTATGGCGCCATCCTTCAACCCACTTACGATTTCATAGAGGCCAAATTGATGGGGCATCGCTATGAATTAAAGGGCCGGGCTAAAGTGGTGAATGCCAAAAACCGTTTTGTAACCTTCGATTTGGAAGGTTTTTACGTGGAATTTACGGTGGGGCTTGTACTGAAAAGTCTGGACGATTTTATGAAAAGTCCCATGGGGGATCGTTTTAGAGCTTATGCAACCGTTTTATCACAAGTTCGAAAAGCCTTTAGAAATGCAGCCACGATTATTCCTGAAAAATATCTAAAAAAAGGATCGGTACACAATACAAACTTGATTCAAACAATCATGAAAGAGCCATTGGTCTTCATACCTGTTTCTTACGAAGGCCATGCGATTAGCTTTGTACGCTATGGTCATTATCTGGCCAAATGTGATCGCGGCGTGAGGCATATTGTGGATACCGTGGTAATTCATAAAGTAGGTAAACCTGCAATCCTTAATCCCGATTTTCTAAGCGATTTAATGTTTAGCAATAAGAGTAATGAATATATTCTCAATACGCTCAAGCACGTTTTAGCATTGGAGCCCATGAGCACTTTGCCCGCACGTTACCAATTAAGTGGCAATTGTTCCTGGGCAAATGTAGAAGCGGCCGTGCCTGCCATGATGTTTTTATTAATGTTTGGTGGTAATTGGAAAGCCTTGGGCGAGGTGGGTGCCTTAAAGAAATCGGTGATGGATTTCTATGATGCATGGATAACCTGGGATCAAAATCGGGCTTTAGAGCGTTGCATCAGCGAATTGAAGGTGGCCGATCCAAAACGTCAGGCAAGCCTTGCTTCTTTATTGGCGTTTGTTTTATTTCAGCGTTGTCGGGCTTCGCGTCCTTTAGAGGTTGAACGAGCCAAAAAAATTCTAGCGATTCTTCAGATCCCAAGCTGTGCCTACATTCTCAAAAGTTATATCAGGATTTATCAGACCAAGGCTGCAGCGGATAGTGGCCAACATTTCATGGAACTCCTCCAAGCCTGTGGTTTAAACCTAGGTGATTTGCGTCAAGATTAATGCTACACTGCCCTCCCATGGATAGCAGCAATATTTTATTAGAGTCACTCAATGATGCTCAACGTCAAGCCGTTACTGCACCCTTAGGACCTGTCGTGGTTTTAGCGGGTGCTGGCAGCGGCAAAACGCGGGTTTTAGTGCAACGTATTGCTTGGCTCATTGGCGAGAAAGCCATGCGTGCACACAGTGTTTTAGCGGTAACCTTTACCAATAAAGCAGCCGGTGAAATGAAACATCGTTTGAGCGATTTACTGGGTCCAGATGCCCAAGGTATGTGGGTGGGTACTTTTCATGGCCTGGCTCATAAAATGTTGCGCCTACACTGGCAAGAAGCAGGATTGTTGCAACAGTTCCAGGTGATGGATGGGGATGATCAGCTACAGATTATTCGTCGCATCTTTAAACAGTTGAGTGTGAATGAAGATCGTTTTGATCCGCGCAAAGTCCAAGGTTTTATTAGTCGTAAAAAAGATGAAGGGATCCGTATTAATTCCCTGGAACCGATCCAGAACCCCTACGATCAAGTGGTACAAGAGGTTTATCGACAGTACGAAAAAATCTGCGAAGCAAGCGGTTTGGTCGATTTCTCCGAGCTGCTTCTTAGATCCTATGAACTGTTAAAAAATAATGCCGAGCTTCGCGCGCATTATCAAGCGCGCTTTTCCCATATACTCGTGGATGAATTTCAAGATACCAATACGATTCAGTATCAATGGCTTTCTTTATTGGCCGAGCAGGCACAATCGATGATGGTGGTAGGCGATGACGATCAATCCATTTATGGATGGCGCGGCGCTAAAATAGAAAATCTACATCGCTTTCAACGCGATTTTAACGCGGTTCAAATGATTCGTCTAGAACAAAACTATCGTTCGACCGCGACCATTCTCGCGGCGGCGAATGCGTTGATTACGCACAATGATAGCCGTTTGGGTAAAACGCTGTGGACAGAAGGTCAAGCAGGTGAGCTCATTGGCCTTTATGCCGGCTTTAACGAAGAAGATGAGGCTTTGTATGTCGTGCGTGGCATTCGAGCATGGATGCAGAACGGTGGTCTACCCCAAGCGATTGGCATTTTGTATCGTTCGAACGCGCAATCCCGTATTTTAGAAGAATCATTAATGCGTGCGGGTATACCCTATAGCATTTATGGGGGATTACGCTTTTTTGAGCGTGCTGAAATCAAAGATGCTTTGGCCTATTTAAAATTAGCCTTAAATGTGCAAGATAATACCGCGTTTGAAAGAATTATGAATGTGCCTCCGCGGGGTATTGGCGAAAAATCACTTGAAAAAATACAAACCATCGCGCAGACCCAAGCCTGTTCTTATTGGGAGGCTGCCCATCAATCCTTAGGCCAATCCCTTTTTGGTCCTAAGATCGAGTCTGCACTCAGAGGTTTTCTCCAGTTGGTCGAAGCGCTTCGTAGGGATACCCAAGCAGGCACAGCCCTGATGGCTTTAATGGAGAAGGTGGTTCAACAGAGTGGTCTGTTACGCTTTTTTAAAGAACAAAAAGATGAAAAATCGCAAAATAGAGCTGAGAACTTAGAAGAGTTAATCAATGCCAGTAATGATTTTGAATTAGCCCAAGACAGTACAACGCAATCAAGCCTGGTCGATTTCTTAGCCTACACCGCTTTAGAAAGTTCTGAAAAACCAGGTCGATCGCTTGAGGCTGCGGTGCAACTGATGACTATTCATGCAGCCAAAGGCTTGGAATTTCCAGTGGTTTTTCTGTGTGGTTTAGAAGACGGCTTATTTCCTCATCATTTTTCAAAAGACAATCCCGCATCACTCGAAGAAGAGCGCCGTCTATGTTATGTGGGTATAACCCGCGCCAAAGAGAAATTATTCTTAAGCTATGCGCAAAAAAGACGGGTTTTTGGTCGGGATGAAGATCGCTTTCCTTCTCGCTTTATCAGTGAAATCCCTTCGCACTTATTGGTAGAGCAGCATAAAAAAGTTAGTGTGCAAAGACCACAGTCTTTTATGCGCGCCTTCACATCTTCGACACCTTCCAACCCTACAAAGAGTCCCCTTGGATCCTCAGTGGCATCCGAATCAGGTATGTCTTTAGGACAGTGGGTGAAGCATCCCAAATTTGGAACGGGTATTGTGGTCGATCAAGAAG
>JAGOUJ010000040.1 GCA_018061325.1 Gammaproteobacteria bacterium
ATTTTGGGTTTGTTAAGACCCATTAAACAAGTGGCTGTGGTCAACAGTACCTTACAAAGAGGTATCGCAGGGGCTCGCAGTATTTTTGCATTACTGGATCAAACACCCGAAAAAAATGAAGGTAAGATAACGATGGCTCGGGCCATGGGTCGTGTTCGTTTTGAGCATGTCCATTTTCACTATCCCACCCATGAACAAAGCCCTGTTTTGCATGATATTTCTTTTGAAGTAGAACCGGGCGAGACGATTGCTTTAGTGGGTTCTTCAGGTAGTGGAAAATCAACCCTGGTATCTTTATTGCCCCGTTTTTATGATTGGCAACAAGGCGTTATTAGCGTGGATGGTCAAGATACCCGCACCCTCGATCTAGCCGATCTGCGTCGTCAATTTGCTTTGGTTACACAGCAGGTTACCTTATTTAATGATAGCGTTGCCAATAATATTGCCTATGGGGATATGCGTGGTATGGATCGTGCAGCGATTGTACGTGCTGCACGCTTAGCACATGCCCTCGAATTTATTGAAAGCTTGCCTAAAGGATTTGAAACCGATATTGGTGAAAATGGTATACGCTTATCCGGCGGACAAAGACAGCGCATTGCGATTGCACGCGCTATTTTAAAGGATGCGCCTATTCTTATTTTGGATGAAGCAACATCAGCACTCGATACCGAATCAGAACGTTATATTCAAGCGGCCTTAGAAGTGCTTATTAAGGGTCGGACCACCTTTGTGATTGCCCATCGTTTATCCACGATTGAAGGGGCTAATAAGGTCTTGGTTTTAGAGCAGGGGCGCATTGTAGAGTTTGGCGCACCGGCTATTTTATTGGCAAATAATGGTCGTTATGCTGCTTTAAAACGCGCGCAATTTTCTGATTTTGATAAAGGGTAATGAAAACCTTTTTTTCCAAAGGTCTACAGCAGCTTTGGCATAAAAAAGGGTATGCGCTTTGGCTATTGATACCCTTATCTTGGCTCTTTACCCTGGTTGCTGCGCTAAGACGCAGACTGTATCAGAGGGGTGTCTTAACCCAAACGCGTTTTAAGATACCCGTTATTGTAGTGGGTAATCTTAGCTTGGGCGGTAGTGGAAAAACACCCTTGGTTATTTATATTGCCCAGATGCTTCAAACGCGTGGTCTTAGGGTAGGTATTATTAGTCGGGGTTATAAGGGAAGCCATCAACGACCCACCCTGGTAAAGACACAAAGCGATCCAGCGCTCGTAGGGGATGAACCCTACCTGATCTATCAATGCTTACAGTGTCCTGTTGTGGTAGGAAAAGATAGGGTGGCAGCGCTTCAATCTTTATTAGAAAATAATACGGTAGATGTGGTGTTGTCCGATGATGGTTTGCAACATTATGCCCTCGCACGTTCAATCGAGATTGTTGTCATGCCTGCCGAACTGGCAAATACCTATTGTCTGCCTGCAGGACCTTTGCGTGAGCCCCTGTCACGTTTAAAAGCGGTGGATCTGATTGTTTATAACACCCCACAAGTCTTACAAGATATTAAAGACCCGCGATCCTACAACATGCACTATCAGCCTGATTTATTATATAAGGCTGCTGATCCCACACAGCGCCAAGCGCTAGAGACGTTTAAAGGCATGCAGGTACATGCGGTGGCAGGGCTTGGCAATCCCACGCGGTTTTTTAGTATGTTGCAGGCAGCAGGCTTAGCTATTATTCCGCATGTTTATCCCGATCACCATGCCTATAAAGCGAGCGATATTCTGTTTAAGGATTCATTCCCCGTTATTTTAACCGCAAAAGATTTTGTAAAATGTACAAGCTTTGTTCAAAATCAGCATTGGGTATTACCGATCCATGCTGTTTTAAGTGAAGGCTTTGATCAAGCACTATGGACTTTAATACAGACGAAGCGACAACAAATGCAGCTATAGGAGAATTTTATGGATAGAAAATTGTTGGATATTCTCGTGTGTCCTATTTGTAAAGGTGCACTGATTTATCGCAAAGAACAACAGGAATTGATTTGTCGTTTCGATCGTTTTGCCTATCCCATTCGCGATGACATCCCGATTATGCTAGAAACAGAAGCACGCGAGATGAGTATGGAAGAATTAGACGCCCTGTAGTCATTGAAAGTGATCAAAGCCCTCTCCCTTTGCGAGAGAGGGTTCAAATCATTCTTTTATTTCAGGTGCAGCCTGTGTTTGTATGGACACGGGCTGTACGGCTGGCGTTATAACGGCTACTGCAGTGGTAGGTATGATGGCTATTGCAGTGCTGCCACTAGGTGCTGCTGGACGACGACGTAAACCATTGGGTCTTAGACGTCGTGGGGCACCGATGCGTTTAGGTTGCAGTGCTGCGTCGGTTGTTGTCGTAGAGGCAACAGTACGGGTAGCCAGGGGCAGGGCTTGTTGTGCGGTGTTGCTGTTGGCTGCAGCCGTGGGGCCATTCGAAGGTAAGGGTCTTGGGGCTGCTGCCGGACCCGTGTTGTTATAATCGATAGAGGCTGTTTTTTCGGTGGTTCTAGGCCTAGGCGTATGAGGCGATCGAGGGGTGCTCGGTCTAGCACCCGTAGCACTATGAGTCGGTTTATTAGGATGATTCCGAGAACCGCCTTGATGGGGTCTTTGGCTTTGTTTAGGTGGCACGACCGTATTATTTTTCGCAGTCGTGTTGCTAGGTGTTGAAACAGCGACAGCGCTAGGTGCTTTCCCTGGACCGAACAAAGCTGTCAGAAGTTTTTTGACCAACCCTTTGGGTTTGGTTTGCAAAGGATTGGTGTTGTTTGACATTAAATTTTTGACAACGGGTTCAGAGGCGATACTGCGAGGACGCGTCGTTGTATGTTCGCTAGCACGACTTTCAGGGCTACTGACAAGGGTATAGCTGGGTGCCGATAAATTTCTAGGACTGTTATCATCCGCACGCACCCGAGACACGGTGTAGTGTGGGGTTTGGAAATGCGGGTTGGGTATGACCACAAGCTTTACTTTATGGCGTTGTTCCATATTCGTGAGCGAGGATCTTTTCTCATTGATAAGATAGGTAGCAACTTCCACCGGTAATTCTATACGCACTTCACGGGTATTATCTTTAATACATTCTTCTTCAATAACCCTTAAGACGATCAGTGCTAAAGAGCTTACGCTACTAATAGTACCCTGACCCTCACAACGAGGGCAGGTCATACGGGTGGTTTCACCCAGCACGGGTCTTAAACGCTGTCTGGACATTTCTAATAAACCAAAGCGTGAAATACGTCCTATTTGGGTACGGGCCCTATCGGGTACCACGGCTTCTCGCAGACGGACCTCAACCATTTTCTGGTTGCGTGTTGATAACATATCAATAAAGTCGATCACAATCAGGCCACCCAAATCGCGTAGTCGCATTTGTCTGGCAATTTCATTGGCCGCTTCTAAATTGGTATTCAGGGCGGTTTCTTCAATATCCACACCCCGTGTCGCTCTAGCCGAATTAATATCGATAGAGACTAAGGCTTCTGTATGATCAATCACCACCGAGCCACCCGAAGGCAGTTGTACGGTACGACGGAAAGCCGATTCAATCTGGCTCTCAATCTGATAGCGATTAAAAAGGGGAATCGGATCTTGATAAAGCTTAATGCGATTTAAAAAATCGGGTCTCAGTGTTTTAATATGGGCATAGGCCTCTTCATAAATAGCCGGATCATCAATGAGGACTTCTTCAATATCAGGACGCAAGTAATCGCGTATAGCACGAATCACAACATTGCTTTCTTGATAGATCAGGCAGGGCGCCGATCGCGATTCGGCAGCTTGTTTAATGGCAGCCCATTGGTTTAGTAAGACGTCCAGATCCCAACTTAATTCTTCTGGACTGCGGCCCAAGCCGGCAGTCCGTACAATAAGACCCATGCCTTCAGGGACGACCAGACTATTTAGCGCTTCTTTAAGCTCTAAACGTTCTTCGCCTTCAATGCGGCGTGAAATACCACCTGCCTTGGGGCTGTTGGGCATTAAGACTAAATAACAGCCTGCAAGCGTGATAAAGGTGGTGAGGGCGGCGCCTTTATTGCCTCTTTCCTCTTTATCAATCTGGATGACGATCTCGCGGCCTTCCTTCAAAACTTCCCGGGCATTGTTCCGGTTAAGCTCTTGGATCCCTAAACCTTCCAAGGTTTCCTTGGCAATTTCACGCATGGGTAAAAAGCCATGCCGCTCGGAACCATAATTTAAGAAGACTGCTTCTAGGCTTGGCTCAAAACGCGCAATACTCGCTTTGCAAATATTACCTTTCTGCTGTTCACCGGGATTTTCAATGGCTAGATCATATAATCTGGGACCATCAATCAGTGCAACACGCAACTCTTCCCGTTGAGTCGCATTGATCAACATTTTTTTTGTTGGCATTAATTTTAACCACCACGAATACCTTTTGCCCCGCATTAGGCTCTTGATAAAGCGGGCACAACACCAAAAACATTCTTCTGCCTTACTCGAGAGCGTATCTAAGGTCAAAAGCAAAAATTTTTAAGCCATGTTTCTTAATCGTAGAGGCCGGTCTCTGTGCCGGTCCTGTTTAACAACGATCCTCAGTATCAACAGGGCTCATGTACCCCATTCTAGCAAAGCCTGCTAGACCTTGCTAGCAGATCTGATAGAATAGCCTCAATGATTAGTTCATCTACTTACATTTATAAGACGGTTCAGCACCTTGTGATTTCCGAAGCCTTCGAAGGACAGCGCTTGGATAATTTTTTGATGAATCATCTGAAGAAGGTTCCCCGAACCCGTGTCTATCGCATGTTACGCAAAGGGGAAGTGCGGCTTAATGGGCATCGTGTGAAACCCCATGATCGTTTGAAAGCAGGGGACAAACTTCGGATCCCACCGCTGTATACCTGTTTAGAAGCACCCCCTGTCTTGTTTTCATCTTCAGATAATTTGGTTGAATCACTTGAAAAAAATATCCTGTATGAAGACAAAGATCTCTTGATCCTGAATAAACCGACCGGCATTGCTGTTCATGGGGGTAGTGGTTTGCGTTTTGGGGTGATTGAGGCTCTTCGGCATTTGCGGGGTCCTTCAGTGTCCCTCGAATTAGTCCATCGCTTAGATCGTGATACCTCGGGTTGTTTGCTAGTTGCCAAACGTCGTAGCAGCTTAAAGGCCTTGCATGAGGCCCTTCGAGAGGGTCGGGTTCAAAAATCCTATCTTGCCTTGGTACAGGGTGTATGGGCAGGACATACGCACATTGATGAACCCCTGCAACGCTATCATTTGTCCTCGGGTGAACGTCGGGTAAAAGTCGCAAAAGAGGGTAAGCCTTCTTTTACCGAAGTGCAGCTTTTAAAAAATTATGGGGACGTCAGCCTTATTTTAGCCAAACCTAAAACAGGGCGTACCCATCAAATACGGGTTCATTTGGCTTTTATTGGCAATCCAGTGATAGGCGATATAAAGTATGGAGATAGGGCCTTGAATGCAGCGCTAGAGGCAAGAGGCTTTCCCAGAATGTTTTTGCATGCCAGAGGCCTTGTTTTTCGCTTACCCGGTGCGACAAAAGCAATAGAAGTACAAGCACCCTGGGATCAAGTGTGGGCGTCATACCTAGCCACCTTATAAGGAATTAAAGCATGTTTAATGATTCATCGACCGCTCAGAGTTGGGAGCAACAAACGATCCAAACCGTATTGTTGGAACATTTGCATGAGCAACGACGGGCTAGGCGTTGGGGGATTTTTTTTAAACTAGTCACGCTTGTGATCATGATAGCCGTGCTAGGGAGTGTGTATGTTAAGGATCGCAGCCAAGTCGCTGTCTCTACACGCGAGCATACCGCCCTTGTAAATGTTTATGGTGCTATTGCAGCGGATGAAGAAGCGAATGCCGATACGATTCGTGATGCCCTCAGAAGTGCTTTCCAAAACAAACAAGCCAAAGGTGTTGTTTTACGCATTAATAGTCCCGGGGGGAGTCCTGTACAAGCAAGACAGGTTTATAATGAAATCCGTGCTTTAAGAAAGCAATATCCTCGCACGAAGATTTATGCGGTCATTGAAGATATGGGCACTTCAGCTGCCTATTTAATTGCTTGTGCAGCCGATCAAATCTTTGCTGACGAAACCAGTTTGGTAGGTTCTATCGGTGTTAAAATAGAAAGCTTTGGTTTTGTCGATCTCTTGCAAAAAGCCGGCATTGAGCGCCGTGCCTATACCGCCGGAAAATATAAAGATATTTTGGATCCTTTTTCACCCATGGGTGAAGTCGAGAAGCAACATATTTTAGAGGAATTGAAGGCAACTCATGATGCTTTTATTCAAAATGTTCGGGAAGGGCGCGGTAAGCGTTTACAGGAGACCGATCTTGTATTCTCAGGCTTATTTTGGTCGGGTAGCCGGGCTTTAAAATTAGGGCTTATCGATGGTTTTGGAGATGCGGATTTTGTGGCACAAAAACTCGTGCAAGCCAAAGATTTAGTCGATTATACCCCTGATATCAATCTTATCGATAAACTCACACGTCGTATGGGGGCTTCGATAGAGACAGCTCTTTCGGGAATACATTTAGCCAAGCAGGGTTTGCACTAGGCCCTTACCTGGGCTTTCGGCCCACCCCCTGTTGGCAGAGGCGACCGCAGGCGTCTCGCCAAGTGGGAGAGGGTGTTTGCCAGTATAATCCTTTTTTGGAAGTTATTAGTTGACGAACTTTTGACTGCTGTGTCAGAGTCCGTACGCTGTGCACCCGTAGCTCAGTTGGATAGAGTATCTGGCTTCGAACCAGGTGGTCGGGAGTTCGAATCTCTCCGGGTGCACCACAATTCATCAGCAAAATCAAAGACTTACATTAGAAAATGATTGCTCCTTTGGCCTGCATCAACACCTGTTGTGGGCATTTTGCGGGCATTGTTGTAACTAACTTGTTTGCTTGGTCTCAACAAAGTTGAAACCGGACTCTGAGTATGACATTCACATGCCTTCTCTGCCGCAGCAATCAAGTTATGCAGTTCTGCGCTTGAGTAGTGTGTTGTGAGCCGTTCGCTCTTGTGCCCCAATAGATCTTGCCGATCTTCGTAACCCACTCCTGAAGCTCGTAAACGTCTACCAAAAGTGTGTTTAAGATCATGGATCCTTACTTGAGGCAATCCCATTTTCGTTCTTACCCTCTGCCAAGCAGAGTTATTCATGGTTCCGATGGGTTTGCCTCGATAGGCAAATACCCGTACAGGGTGAAGAGCGCGCTGTTGTTCAATAACAGCTTTAGCCACTGCATTGAGTACAACTAAACGGTTTTTACCATTTTTAACCAGTTGTGTACGTTTCCCATGCTTGATAACGTGGCTTGGGATGATAAACACGCTGGTCTTAAGCTCTGGGACTTCCCTTTCCCATTCCCATCGTAATTGGCATACCTCTTGTTCACGGCAACCGGTATTTACTTTAAAAAGTGCCATTTTTTTTAAATGTTCTGGCAATTCGTTAAATAAACAAGTTTGCTCATCCCAAGAAAGTGGGTAAGGCTCTCGTGAATCGTGAACAGGCAATAGTTTAATTTTGGGTGCCACGAGCAACCAACTCAAACCATGCTCATCAACCCATTCATCAGCTGCTAGCCTCAAAATATGCCTTACAACTTCTAAAGCATTATTAATGGTTTTTGTTTTTCGTCCCATGGCTTGTCTAGCTTCAATAAATGGTTTTAATGTTCCACTATGCACTTGTTCCAACACCAAATCACCTATAAAACCACACAGTAGTTTTATATGAAGCGCATCATCTGCAATACTGGCTTTATGTTGATTTTCAAGCAAGTATTTAGTGGCTGCCTCTTTAAACAACCGTTTAGGGCGTACCCCATAAACAGATGCTTGCCTGAGTTCTTCCAGACGTCGTGCCAGATAACGCTCAGCTTCACTGAGATACTCAGTGCCAGTGCTTTCTCTTAAACGCCGTCCAAAAACCCTCTTTTCAATGTGCCAAGTTTTACCCCGTTTGATAAGACCTGACGTTTGTTTTCGTCCCATAGCATACTCTCCTTTAGAGCATTTAACTGTCGGACGACCGATACAGGGCTCATCATGATCCCTTAGGTCGTTTAAGTCAAGTTTCTAAAATCTACTCAATCTTTTGTGAGTAAGCTTTTTGCTTCTTGCAGAGAATCAAGTCTAGTACTGAGTCTAAAGCCTTATCCAAAGATTTGGCTCTGAATGTGCCCGATGCTGCCACCTTTATATCATTTCGGCGTGATTTTGGAGCTGATAGTTCCTGATTTACTGCTGGACGCCCATGACACTTCTTGTAACTATCTAACCAGGCATCCAAATCAATCCGTTCAAATCCAACGCCCTGTACTCCAATAGGAAATTCTATGACATAAGGTCTGACCTCTTGATTAAAACGATTTTTATCCATGCCTAAGTATCGAGGTGCATCCTTCAGGCGAATCACTTTAGGTGGAATGGGAGAGTTACTCATGTGGAAAGCTCTTGTTGTTTATCAGGGGTTATACTTTTAGCTTTGAGGGCCAAAACGGTTAAGGTCATTTTTTGATCCGATCTTTGACAGACTTTATTGGTGGCTTCGTATAAGTTGTTTAATTCGGCGGCAGAATAATGAGTTGTTACACGACTGGATCGATGTCCGAGTAAATCTTGTCTGTCTTCAAAACTTACACCCGCAGCTCGCAATCGTCTTCCAAAAGTGTGTTTTAGATCGTGTACTCGAACCATGGAAAGTCCTGCACGAAGGCGCGCGTTACGCCAACCATGATTCAACATATGATGCAGTGCTCGACCACGGTAAGCAAAGACATACGTAGGATCTTGGCTGCGTTGTTCTTCGATGACAGCGCTTGCCATTTGATTGCAAAGCACTAGTCGATCTTGTTTATTTTTAACAAAGACTTTGGGTACAATAAACATCACTAATTCAGGCATTGCTTCAAGTTTAACTTCCCAGTCCCACCGTAATTTGCACACCTCTTGGTCCCGGCAACCAGTATTGACTAAGAATAACGCCATATTTTTTAGATGTTTGGGGAGTTCTGCAAAAAGTCGTTCTTGCTCTTCCCAAGAAAGGGGATAAGGTTGACGACGATTCAATTCGGGTAATAATTTAATTTTAGGGGCTTGTTTAAGCCAGGTAAGGCCATATTCATCCACCCAGTCGGTAGCGGCTAAATTTAAAATATGACGAATGAGTTGTAGAGCATGGTTAACGGTTTGATTTTTAACACCTTGTTTTTGGCGTTTTTCAATCAAGTTTTGTAGAGATCCCATGTGGACGGATTCTAAAGTCAAATCCCCCATTTCAGGGAGTAAGCGATTTAAAAGACCTTGGTCATCCTGAATGCTTTTTTTATGTTGATTTTCATTTAAAAATTTGATTGCTGCTTCTTTAAATATTCGCTGTGGTCGATTGCCATAAATGGTTGCTTCTCTTATTTCTTCAATACGTCTTGCGAGGTAACGTTGGGCTTCGGCTTTAGATGGACTATAAGTGCTTTGTCGTATGCGCACTCCAAAAATTTGTTTATCGGTATGCCAAATACGACCCCGTTTACGTAAGCCAGAGGTAATTTTAGATCCCATGTTTCAGAACACCTTCTAAAGAACTGGCTTCATCTTGGGCAGTTCTGTTCTGATGTGTCGACCCGCTAGGGTCGTAAGATGCTCTTATGAAAGCGAATTTCTGACAATAACCACAAAGATTAAGCCAGTTACCAAGGTTGTATTCTTCAATAATAGAAGGGCTCTCTAAATCATCGAGTCCTCTTGAAAAAATTTTATTTACGAATAAAGGCTGAGTCACAAACAATCCTCCTGTTTATTCCAATAGAAAGTCTGCATGAAGCACATTCCCAATGGTTGTAAGGTCTCTATATTTTTCTGCAATAAAACACCTACAAGAACGCCCTTGTTTTTTTGAAGTTGAAAGGCAAAGGCTCTAAACACTTTTTCATCCTATGTGAAGCTTTTTATTCAAAGCACTGTAACAAATAAAAATGGCAATTTTTTGCCATTTTAAAGGGGTAATCTGTTGGGCATGGAACAGTTTTTTATTGAAACAATTTTAGGTGTGAACTTTGTTTGATAGAAAAGGAGGATGACAGGATGTCTATTTATAACAAGGACTACCATTTTAAATTGAGATTGCAACATGATTTTTTAGCAAAAGCCGTACAACAATTTGGTAAAGCACAAGCCTTATGCGACGCACATAATAAAATGCTTCAAGCATCGGAGCCTCATTTAACGAGGGAATGCCTTAATCACTACAAAAATGGAACTCAAAAAATCTCATACATCTTTGCGATATTAATTTCTTATATAACGCGGATCCCAATCCAATTTTTAGCGCCATTTCATCCAACACTGAATAAGATCCTGAATGCACACATTATTCAATGGTCGATAAATCGGGTTATCGTCTCTGATGCCTTTTGTGATCCGATGCAAACAATGGGGTCAGTGATTCTGATTGATTCAGAGGGTGTGTTAATCAGTGGTCTTTCCACACTTAAATTTTATCAAAGCAAAGGCGCCAAAGATATTCCAGCTATTGTCATTGATTTTGAAGAACTCATCAGTGCTTTGGAAAATCAAGATCCTTCTAAACGATTGCGTTCCTATTCGTTGATTGATTTTGAGTATCATTTTTTGTTCAGCCAGCAAGCCGCAATAAGCCTGGCCTTTCAATGTTTTTTGCAAACAAAGCACCCATCCAAGCTTCACTGGGGCGTCAGTGAATGTATTGCGAAATTTTTTGGATTTGATTCTAAGGAGTCTATGCAATCGGCGCAAAAAATCTATTTGAATGCTCCTGAATATTGGATTGCAAAGATTGATTGCGGCTTGGCTTCTATTCCGATTGTGGTTGAAATGTTGGATATAGATGAAATTATGCTGGATTTTAAGCGAGCTGAAATAGTGTTTTCAAAGAAGTTTAAAACATTTTATCAATCGATTACACAAAGGAGGTCCGAATGAATACCTTATCCAAAAAAAACTATTTGAATTTTGAACTTTTTGCAATGAGCTTCATTGATTGATGTTAAAGAGGAGAGCGCAGTATGGCCCAACGCATTCGAACGATTAAACCTGAGTTATCTCGACATGAAGTGCTATTTGAAGCCGTCATCAGTACCGAATTGCCCTTAAGATTTGCCTTTGTCATGTTATTGACCTGTTGTGATCGAGAAGGGCGTTTTCGCTGGCAGCCTCGGGTTTTAAAATTAGATATTTTACCTTATGACCATTGTGATTTTGAATGTGTCTTAGACGCTTTATGGCGTATCGGATTGATTGAGTGCTATGAACATCAATCCAAACTGTATGGTTGCATCCCGACCTGGCATAAGCATCAGCGTGTCAACCAAAAAGAACCTTCCAGTGTTTTACCACCTTGGAGTGCAGAAGGTGCTGCCGCTGCACAACGGCGGCTCTTAAAGAAAGAGCCCTTAGGGTTCAGTGCCGAAGCAGTGCGTGAAACAGCCGTAGTTCCTGAGTTTAGCCCCCAATCGGCAGACAGCCTGAGTATTACCCCAACCCAGCCTCAACCTTCAGGTTGTGTATCTGAGGACTTAGAGGCACAAAGGGCTGAACCCTTGAGCGCTACTGATCCTAGGGCAAGTAATCCCTTCAAGCTTGAATCAATGGATGCCTCTACAGTGCCTTTAAAGATAGAACCCGCTTTGAGTTCAGATCTGGAAGTTTCTGATGCAGCAGCCTTTTGCGGGAAGCCCTCTTTAGAAGGATTGGATTCTACAAAGGCACATGCCGGCACCTGCCAAGCACAACCCAGCACGTGCCTGGGATGGGCTGGAAAGGGAAGGGAAGAGGAAGTGGAACAGGAAAGGGAAGGGAAGGGAAGAGAACCCTTTGTCGCACGGGACGTGCGACCGCGGCATGCACTTGAACCCCTGAGGGAGATTTTTGAGTATTGGAAAACCGTGATGCACCATCCAGGTGCGCATTTAGATCCGAAACGTCAAAAGCTTATTCGTAAAGCTTTGGAGTTTGGGTATAGCGTGGAGGCGCTTTGTGAAGCCATTAGAGGCTGTAGTTTAACGCCGCATAACCAAGGGCATAACGATCGGGGTCAGCGTTATGACGGCTTGCACATCATTCTCAGAGACTCAGATCAAATCGATCGCTTCATTCACAACGCTAAGAACCCACCGCGCATTCAAACGGAGGGCCAACGTCGCTTACAGGGCAACGTGGCCTGCCTAGAGGCTTGGCTCGATGAAAAGCGTAAGGAAGCCTTTCATGCATGACACCGAACAACCGCTCTTTAGCCGTTTGATGTTGGACATCGGTGAGATGTACAGCAAAAGCTTATCGCCTCTGATGGTGGAAATGTATTGGCAAGCTTTGCGAGAGTTTGAACTCGAGGTCGTGCGTTGGGCCGTCAAAGCGCATGTTTGTGATCCCGATGGCGGTCGGTTTTTCCCCAGACCCGCAGATATCTTGCGATGGATTCAGGGCTGTCCAGAAGGTCGTGCTTTGAACGCCTGGTCTCAAGTGGAAGTAGCCATTGGCCGTGTGGGGCGTTATCAGAGTGTGGTTTTTGATGATCCGCTTATCCACCGTGTGATTGAAGACTTAGGCGGTTGGATTGGAC
>JAGOUJ010000041.1 GCA_018061325.1 Gammaproteobacteria bacterium
AGATTGCCATCGAAGTAAAATCAACTGCAAATCCCAATAGCAAGCATATGAAGGGTTTACGCGCTTTAGCCGAAGAAAATATTTGCAAAAAATATTACTTAGTTTGTAGCTGTAGCCATAATAAGATCATTGATAACATCCACGTTATACATTGGAATGATTTTTTAGAAAAACTGTGGCTAAATAAACTAATCTAACGTGACTAGTATTCGGTATCATCGGGTCATTCCTTCCTTCTCCCGCTTCGCGGGAGAGGGTGGGCCGCAGGCCCGGGTGAGGATTGCCCTTATAACTTCTTCGTAACGCTCTGATTCCTCAACCGCACATAATCAGGTAATCCATGCCGATAGGGTGGGTAAGCTTCGCCCTGAATGAGCGGTAGCAAATAGTCTCTGCAAGCCTGCGTAATCCCAAAACCGCTTTCATCGATAAAGTGAGGGGGCAGTTTTGTTTCTTGGTTGGCCACTTGATCCAAGGGCACCGAAGCAATGCTCCAAGAATAGGGCGTATGGGCATCTCGAACGATCGTTAACATAATCCCTGTTTTACCCGCCAAAGCAAACTCCACAGCTTGTTGACCCAGTGCATAAGCTTGATCGACATCGGTTTGCGAGGCACTATGACGTGCGGCACGCTGTAAATAATCAGAAACGGCCCAATGGCATTTCAAACCCAGGGCTTGGGTGAGTCGATTTGCTAAGATAGGCGCAACGCCTCCCAATTGCGTATGTCCAAAGGCATCGCTGGAAGTGGTTGCCGATAGATAACGCCCTTGAACATCCTTAATACCTTCGGAGGCCACCACTACACAATACCCTAGACGATCGACTGTACGTTGAACCTGTTCTGAGAATAGGGCACTGTCAAAAGCTTGTTCAGGAAACAGAATAAGATGGGGGGGCTCATCTTTATGCGATCCGGCAAGACCTGAAGCGGCTGCAATAAACCCTGCATGTCGACCCATAACTTCCAAAATAAATACCTTGGTAGAGGTGCGTGCCATCGAAGCAATATCCATGCCTGCTTCTAAGGTAGAAAGCGCCACATATTTGGCCACCGAACCAAAACCAGGACAGTTGTCGGTAAAAGGTAGATCATTATCAATCGTTTTGGGGATCCCAATACAGATAAGCGGATAGTTCATCATTTGGCTCATTTCAGCTATTTTATGGGCAGTATCTTGGGAATCGCCCCCGCCATTATAGAAAAAATAACCGATATCATGGGTCTTGAAGACTTGGATAAGGCGTTCATACTCCGTACGATGGCTCTTAAAATCTTTGAGTTGATAACGGCAAGAACCAAAGGCGCCCCCTGGTGTATGACGCAAGGCTGCAA
Source organism: Gammaproteobacteria bacterium (assembly GCA_018061325.1). Classification (GTDB taxonomy): domain Bacteria; phylum Pseudomonadota; class Gammaproteobacteria; order UBA6186; family Azoamicaceae; genus CADEGZ01. The sequence goes on from JAGOUJ010000041.1 coordinate 1,339, forward strand.
TGGCTTCACAGCTTTCTAGCGAAGTATCAATCAGGTCCTCTTCCAAAACCCCTAAAATCCCATTGCGACCTGCATAGACTTTGCCAATCTTATTGGGATGTAAACGCGCTTGTTCTAAGACCCCACAGGCAGAGGCATTAATGACGGCGGTCACTCCACCGGACTGGGCATAAAGTGCATTTCTTGGCATAAGACTTCCTTTTTAGTATCCATAGCATCATACTTTGGCTTTGATCAAGATGGTAGGGGTTTATGCATTTCCATATCTTAGGTATCTGTGGCACTTTTATGGGTGGTCTGGCAGCCTTATTGCGCGAGCTAGGGCATATGGTCACAGGTTCCGATCAGCATATTTATCCGCCCATGAGTATGCAATTAGCGGCGCTTAAGATCTCCCTATGGGAAGGTTATAGCGATCCTGACCAATTAAATCCAAAACCCGATTATGTGGTGGTGGGGAATGTGATGTCCAGGGGCATGCCGGTGATCGAAGCACTGCTCGATCGGAAAATATCCCTGGTATCAGGGCCTGAATGCCTAGCCCGTTTTGTCTTAAGTGAGCGTACCGTCTTTGCCGTCTCGGGTACGCATGGTAAAACCAGCACCAGTAGTATGTTGGCCTGGATATTAGAATCTGCGGGACAGGCACCCGGATTTCTGATTGGGGGGATCCCAAAAAACTTCGATGTTTCAGCACGTCTTGGGAAGGGTATGCCCTTTGTGATTGAGGCCGATGAATACGATAGTGCTTTTTTCGATAAACGATCAAAGTTTGTGCATTATCATCCTCAAGTCCTGATTATCAATAATATTGAATTTGATCATGCGGATATTTTTCCCGATCTAGCGGCCATTGAACAGCAGTTTCATCATTGTGTACGAACGGTACCTGCCAGTGGTTTAATAGTGCATCCAAGCGCGGATCCCAATGTTTTAAGGGTTTTAAAGAAGGGTTGTTGGACACCTTGTATAAATTTTGGTGCTACCAAGCAAGCACAGTGGCATGCGGTAGCACGCAACCCAGAAGGTGCCAGCTTTGATGTCTATCAGGGAGAACAGTGTCATGGCACGGTAAGCTGGTCTTTGGTTGGTAAACACAATATTCACAATGCGCTTGCTGCAATCGTTGCTGCATCTTATAGCCTGGATCCTAAGCTGGCTGTTGAAGCATTGTGTGGTTTTTCAGGGGTTAAACGTCGTTTAGACTATGTCGGTGAGCAAGCGGGTGTGAAAGTCTATGATGATTTTGCGCATCATCCAACGGCCATTCACACAACCTTGGCAGGACTGAGAGCTAAAATAGGGAAGGCGCGCTTGATTGCCGTGCTGGATATTCGTTCGAATACCATGCAAGCGGGGCATCATCGCGAACAATTAGCAGGTTCTGTGGTAGCTGCCGATCAAATCTATTGTTTTTATCCCCCTAATTTAGCTTGGGATATTCAAGCTATTTTTGAAACGATGCAAAAACCCGGTGGCATTTATACGGAGGTCGATCCTTTGTGTCATACACTGTTGCGACATATTCAAGCGGGTGATCATGTGGTCTTTATGAGCAATGGTGCTTTTGGTGGGATTCATCAGAAGCTTTTAGAAGGGCTCAGAATGAACCAGTAAAGTTCGATGTCCTGCGAGAATGCTCGAGGGAATAATGCGCAGATGCAGCTTTGGGTGTGCCTGTAAATAGCTGCTTAATCGTTCGGGTTGAATGAGCGAAGCATCCGAATTTTCTAGATAGAGTGTAACCAGAGGTAAAGGATGTGAGGCTTCCTCCAAACGCAGCGTGCCGACCCATAAAGGTTTTCCTGCTTCGAAATAATCGGAGCCCCACAGTTGTAATACAATGCGCTTATTATCCTCTAAGACTTTGGTCATTCTTAAAACCGGTAGTCGATCACGATGAAATTTTGGCATCACAGGAAAGAGCGTTGGATTAGGATGATTGGCCAGTAGCATCACCCCTGTTTTAAAATTAAAGGCGGGAAGTGGAGCCCAGCCGGCGGTTAAAAGGGTTTTTTCAACATCTGTAATCGATCCTATCCATTGCACATCAAAACGAGTGGCCTGTTTTTTAATTGCACCACTGCGATAGAGATCTTGGGTAGGACCTTTTCCATGCCACCATAGGGTATGAGAAAGATGCTCGGTTGGCCATAAGCGTGCCATGTTGTTTTTAAGTTGTGGATATCCCAGCACATTATAAATACTAAAGACTAGTACGAGGCTCAGTAGGCCTGGGACGACCGTTTGCAGTGGAATGGGTTTTTGATCGATCACTCTAAAGAGTAGCGTGCCTGCACTGACAAGGGTAAGACCCAGTGTTAAACCACCCAGCACATCACTCAACCAGTGTGATTCTAGGTATAAGCGAGATAAGGCGACTAAAAAACTGAGGAGTAGGGCGACTGTAATGGGTATCCAGCGAAAAGAGCGTGGGATAGCATCTCGCAGATAGGTTGCTGCTAAACCAAACACCAAGAGAGTACACAAGGTATGATTACTGGGAAAAGCATACTGGTTTAACAAGGCAACCAATCCATCGGGCCTTGGAATAGCGGTCATTATTTTAAGCCAATAGCCCAGCCAAAAGCCTATCCCTATAGTGAATAACCAACAACAGGCGGCTCGGCTACGACCCTTATAAAAAAGCCACAAACCCATGAGTCCTGCAGCAGGTCCTAAAATGAGTGGTGATCCAATCGTTGTAAAGATAAGTACCCGATGAATAATTTGATCGGTATAGAGTGCACGTAAAAGGTGATAAATAGGTTCATTCCAGGCCGTAATCCCCGTTTCTTCTAGGACCTGGTAGCTAATACTTAAAAAGCTGCCAAGCGAAAAGAGCAAAAGCAGTATGATCCCGAATTGTCCCTGGGGCGATCCTTGTTGGGTCCGACAAAGCATGAGAAGGACAGGTAGGCGACTAGAAACACCTTGCCAGAGCGCATCCACACAGGCGCCTAAGCTTTTACGCAGCCAAGAGCCTAGTAGTACCAAAAATTCATAGATACACCACAATACCAGTAACAGAAGTAATACTAATAGGCCTGCACGGCTCGCCACTTCCGCAGAAAGGTTGCCCAAAGACATGCCAATCAATATACCAGGCAAACTATAAAGGGGTGCCCAGACAATGGCCGATAAGATATTGAAAAAGAGAAAGCGTTTGGGTGTCATATCCATCATCCCTGCAATGACGGGAATCATGGGACGTACAGGCCCTACAAAACGTCCAAAGACAATACTTTTACCACCATGATTGCTAAAAAAAGCTTCTCCGCGGGCTAATAGCCTTGGAAATTGTCGAAAAGGCCAGAAATGTCGTAGTCGTTGATGGTAATGATAGCCCAGCCAATAGCTAATACCATCACCAGCGATAGCCCCTAAAATAGCCCAGAGCAGCGTTTGATAAAAAGGCAAAATCCCCGCACCCATCATGCTGCCAATCGCTGTCATGAGTACCACACCGGGTACCAAAAGGCCTATGATGGCTAAGGATTCTGACAGTGAAATAAAAAAGACAGCGAGCATGGCACTACTCGGGTGTACTCTGATCCAATCTAAGAAGGGCTGTATAGACTCTTGCGTTACCATTCTAGTAGTTTAGTCGAATACAGCCCATTCTTTCAATGCTTGTTTTACAAGCTGGGTCTCTCTTCTCGAAGCATTGGATCAACTTCAGTTGGTGCTACTGAAATAGATGCAATAGCTTCTGGCACTGGCAGGGATAGCGGTATTGCAGGCTTCGATAGATCCTTGATTTGTGTTAACCATCTACCCTCTCTTTCATACGCTAAGGATAAAGGTAAAAAGCTTTCTTGCACTTTCGTAGGATTCCGATGCGCGCTTTCTACCGTGAGGGTAGCCATGGTTTTATAGATGGTTTCCAAGCGTTGATTCAGGGCTTCACTCTGTACGGCTGCTTCTTGGATTTGCTCTGGTAAAAAAAGCGTATTGAACGCATCTTCCAGCCGTGCAAGATGAGCATGAAAGTGCTGGCATTGTTGCACAAGCTCAGAAAATGATTGGTTGCTCTCTAAGAAAATATGACGCACGCTCTGTATATTAGTTCGTGTACTTTCTATGGCAGCGGCATCTTGCACACTAAAAAGACCTTCCGCAAAGGGTGTCTCAAAGCCCTCTTCGAATTCGCCTTCTGCTTTGGCCTGTTGTTTTTGGGCCGTCTCAAGCTCTTTGCTTGTTTTAGATAATAGACTTTTGGTCTGTGAAAATTTTTTATTCACTTCTGGCAAACGGAGCAAGGCTTTTTCTTCAAGCATCCGATCGAAGTTCTGTAGGTCCTCGCCTATACTATGCAAATTTTTTCGCCAACCTTCTATATGAAGCTTGGTGACTTTTCCTTTATAGTCGGCTGTCAATAGATGTTGTGCAGAGATTTCCAAAGGATTGCCTTTTTTTGGACTTTGTTTTTTAACTTTTTTCATGATTCATCGCTCCTGCCTGTTTATTAAATGTTCTGAAGCGATTAGACACGATTGAAAAGGCGGCAACTATCCGATAGGTATCGGATAAATAATACTAAGTTTATATACAGTATATAAAAAAATGAAAGGGCTGGTACTATGCCGGCATGTTTTTAGAAAATATCGATACGCTTATTAAAGACCTGAAACCTGGTTCTAAAGCAGGCATCACGAATCTTGTGGGTGGCTCTTTAGCCTTGGCCTTGGCTTCGATGGCAACCCGCCACCGTGGGGTGCTCATTGTTTTATTACCCGATGCACGCGTTTTGCAGAGCCTGGAAGAAGAGCTGGCTTTCTTTCTAGCGGCACAGACAGAAGAAATACCTGTCTTAAGTTTTCCTGCTTGGGAAACCTTACCCTATGATGTTTTTTCGCCGCATCAGGATATTATCTCAACCCGTCTGCAGACACTGTACAAGCTACCCACTTTGACACGGGGGGTTTTATTATTACCGGTTTCTACACTGATGAATCGCCTATGCCCCCCTGATTATTTATTCAAGCAGGCGCTTATCCTTGAAAAAGGCCAAGCTTTAGACTTGAAGAGGATCCAAGGACAATTAAGTCGTTACGCTTATCAAAATGTACCCCAAGTTATGGAACATGGAGAATTTGCTTGCAGAGGATCGATTCTCGATCTGTTTCCTATGGGTAGTGCCTATCCTGTACGTATCGATTGTGTGGATGAAGCGATCGATTCTATCAGAACCTTTGATGTGGAAACACAGCGATCCTTAAAGGTCGTGAACCGTTTTCAATGTTTGCCTGCCAGAGAGTATCCCCTGCATCCTGAAGGGATTAAAGCATTTCGCTCACAATTTAGAGAGGCCTTCGAGGGCGATCCCAGCGACTGTAGTCTTTATGTGGATGTGAGTGAAGGGCATGCATCCCCAGGCTTAGAATATTATCTACCTTTATTTTTTGAGAAAACCAGCACCTTGTTAGACTATTTACCCCCAGGGTGTTTAATTGTGGGTGTCGATGATATTGTAGGCCAAGCAGAAGATTATTGGACCCACATTCAGACACGGTTTGAACATTATCGACACGATCGACGGCGTCCCTTATTAAGCCCTCAGCGCGCTTTTTTTCAAGCCAATGAGCTCTTTCAATCCCTGAAACAATTTAACTATTTATCATTACAGACGGTGTCCTCTGAGCAAAAGAATACGGTAAAAGCCATGGTAGAAAAACTACCCCCCCTGACGCTCGAAAAAAATTATTCACTGAGCCTATTATCCGATTTTCTCAAAGATTTTTCAGGCAGAGTTCTTTTTACGGTGGAAACAGCCGGTAGAAAGGAAGTCTTAAAGGAACGCTTACAAAGTATAAACTGTTACCCGGTTGATACGCCCAGTTGGGAAGCCTTTTTAAAAGGTTCTGATGCCATGGGTATGGTCGTTGCACCCTTGGGCGCAGGTTTTATCCTGAAAGACTTGGCCCTGATTAGCGAATTCGATTTTTTATCGAAAATCGTACGGGGATCTTTGGCAAAAACGCCCAAAGCATTGCGGGAGGCCGCTTTTCAAGATTTAGGTGAATTAAAGATTGGAACAGCCATTGTCCATATCGATCATGGTATTGGGCGTTATGGCGGGCTGGTACGTTTAACGCTTGCCGGACAAGACAATGAATTTATGCTTTTAGACTATGCAGGGTCGGATAAACTGTATGTGCCCGTCTCTTCCTTACATTTAATTAGTCGTTATAGTAGCACGCATGCGGAAACGGTTATGTTGGCTAAACTGGGTACCGATCAGTGGCAACGTACCAAAACGAAAGTGATCACACAAGCACATGATGTGGCCGCTGAGCTTTTAGCGATTTACGCACGTCGTGCCACAAAAGTAGGCCTTCGGTTGGCCGATCCGGATGAACAATATCAGGCCTTTTCCGAGGCTTTTCCTTTTGAAGAAACGCCCGATCAACAAAGGGCTATTGAAAGCATTATCAAAGATCTGACCAGTGGCAAACCCATGGATAGGGTTATTTGTGGCGATGTAGGCTTTGGTAAAACGGAAGTAGCGCTAAGGGCTGCTTTTTTAGCGGTGCAAAGTGGCAAACAAGTGGCGGTTTTGGTGCCAACCACCTTGCTAGCAGAACAGCATTTTCAAACCTTTTGTGATCGATTTTCAGCCTTTCCTATACGTATCGAAGTCTTATCGCGATTTAAAAATAAATCGGAACAAGCGGCTATTTTCGAAAAAATGCAAAAAGGTGCCATTGATATACTTATTGGCACGCATAGCATTCTGAATGCAAACCTTCATTTTGACGTCTTAGGGCTTGTGATCATTGATGAAGAACATCGTTTCGGCGTGAAACAAAAAGAAGCTTTTAAAGCTTTAAGATCTGAAGTGCATGTCTTAACGCTTACGGCAACGCCGATCCCTCGTACGCTGAATATGGCCATGAGCAGCCTGCGCGATCTGTCTATTATTGCAACACCACCGGCTAGACGTTTATCGATCAAAACCTTTGTACGTGAGAAAAATACAGCGCTTATTCAAGAAGCTATGCTACGCGAGTTACATCGAGGTGGGCAAATCTATTATTTACATAATGCCGTCGATAGCATAGAGCGTGAAGCCAAATGGCTTGAGACCTTGGTACCCAGTGCGCGTATTGTGATTGCCCACGGGCAAATGCGAGAAACACTATTAGAACGCGTGATGTCCGACTTTTATCATCGAAAATTTAATGTGTTGGTCTGTACCACCATTATTGAAACGGGCATTGATATTCCAACGGCCAATACCATGATTATCGATCGGGCTGATAAATTGGGTCTTGCACAATTACATCAATTACGGGGCAGGGTAGGGCGCTCTCATCATCAAGCCTATGCCTTTTGCTTAATTCCCGGTAAAAAACTGATTAGCGCGGATGCCGTTAAACGCTTAGAAGCCCTTGAAAATATGGACGAATTGGGTGCAGGCTTTACCCTGGCTACGCATGATTTAGAAATCCGTGGGGCTGGAGAGTTATTAGGTGATTCACAGAGTGGTAATATTCAAGCGATTGGCTTTCATTTATATTTGTCACTCTTAGAGCAGACCGTACAAAGTCTAAAAGAGGGTAAAAATCTTGATTTGGATCATGCTTTCAAGCAAAAAACCGTCGAAATAGACTTACAGCTTTCAGTGATTATTCCAGAACACTATGTGCCCGATGTGCATAATCGTTTGCTACTCTACAGACGTATCGCGAATGCAGGAACCTGTGAGGATTTGGATGCTTTAAGAATAGAGCTTATCGATCGCTTTGGGTCTTTACCGGTGCAAACCACACAGTTATTTCAGGTATCAGCCTTAAGTTTGGCTGCCGAGTCTTTGAAGATCACTAAAATAACCGCGAGCGCCCAGGGTGGCTATGTTGAATTTTCACATAGTACGCAGGTTGATCCGCGTCACATTATTGATTTATTACAACAATCCAAAGAATGCTATACAATGCAAGGACCCCAGCGATTGCGTTTTAAAAAGGATTTAAGTGATCCTGCTTTAAGAATTAACTTTGTAAAGGATTTGCTGGATCGCTTGGGCGTTTAAATTTCGCGTGTAGTCGATGCATAACCGAGATTCTTTTTTTCTTTACTTTCTGTTTGTGAAGGGGTCTTATGCCAGCCTTATCATGATGCATTAAACCATCCTTATTCCAAGGTAATTTATGGTATAGGGCAGCACCATCAAATTCCACCAGCGGGTATTTAATAATATCAAAATAAGGTGAGTAATCAAAATCTCTGGGTGTGCATAGTTTTGGGTTTCGGGCGATAAATTCTACTTTATCTTCAGCATTGGTTTTTACCAAGGGCAAAATAGGAAAATCCACCGAAGCAAAAGCTTCTGCAATCATCGAGGAGCACACTGTTTTGGTGTTTTCGCCGGGATTATGCTCAAATAACCGCGATCGAAAGCGTCTGGGTATAATCGTCCAGGGTACAAGAAAGCGTGCCAAATCAAGAATATGCCGTATATCATATTCGGTCCCTATTTTATGAACGGCATATTCAATAATTTTTTGTGCATCGATTCTGGCAAGTCCTCTGGGTCTACAAACGCGCACATGATCATTGGCATAATAAGAAATATTATTGACAATCGTGCCACGTCCCATGATACCTTCTATGATTAATTGGCTATCGGCCGATCCTGGGAAGTGTGTGGCTAATAGATTACGGAGCTTCGGATCTTCAATTTCATGAATACGACCAATATATAAAGCCGCATGGGACCAAGAGCTTTGGGTAATCGATCGAATAATATCACTGACTTCTGATCGTCCTTCTACAAGTAAAATATCACAAGGGCGAACTTCATAGCGGATCCGTTCAAAATCACAGAGGGGGATCCCCTTATAAGGACGGTCTTTGGTCAAAAAACTGATACATGGCTGAAAGAGCCAGCTTTTTAATGTGCGATACATTGTTAGAGCTTAGTACAGACTTGTAAGATTGTCATGTGAATAGCATATTCAGCAAGGTTGCTTCAAATTCCCTCCTCGGATGTGGGGAGGGTTAGGGTGGGGGGTTAAATACCTTCGGTCGTAATCAGGGGTAATTCAGCCTTTTCAATCTCCGAGAATCGACCGCTAATCTTCTTAGCCGAGGTATGGACTTGTCGTACATCTTCTTGAGCACGATCCATATGTTTGGAGAGATTATCCATACGAAGTTCAAAGCGGCTAAAATCTTGGGCCAGAGCCCGCAAATGTTCTTGAATAATATGTATATGATGCTTGGTTGCAAAGTCTTTTAGCACGGCTCTGGCGGTACTTAAGATGGCCATCAGGGTGGTAGGGGAGGCAAGCCAGACATTGCCCCTATGGGCAATTTCCACCAAATCGGGAAAGTGGGCATGTATTTCAGCAAAGACAGCCTCAGCGGGAATAAAGAGTACGGCACCATTGGCTGTTTCATTGGGAATAATATATTTCGTGGCAATATCGCTAATATGTTTTTTAATATCCTGTCTAAATTGTTGTTCGGCTTTTTTACGTTCGGCTTGCCCAGCCTCAAAATCGGTCATCCGTTGATAGTTTTCAAGTGGAAACTTAGAATCGATCACCACATGTCCTGTGGGTTCTGGTAAAAATAAAATACAATCGGCACGTAGGCCATTGCTTAAAACATATTGAAAAGCACAGCGATCGGGTGGCAGCATGTTTTGAACTAAGTTTTTAAGTTGCACCTCTCCAAAAGCACCTCGCGATCGTTTATCGACGAGAATTTCCTGAAGACTTAAAACATTAGAAGAGAGGGCGCCTAATTGTTTTTGTGCATCATCAATCAAGGCTAAACGTTTCACGATATCGGTAAAGGTGGCCGTAGTTTTCTCGAACCCATCACTTAAGCGTTTTTCGACTTGATGAGAAATGGCTTTTAATTGTTCTTGTACGATTTGTTGTACTTGGGTGGATTCACGGGTTTGCTGCACAAGATTTTCACCCAGGCGACGCTCTATATTTTGGCTCAGATCGGCCAAGCGATCGACTAGACTTTCTTTAAGGGATTGTTGTTGTTTATTCTGGGACTGCTGATAGAAAAAGAAAATCAGCGATTGCAGTAGTAGGTATAAAATCCCACCAACGATTAAAAGGGTACTTTCTAAAGACATGGTAACCTCAACTATTTTATTGTAAGTTTGTTTAGCCTTCTCTTGTAACGGAAGCGGCGTTTGATCGCTAGTAGCAAGCTAAAGGTTTATAGTTTAACAGCATAGGGTATACGAGACCAAATAAAAACTTTAGATGAGAAGGGAATGAAGGTTATTACCTTGGCTTTCAATTTGTAGACGCAGGGCCTGCATCGCTTCATTTTGTAGTTGCCTAACACGCTCTGTTGTTAAGCCTATACAATGCCCTGTTTCATCCAGGGTCATGCTATCAAAACCATTCAAGCCAAAACGTCGTTCTAAAATGGCACGATGTCGGCTATTGAGAATAGAAAGCCACTTTTCTAAGTTACGCTTTAGTTTCAAAGCATTGACCATGGCAATAGGTTCCTGTTGTAGCTCTGTGCCCAGGGTATCACTGAGTGTTTTGTCCGATTGACTGTTACAGGGCATATCGATAGAAATAATTTTTTCATTCAAGGCCAGCATGCCTTCAACCTCTTTGGATGTTTTACCCATATGGCTTGCAATATGTTCAGCACTGGGTTCTTGATGCATATTTTTTGAGAGCTTGTTACTTACCTTAAGGCACTGATGCATTTTTTTCAGCAGATAGATCGGCACACAAATGGTTGATTTTTGGCTCATGATAGACTCTTCAATACTTTGTTGGATCCAAAAGCTACTATAGGTAGAAAAACGAAAACCACGTTCTGGATCAAATTTATCCGCAGCCCGCATGAGTCCCACATTACCCTCTGCAATCAGGTCAGAAAGAGGGATCCCAGATTTTAAATAGCGTCTAGCCATTTTAACGACCAGGCGTAGATTACTTTCAATCATTCGATGGCGAGCTGCAATATCGCCTTGTTGGCTCAGCCGACCATAGTAGATTTCTTCTTCAAAGCTTAGCAGCGGTGCAATTCGAATATCGCGCAGGTAAAGATCCAAAGAGGCTTGATGTGGGATGGCTTCACGCGCTTCCATGGTAACTTTTTTGGAGGGCTTGGCCATGTCTAACCTTTGAAACGTATGGATGTATAGTCCTACTATCGACCTGAAGGCCTGGAACTTTATCTCTAAAATTAAGATGATATAC
>JAGOUJ010000042.1 GCA_018061325.1 Gammaproteobacteria bacterium
GCCTTTATACCCGCTTTGATTGCACCCTATGCCCCACCCGTTTCTATGGTCTACGACGTAGATGCATTATTCACAGAAAAATTTGTCGATAATGTTTATTATTTGCCTCGAACACACTAACGTCATAACAAACCACTACCGCTCTCTCTTGCAACTTCGCGTTGCGAGCGACATCGCACAGGTCAAAGGTGGATCTTTGTCTGCTTATTTTTTAGAATACGCAGGCCTATATTATATAGGTGTTAAAAATGCTTCAGAAGGTGCATGATATATTCATACTATAAAAACGTATGGTGACGATTGATGAACATGGAGCGTTGTCTTATAACAAACAAAGAACATCGTGAATTATGTAAAATAATTCTCAATGTTCTGAATTGCAACGTATTATGGATCATGAATGTAGAAAACAGTCTCTTGAGCCTCTTAGCAACCGACTTATCTATTCTGGAATATTACTTAGATAAAAAATACTACTTACAAGACCCTAATATCCTTAGTACTATTCCCAATACAGTACCTCCCGCTCAAGTAGAGGCCGATTCACTATCATGGACTCTGCATTTGGGAAGCGATTGTGAAACCTTTAAACAAGATGGATTTTTGTACAATCTCTATAATCTGTTCGATATTCAAGAATTTGCCTCCATTGAAAAATATGTCGCCTCTCAATCCAAAGGCGCGAAGTCCACTCAGATGACACTACCATCCTACTGCTTTAGATTTTTCACGCGCAATAATCGCTTTGTTTTTATGAATAAATTATTAAATAATATGCCCTTTATAAGGTTTTTCATGAATGCTATGATTAAAAAACTTGAAGTCAAACTTCGTGCGCAATCAGGCGTTTCGGTCCTAGGGTTAAACTAAAGTTAGGAGCCAGACTATGTTGGCCGATGATTTTTTTCTTGGAACCAAGTTATACTGTCAAAAGTTTTCTGAACTGTGCAAGCCTCTTGTAAATTATTTAGGCATCACCCAGGCACTCTATATAAATATCGATAAAAATGGAAGGGCTTTTAGTGTTTTTAACGATAGAAAATGGGCCGAACGATTCGTAGAAGAACACTATTACCAATTCGATCCGCTCATGGTACATCCCGATCATATGCATAATGGATTTTCATTCGATGCAGCCAGCGATGATCAAGAATTTCACGATAAAATGGACCATGATGCCATTGTTAATTTTAATTGGCATCATAGCTTCGTTTATACAGAAAAAAACCCTACGGGAGGCTATTTCGGATTTGCCTTTGGAACAGATCAAAATAATTTTCAGCTTGTTAATAGACTCATCAATGAAGCAAGCATGGTTAAAAAATTGATTAGAAATTTAAACAAACGATTAATAGCCATAACTCCCGATTTACAAGAAAACAGAATGGATTTCGCCGCACTAAAAGGAACCATTTATCATACCCAAAAAGGATTGGTTTTTAATGAAGCATACGAAAATCAGCATAAAATTCAGTTGTTAAGCGATCTTGGATTTGTCAGTGGCCATAATGCGCACGATTTTTTAAGCAATGTCTTATTATCCCCACAAGAAATCAATTGCCTTAGAATATATCTGACAAGCCATAATCTTAAAACCGTGTCAGAAAATACGGGTTTAGCAATTACAACCGCCACAAGTTATATAGAGAATATAAAGAGCAAACTTGAGTGCCATAACAAACACGATCTGTTTGAAAAAGCTGAAATATTAGAGTCTTTAGGGCGTATTTAAATTGAATCGCTCTATGCGATCCTATCTTTCAAAATTACTTGGGTATGGCCACAAAAATAGTCGACGGTGAAGAAACAAGCTCGTCTTTCCAAGAAAAAGATTCTTCTTTTTTTCCCAATGGAAATTTAACTTCCAGCAAATGAAAGCCCGCCTTCACAAAAAAATTTCGATAATCCTTTAATGTCCAATAATAATCTGAAAATTCTATCTGTGAATGATAATGAAAAAGTTTTACCATATGCCCACTCAATAACTTTTTATTCTCAGGGAAGTCCGTGCTAAAATCCAGCCATTTTTTAGAAACATCATGCAGATGCTCACTACCTGTTATTGCAACAAACAAGGAGGCGGTTTTTTTCATAACACGCCTTGCTTCTAGCAGATAGTCTATCATATCCTGTTGAGTGCTTATTTCAAGCAAAACAAAACAAGAAAAAACCAAATCAAATGTGGAATCCTTGAAAGGAACAACACGATTTTCAACAGGGTAAAATGAAAAATTTGGATATTGCAATTGTGCCTGATGCACCATCTCCTTATTAATATCGACACCAACCACGTTAAACCCAAGCTGGCTAAGAAAATGTGTAGAATAACCCGTGCCTGCCCCATAATCCAACGCTTCGCCACCTTGAAGATATTTTTTTATTATCTGAGGAATATCTCGATAAGCAAGATAACGATAAGGTGCATCATGTGTTTTGGTATAATTCAAGGGGTTTTTATGCTGCTTTGAATAAGAAGAACCCTTTGTATCAACAGCCATCAGATGTCTCCTTGTCAGAATTCCTCATGAGCATTTAACGCACCTGCGTGATACCTTATTCTTAAGCTGTATTCAACTGTTGCGCTGCAAAGCTTAGCGTTTTCTGAGGCACAATGAACTTTCTTATTGTGCCAACCAATAGATAAAACAATGGTGTATTACAAACGGTGATAAACAATTTATAGGAATAGCTATTCAGCATAATAATCCACATCTGTTCCCTAGGAAACACCCCTAAAAGCGTTAGAAGGCTAATCGCTGCCACAGTATCCACCAATAAAGATATAACTGTACTACCATTATTCCGAAGCCATAACCACCGGCCTTGGGTTATTTTTTTAATCCATAAATATAAATTGATATCAATACGTTGTGCGACATAACAAGCAATCATATTGGCTATAAAAGCTAAACCGTAGGCACCAAATACACTGTGAAAAATGTTATTGTCGATGGTGGACCAAGGTGTTGCCTGCAGATGATCCATACCCGTCACAATAAGGGCTGCAACAATGTTCATGGCAATGGCTAGGCGCACACAAAAATTAGCCCTTTTCTTATCAAAAAACTCTGCAATCAGATCCGTGAGCATAAACATCACGGGATAGAGTATGGCACCTACTGATAAGATGAAGGTATGAAAGGGTAAGATGGGAAGATAAATAAACTTTCTATAGGTTAAATTACCTATAACCATTAATACCGAAAAAAGTGCACACAACCCAATATAAGTCTTATCTAAAGCTGACATATTCTCTAGAGCTGACATGACATTACCTCCGTGTGGCCAACACCTCTATTGTATAGGTATTCTCTTTTTTGTCTATAGGATAAATTGAATATGGGAATGATTACAGGAGGATAGAATGATGGATGGTTCGTTAGGGAGAAATAATCCACTTGCGCATATCGTGATAAACTTTGATGAGCAACGCAGGCTTGCCTCGCAACATTTAAACAAAATTACTGTATTACAACAAGAACTTAAAATAGAAGAACAAAGACTCATGCAATTAATACGTAAGCATGGCCTGGGCATTTTTTCTTGTTAAGGTTGTTAAAGCACTGAATTCCTGCGATCAAAGGAATGACGTCTTCACCCCCGTTCCGCACCCGACATTTTCTCAAGTGTTCTTCTAAACCAAGGTTCAACCCGTGGCCCACCCCAGTAAATAATTGCCGCGACCAAAGAAAATCGTGCGATGCGACCTACCAGAGAGCCCATAAGGAATAAACCGAAATGCAATTGCATAACCCCTGCACCAATGGTAAACACCTTATAGGGCACGGGTACAAAGGAACCCATCACCAGGGTCCAAAATCCCCAGAGACCAAACCAGTTTACCGCTGTTTGATAGTAAGATTCATACCCCAGCCACATAATAAAATCGTTCAAAAAAGATTCTATACAATAATAGCCCAAGACATAACCCAGAATGCTCCCCAGAAAAGAGGCAACAACCGCGAGGCTACCAAAATAAAAAGACCGTTTAGGTGCTGCAAAACTCATGGGTAATAACATAAATAGGGGAGACACGGGAAACACAGAAGCATCCAAGAAAGCCAAGGCGCTCATATACCAAGGAGCCTTTGGATGGGTGGATAATTGCATGGCTTTTTGATACCAAGCAAGTAAGAAGGTCATTCTAAAAATCCCCCGCCTTCGCTTGCGCTCTTGCAGGTCGGCCCCCTTTTAGACAAGGGGGCAAAAGCAATACCCAGGTAAGAGCTCGGATTCATCTAAGATCTTGGGTCGATAATGAGATAAAAGGTTTCGTCTTTTTTAATCATACCAAGCTCGGACCTGGCATGTTCCTCTAACGCTTGCGGTTGATGCTTAAGCGCTCGCACTTGCACATCGAGCTTATCATTGCGATCGATTAAGCGCTGATTCGCCAGCTGCTCTGTTTTAATAATCTTTTTTAAGCGAAAGACTTGCATCATAGAGCCTTCACCCACCCAAACCCGAGACTGTAACTGCACTAATAATATGGCACCCAGGATCATAAGCCATTTTTTCATGATAAGGCATCATACTGTTTGAATTTTTTGAAAGGTGACCATCCTGCAAAACTTGGATTGTTCCCCAGCATTTCTTCAATGCGTAAAAGCTGATTATATTTGGCCGTACGCTCCCCACGAGAGACCGAACCGGTTTTGATTTGCTGCACATGGCAAGCCACCGTTAAATCGGCAATAAAGGTATCTTCTGTTTCGCCAGAACGATGCGAAATAATGGTTTCAAAACCTGCAACCTTGGCCATTTCAAGGGCTGCACGCGTTTCGCTTAAGGTACCAATTTGATTCGGCTTGATTAACACCGCATTGGCACTTTTTTCGGAGATCCCACGGAAAAGTCGATTGCAATCCGTCACGAAAAGATCATCCCCCACCAATTGTACGGATGTTCCTAAAGCTTGCGTTAAATCCTTCCAACCTTCCCAATCTTCTTCGGCCATCGCATCTTCTAAAGAGATAATAGGATACTGACGCACCAGTCCCTGTAAATAGTTTATCCAAGCATCCGTACTAAAACCTTGCTTTTGTAAAGGCAAGCTATAATGTCCTTTATCAAAAAAAGCTGTACTCGCTAGATCTAAAGCCAAGACAATATCCCGACCCGCTTTAAACCCGGCCTGATGAATGGCCTCTAAAATAATGTCCAGGGCTTCCTCATGTGCGTGCAGCAGTGGCGCAAAACCCCCTTCATCCCCGACTGCTGTACTCAACCCTTTCGCACTTAATAAAGCTTTCAGCGCATGAAATACTTCTGAGGCATAACGTAGGGCTTCTGAAAAACAAGGCGCACCTACGGGGACAATCATAAACTCTTGAATATCCAAACCATTATTGGCATGTGCCCCGCCATTGATAATATTGATCAAGGGCAACGGCAGGCAACAGGCAGGATGATTATCCGGATCGTTTTGTAAATATTCAAATAAGGGCCTATGCACAGCCTTGGCCGCAGCTCTGGCGCAGGCTATAGATACTGCAAGTAAGGTATTCGCACCGAGGCGACTTTTATCGGGTGTGCCATCCAGTGCGATGAGTTTCTCATCGATTGCTTTTTGATAACGTACATCGTATTCAAACAGTGCAGCGCTTATCTCGACAACCTGTGCGATGGCTTTACGTACCCCCTTGCCACCATAACGTGATCCACCATCCCTTAACTCAAGGGCTTCATGCGAACCTTTGGAAGCACCCGAAGGTACGCTGGCACGCCCCATAAGACCGGAACTTAAAATAACATCGACTTCCAATGTTGGGAATCCCCGAGAATCGAGAATTTCGCGTGCAAGAATACTTTTAAGTTCTGCCATGTTTGACCACATGATCCAAAGCTTGAAGGGTTTCTAATAAGGCTTTCATCTGTCCCAAAGGCCAGGCATTGGGACCATCGCTTAAGGCCTTATCGGGATCGGGATGGGTTTCTAAAAAAATGCCATCAATCCCCACCGCTACCGCCGCTCTAGCCAACACCGGTACAAATTCACGCTGTCCCCCAGACGCCGTCCCTTGCCCACCCGGCAATTGGACTGAGTGCGTGGCATCAAAAATAACCGGACAACCCGTTTCTTTTAAAATGGGTAGCGATCGCATATCGGAAACTAAGTTATTGTATCCAAAACTCACACCGCGCTCACACACCATAATGGATTCGTTACCGCCCATTTTGGCTTTGGCCACCACATGCTTCATGTCCCAGGGTGCCAAAAACTGACCTTTTTTAATATTGACAGGCAATCCTTGATTGGCGACGGCTTGGATAAAATTGGTTTGTCTGCATAAAAAAGCGGGTGTTTGCAAAACATCGACGACCTGACTAAGCGCTGCTAAGGGTGTGTCTTCATGCACATCGGTGAGTATGGGCACCCCGATTTGTTGCTTTACTTTTGCAAGGATCGCCAAGCCTTTTTCAAAGCCAGGACCTCTAAAACTGCTTAATGAAGTACGATTAGCTTTATCAAAAGAACTTTTATAAATAAAGGGGATCCCTAAAGCAGTGGTAATTTCTTTTAAAAGACCCGCCGTTTCGATCGCTAAGGTTTCGCTTTCTATCACACAGGGTCCGGCAATTAAAAAAAAGGGCTTGTTATGGCCAATCTCAAAACCACATAACTGCATCAAAACTCCTTAAGCGTGCTTAGCCTCTGCATAAAGACTTGCCGCACGTATAAAATCGCTAAATAACGGATGTCCACCTCGGGGGGAAGAATTAAATTCCGGATGAAACTGGCAGGCTATAAACCAAGGATGTTCGGGAATTTCGATGATTTCAACCAAATGACCATCCATTGAGCGCCCCGAGATCCGAAGACCCGCAGCCTCCAACTGAGAGACAAATTGATTATTCACTTCATAACGGTGCCTGTGCCGCTCAGAGACACTGTCTGCCTGATAAATACGCGCGGCCAAACTATCCGGCAGCAATTGGCAGGTTTGTGCGCCCAAACGCATGGTGCCACCCAGATGGCTTTGTGCGTCTCGATATTCACGCTCGCCCCGTGCATCCATCCATTCTGTTACTAAAGCGATCACGGGATAAGGGGTTGTGGCTTCAAATTCTGTGCTGTTGGCGTTCGAAAGTTTGGCCACCGATCGCGCATATTCAATGAGTGCAATCTGTAAGCCTAAGCAAATACCCAAATAAGGTACCTTATTTTCTCTGGCAAAATGCGCAGCCAAGATTTTACCCTCAACCCCCCGCGTTCCAAAACCACCCGGCACTAAGATCGCATCCACACCTTCTAAAATAGCCGTACCCTGTGTTTCAAGATGTTCAGCATCGACAAAGACAATATTGACACGCGTGTGTGTCTGGATACCCGCATGCACCAAGGCTTCATATAAAGATTTATAGGCATCGGCAAAATTTTTGTATTTGCCCACCATCGCAACACAGACCGAAGCGCGCGAATGCTGTTGACGCTCCACCACCCAGTTCCAATCGCTGAGATCGGCCGGTTTTGCCGTACGACCTAATTTTTCTAAGACAATGTCATCTAAACCCTGTGCATGCAGCATCGCAGGAATCGCATAAATAGAGGCCAAATCGGGGGAAGCAATCACGGCTCTTTGTTCTACATTGGTAAAGAGCGCAATTTTTTTACGATCTGCTTCGGGTAATTCGTTTTGACAGCGACAGATTAAAATATCCGCTTGGATCCCAATGGAACGCAACTCTTTCACCGAATGCTGGGTGGGCTTTGTTTTAATTTCACCTGCGGTGGGAATATAGGGCACCAAGGTTAAATGAATAAAAACGGTATTGTGAGCACCCAACTCGATTCTTAGCTGTCGTATGGCTTCTAAAAAGGGCAAAGACTCGATATCGCCCACGGTGCCGCCTATTTCAACCAGCGCAACCTCGTACCCCTTGCTTCCTTCTATAATGCAGCGCTTAATTTCATCGGTGATGTGTGGAATAACCTGCACAGTAGCACCTAAATAATCACCCCGACGTTCACGCATAATCACACGCTCATAAATACGACCGGTTGTCGTATTATTGTGCTTGGACATGCGCGTCTGTACAAAACGCTCATAATGCCCTAAATCCAGATCGGTCTCTGCCCCGTCGTCGGTGACAAAAACCTCTCCATGTTGAAAGGGACTCATGGTGCCTGGATCGACATTGATATAGGGATCGAATTTAAGCAGGGTAACCTTTAAACCTCTGGATTCTAATAAAGCACCCAGAGAGGCAGCCGCCATCCCCTTACCAAGAGAAGAAACCACACCACCCGTCACAAAAATATACTGCGTCATGGCGCAATTCTACCAGAAGGGTCGCTCCGGGACAATCTCATACCTGACCGCCCCAACCCTTGTGTAAAACTCAAATCCCCTCCCTCGGAGGCGGGGAGGGTTAGGGTGGGGGGACAGGGCCGGCACTGAGACCAGCCCCTACAGACAACTGATTACCAACACGGCGAAGCGTATAATGCCCAATTTTAAGACTGGGCTTTGCGCCCCCTTTGGCTCCCAGGACTTCTCTATCAATGCGCTGCATATGATCATAACTGGGTGCTTGTAGACCCTGCTCTGCTAACCATAAGCGAATCACCGTCTGTCTTAGCAGGCGATCTAAGGCTAAAAGGCCAGGGACTGAAAGACTCTGATCAATTGCTTTATCTTGTAATTGGCTTAGATCTTTTTTGGCCAATGCTTCCACCGCATCCGCGGTCTCTTTACACAATGCACCACTACGATTAATGCTGCGTACCATTTTGGGCCAGCGATCTTCGAGTAAAGGCATCATGTTCTGACGCAAAAAATTGCGATCAAAACGTGGATCCTGATTACTCGGATCTTCAATCCAAATAAAATCCTGGCTGCGCGCGTATTCAAGTATGGCTGTTTTTGAAACATGCAATAAAGGTCTGACTATTTCAAGAACACCCCTGTGCATTTTCTGCGACATCCCACCCAAACCTTGGGGCCCACTGCCTCTTAATAAGCGCCATAAAATAGTCTCGGCTTGATCGCTGGCATGATGGGCCAAACACAGACAATCTTCTGCCCCTAAAAGATTTTGGAACGCTGTAAAGCGTGCCTTTCTCGCAGCCTCTTCGGGGCTTTGATCCCCTATTACACGACCCTCTACATACAAGACAGTGAGTGGGCAATCGAGTGCTGTACAGACTGCTTGACAGTGTTTTACCCAATCATCGGCTTGTGCACTAATCCCATGATGAATATGAATCGCTGTCAGTTGATACACGGGATTATTCGCTAAAGCGCGGTGCATGAGATGCAATAACACATGCGAATCAAGCCCACCGCTATAAGCCACCCATACACGAGGCCGATCGCTCAGCGCCGTCAACGTCTTGAAAAGGATCTCGGGTTCTAAGTTCAAAGCCTTATCTGCCTATGGCCATCCATCGCTTATAACGAATGTCTAAAAGCGCTTCGGAGGAAAGCTTTTTCAAGGGTGCTAGCGTCTGCAGCAAGGCTTCTTTCAGCGTATGAGCCATCTGCTCTGTATTGCGGTGTGCACCCCCTAAGGGTTCTGGAACGATTTTGTCGATCAAGCCCAATTTTAAAAGTCGTTCGGCAGTGATCCCCATAATGTCTGAGGCTTCGGCCGCTTTTTCTGCACTCTTCCACAGAATCGTCGCACAACCTTCGGGGGAAATCGTTGCATAATAAGCATATTGCAACATCAAAGTTTGATCCCCTACCCCAATGCCTAAGGCACCCCCTGAACAGCCTTCACCAATGACCACACAGATCACCGGCACGGTTAATTGTGAAAAAGCTTTAAGATTTTCGGCAATGGCCCCACTTTGACCACGGGCTTCAGCCCCAATGCCCGGATAAGCCCCCGGTGTATCAATAAAAGTGATAATAGGCATCTTGAATTTTTCGGCAAGTTTGGCCAAACGCAGGGCTTTGCGATAGCCTTCAGGATGCATCATGCCAAAATTGCGCAATACTTTTTCTTTGGTATCTCGCCCTTTTTGCTGGGCTAGAACCATTACGGCATCAGACCCCAAACGGGCTATCCCTGCAACAAGCGCCCGATCGTCTGCAAAAGCACGATCCCCATGCAGCTCCTCAAAATCCTCAAAAACGTGTTGAATATAATCCAAGCTGTAGGGACGCGAGGGGTGACGGGCTAATTGAACCGTCTGCCAGGCTGTGAGCGTTCGAAAGATAGAGGCGGTGAGCTCCTGGCTTTTTAGACTTAAACGGCGGATTTCCTCCTGGATATCCACCCGGCTATCGGTCTTTACCAGACGCAATTCTTCGATTTTTGCCTCTAGTTCGGCAATGGGACGCTCAAATTCTAGGTAATGTGCAAAAAGAGCCATTCGACTTACTACCTTTAGAGATTAGCTAGGAAGACGCGATTTTACCATATCTTCGACCTTCATCCCTCAACATTTTCCAATCTAAGGCAAGCTCAATATTATGCGCGGATTGAAAATCTTTCATTTGTTGAATCACTTTTAAAGAAACATGAGGTTTTTTTGCTTTATAGGTTCTCATAATGCGCATTAGTACCTACCTTGTTGAAACTAGCTTGCATGCTAAAACAAACAGGGAATCCTTTCAAGCTTATAAAAAATAGGTGTGCCATTAATTGAAAGAAAAGAAAGTCGAATGGCTTATTGCTTCTTCTTGACCATTAAAGCCAGTTAGAGAATGATGCACATTTAGACATTAGGAATAAACCATGCTGCCTAAGGATATACTGATCGCCGTAGGCATCATCTTGCTGTGGTCGATTAATCTGCTCATTCTAAAGATTTTTAGTCCGCAAATTCCCATTGATTTTTTTAATTTGATGCGCTTTTTATGCTGTGTGCCTTTGTTGTTTTTTTTCAGAAAACCCACTTTGTCTTTTCTTAAGCTATTGCTCATCTGCTTTTTTTGGAACGCTCTGAATTTTTTCTTTTTAGGGTTGGCGCTACGCTATGGCGCCAAGGTTGGCACCATTAGCTTTGTCTATCAAACCTGCTCTTTCTTTAGCGTATTATTTTGCTTTTTGTTGCTACACGAAAGACCCAAGATGCATCAAATACTGGGTATGTTCTTATCTTTTGGGGGCGTTGCCTTATTGTTTGGCGAAGGGTTTCTACAACAAGTCCATCACACAGCGGATCCCTGGATCAGTATTCTGTTTGTATGCTGCGCCGCGATATCTTGGGGTGTTGGCATTACCCTTATCAAAAAATTTCGATTATCCAGCGATTTGGCCAGCACGGTATGGATGACCTCCATGGCTGCATTACCCATGCTCGGCATCATTATGCTAAAAGGTGGTACAGCACTACTCGTAGAATCCTATGCATTACTAACAGGCCCCATTATCCTTGGGATTTTATACGCTTGTTATGTGGCCAATCTATTAGGCAATTGCCTGTTTTTTGGACTCTTAAAGAAATATCCCAGCGCCACCGTAACCCCTTTTATGCTGCTCCTACCGATCTTTTCTTGTCTGCTATCGTATTGTTTTTTGGAAGAACGTTTTGGTATCGTACAGATCTTTGCATTTACCGTGATTATGTTGGGCCTTATAGTTAATCAACTAAAAAGAGAGGGTAAGAAGTAGCATGTTTGGTACCAAAAATAAAAAAAGCCCCCAAAGACCGCCGCAATTATTAACGCTGGTCGATTATGATCATCCGCTCTTAAGGCTGCCCTGCGAAACCGTGCTATTTCCTTTAAGCGAAGAAGATAGGCTGATTATCCGAGATATGAAATATTCCATCCAAAAACCACAATTAAAAAGGGTAAAGGCTCCCTGGGATTCAGCTGCTGGCATGGCCGCCAACCAATGGGGCGTTAACAAACGCATTTTTCTTTTTTGTCCCGAGGCCGATACGATACATGGCTTAGAAGTGATTATTAATCCAAGCTATGAACCCCTCTTCGATGCCCATACCAAGGGCTCCTGCACGCTGATGAAACAAGAGGCTTTACCGCAGGAAAAATCCTGGGAGGCCTGTTTTTCTGTACCGCTAGCGACGGGTTGTGTACAACGCTATACCCACATTCGTGCCAGCTATCAGAATGAAGCAGGCGAAACGATCACACGTGTTTTAAGTGATTGGCTCGCCCGCGTATGGCAGCATGAAAGCGATCACCTCGATGGTTTTCTTTATGATGATCCCCGCACTGGCCGCTGTTTAGAGAAAAAGAACTTTGCTTCTAGAAAAGAAGCCGATGCTTTTAAATACGATGGGACCTAAAGGCTGTCGTTGTTTCCTAATGTAGTCTTGATGCTCCCGTTGGTGGTCTCGGTGGTGAATCAGATGAGAATCTCGGTTTAACGACTGCACTTTTTGCACTGAATAAAAGCGCGGGGGCACTACAAGACATCCGGGATTTATTGGCTTGAAGTGCCGCTAATTGTTTCGCCTCTTCTTCTGCTACTCTTTTGGTCTCATTAATAGACATTACAACACCTTTTACTGTATCAAGCGCATCCTTAAGAGCGGTGTCAGGTGCCC
>JAGOUJ010000005.1 GCA_018061325.1 Gammaproteobacteria bacterium
ATATTTATGAAAATTCCACTTAGGCGCAGTCCCAAAACCGAAGGTCTCTCTAGCCCAACGATAAAAGGGATGGATCGATGCGCCCTTCAGGGGCTCTTTTTTCACAACGGGAAAAGTGACACCAAACCGTGTTTGGCAAAAGGCCTGGATTTCCTCATCCGTCCCGGGTTCTTGTCCCCCAAAATCGTTACTAGGCACCCCTATCACCACCAGGCCACGATCCTGATACTGTTTGTAGAGCTGCTCTAAGGCCTGATATTGTCTGGTAAAACCACATTGGGAGGCTGTATTCACAATCAATAAAACCTTTCCACGAAAATGGGATAAGGGGAATACCGCGCCCGTAGCGCTCTGAAAGGAAAAATCAAAGGCCGTTTTATTAAGATCCATCATGACACGCGTACCTCATCCAATAAGTTTTTAAGTTTTAATGTATCATATTTTTCTATCTGCATAAAAAAGGACCTATTTTGATGAAGCCACTATCCATCGACGCGCTTAAACAACTTTTTACCGAAGCAAGAACCTACCGGGCCTGGCTTTCCAAAGCCGTCCAGGATGAAGACCTTAAGGCCATTTATGAACTGATGAAGTGGGGACCTACCAGTGCCAATCTGTGCCCAGCGCGCATTGTCTTTCTTCGCAATGGCCCTGAAAAAGAAAAGTTGATTGCCTGTCTTTCACCGACCAATGTCGATAAAGTAAAAGGGGCACCGGTGACGGCGATCATTGCACAAGATCTACTATTTTATGACAAGCTCCAAACACTCTTCCCACAAGCCCCTGCTTACCGTGATACTTTTGCTTCTGACAAAGCCCTTGCCGAAGCAACCGCCTTTCGCAATAGTTCCTTGCAAGGCGCTTATTTTATCTTAGCCGCCCGTGCTCTCGGTTTTGATTGTGGACCCATGTCTGGATTTGATAATCAAAAAGTGGATGAACTGTTTTTCTCCAATACTGCTTGGAAATCGAATTTTATTTGTAACATCGGATATGGAGATAAAACAACGCTTTTTCCACGTCTACCCCGCTTAGCTTTCGAGGAGGCGTGTCAGATCCGCTAATACCTCTTCAAATTCATAGATTCTATAGCACTTGATGCACAAAAAAACAGTGTGCGCCAAAGCGCCTCGATAGTGTATCCATCGCCCAGTCGTGTAACCCAAGCGTCTTTAATACTTCCAATAAACGACCATAGGTTTTTTTATAGCTGGATTGCTGTGCCGGAAAGGATTCAAGAAAAAAGTCTAATTGATCAATAAGGGCTAAAGCTTGCTTGAGATCTTTTTTCTTGTATTGATCCGCGTCCGACAACAGAATAAATTGACGCGATATTTTCAAAGAAATAATACTGTGCACTTCCAATGCTTTGGTCTTCCATTGATCATTTGTGATTCCCATATTGTATGCTCTTTTAATAGGGTTGAACGAGTCGTCTATCCGATAAGTTTTTCCGAGTGGCACGCGGGGACAACCATCCCTGTATTCATTGATTAATCATCCCTGGAATCAACGACCCCTGGTGCACACTCGGAAAAACTTATTTCACGAGGTACTAAGGTGCCATAAAGAACGCTGTAGGGCTATTACCGCAAGGGTGTTTTATTTTATGCCACAGTGGCAGGTTTTAAGGGCTTTCTTTTGAACTTGTATATCGAGAACGACTCTAAAAACTTAGGTTTTAAGTAAAAAGAATCTTTAGATAATGCATACAAGCCCTGTTTCTGTGTTTATTGCCGATGATCATGCCTTGGTCCGACAAGGATTGCAGGGTATTCTTGCACATACACCTACTGTGCAATTCGTAGGCGAAGCACAGGATGGTTTAGAGGCTGTACGTCTAGCTTTACGTCAAAAACCCGATGTGGTGCTAATGGACTTACAAATGCCTCATATGAATGGACTGGATGCTACGCAAAAAATAGTGGATAAAAATAGCCATATTAAAATTATTATTCTTACCTCCCTTGAAAAACCAGAGCACATCAAACAGGCTATGCAAGCAGGTGCCCATGGTTATTTAGTGAAAAATGTTCTGCCCCAAGAAATGATTCAAGCCATTCACACGGTCGCCCAAGGCGGTTACCATTTTCAACACCTCAGCACCGCTGTTTGTAGCCCCCTTGAGAGCGTTGAGAAAGAACCAGGGATAACGAAATTATCCCCTAAAGAAAAACAAGTTTTAAAGCTTATCGTAGAAGGCCACACAATACCTACTATTGCCCGTATGCTTCACCGCAATCCACGCACCATTCGTATGCACCGAGAAAACATCCGTAAAAAACTAGATGTAAAAAACAACACCCAGCTTATTTTACGGGCAACAAAGTCAATCAACTTGTAAAAACCCTGCCGTGCTAACAGGTATCACCAGAAAAATGGAAAAAAAACCAGAACTTTGATAGTATGGCGGCAGCAGGGCCTGGCTCCTTTCAAGTCAGGTTTTGCGAGTGGTGTGTGGGGTTACCAGACCTCATACGCTGCGACCTTAGTTAAACAACCCAGTCTTGCCTTGCATGATAACGATGCTAAACCTGCAACCTCATGTCATATAGTTTTCATTATACAACATAAAATCCTAGGATTTTCACAAAATGACTCAAGCAGAAAAATTAGCCCAATCGCTAGAACAATTGCGAGAATGTCATAAAACAGCTCTTCGATTTATATCAGTATAGATTTTTGATTCAGTTGAGCAAAGCATTGTGGTTATGTAACCACCAATAATGCCTTATAAATCAATCTAATTTATTGATTTATAAGGCATTATTGGTGGGCCGTGATGGATTTGAACCATCGACCAATAGATTAAAAGTCTACTGCTCTACCAACTGAGCTAACGGCCCCGGTGAAGTGGGCCATTATACCCTGCATACCGTAAGCGTCAACCGAATCTTTAGGCCCGACCCGGATTAGGCCAGAACTTTGAGCACGGTTGAACCAATTTCAGACGGGGAATAGGCAATATGGGCACCTGCTTCTTCCAAGGCTGCATATTTTTGGGCAGCAGACCCTTTACCACCCATAATAATGGCTCCCGCATGTCCCATACGCTTGCCGGCAGGTGCTGTCACCCCTGCGATATAGGCAATAACCGGCTTCTTCATATATTTCTTAATAAAGGCTGCTGCCTCTTCTTCAGCACTCCCTCCAATCTCACCCACCAACACCACAGCCTCCGTTTGAGGATCTTCTTCAAACATGGAAAGAATATCGACAAAATCGGTCCCCTGTATGGGATCGCCCCCAATCCCCACACAAGTACTTTGGCCCAATCCATTCATGGTGGTTTGATGGACGGCTTCATAGGTAAGCGTACCCGAGCGCGAAACAATACCGACACGCCCACTGCGATGAATATTCCCTGGCATAATCCCCATTTTACAGACCCCCGGTGTGATAACGCCTGGACAATTAGGACCGATCAGCTGTACAGCCCGATCTTTAATATAATGTTTGATTTCTAGCATATCTAAAATGGGAATGCCTTCGCTAATACACACCACCAATCGAATACCCGCATCAATGGCTTCGATAATTGAATCTTTACAAAAAGGCGCAGGCACATACAAAACACTGGCATCGGCTTGTGTGGCCTCTACCGCATCATAAACGGTATTAAAGACAGGCAAGCCTAGATGCAAGGTTCCACCCTTACCAGGTGAAACCCCACCCACCATGCGTGTCCCGTATTCAATGGCCTGCTCAGAATGATAAGTGGCCTGACGTCCTGTAAAACCTTGGCAAATAACCCGGGTGTCTTTGTCAATTAAAATACCCATAATTTTTATCTCCTTGCTGCTTCAATCGCACGATTGGCGGCTTCTTCGAAGCTTTTTGCAACAATAATATTCAATCCACTTTGTGCTAACAGATGATTAGCATCGATAGCGTGATTGCCTTCAAGCCGAACGATCACAGGCACGGTCACGCCCACCTCAGAAACAGCTTTGATAATACCGGCCGCAATTAAATCGCAGCGTACAATTCCCCCGAAAATATTCACTAAAACGGCTTTTACTTGCTTATTCACCAGAATAATTTTAAACGCCTCGCGAACCCTTTCTTCGGTTGCACTGCCTCCCACATCTAAAAAATTGGCAGGACTGCCTCCCTTTAATTGAATGAGATCCATCGTAGCCATCGCCAACCCTGCACCATTGACCATACAGCCAATCGTACCGTCTAAGGCCACATAATTAAGCTCCCATTCGCGGGCTAAAAGCGCCTGCGCATCTTCCTGAGAAGTATCCAGCATCGCTCGCAGGGCTGGCTGGCGGTATAGCGCATTATCATCGATATTCATTTTGGCATCTAAACACATCATATCGCCACGCTTAGTCACCACCAAGGGATTGATTTCCAACAAACTCAAATCATTCTCAATAAAAACTTTATAGAGATCGGTCATGATACGGGTAAGTTGTCGGCTTTGAAGGCTATTGAGCTTTAGTTTGATCGCCAGATCTCTACATTTATAAGGCATCACACCCAATAAAGGATCAACCCCGAGCTTCAAAATAGCGTCTGGCTGATCTCTCGCAACCGCTTCAATATCAACCCCACCCGAAGCAGAGGCCACAAAAAGGACTTCTTTAGTAGAGCGATCGACAAGCATACCCAAATAAAATTCTTGTTGAATATCGCAGGTTTCTTCTACCAATAATTCATTCACCAGCTGCCCTTTTGCATCGGTTTGATGCGTGACCAATCGTGTATGCAACAGCTGACGAGCGACCTCTTGGAGTTGTTCTTTGCTACCAACCCGTTTCACGCCCCCCGCTTTGCCACGTCCCCCTGCATGAATTTGTGCCTTCACGATCCAATGCGCAGTATTTAAGAAATTAACTGCTAACAAGGCCTGATCGACACTATTAGCCATCACACCTTTTGGCACCGGAAGACCATATTGAACCAATATTTTTTTGGCTTGATATTCATGTAAATGCATACGCAATTCTCCCTGGCATTTTTATATTTCCAACCATAGTCGTGCTGGTTCTTCTAATAATGATTTCACTGTCACCAAAAACTTCGCGGCATCCATGCCATCAATAATGCGATGATCGTATGATAAAGCCACATACATCATCGGTCTTATCACAATGATTCCTTCTTCAACGATAGGTCTTGGCATGATTTTATGCATACCCAAGATAGCACTTTGGGGTGGATTTAAAATAGGTGTAGACATTAAGGAACCAAAAACACCGCCGTTCGAGAGGGTAAAGGTTCCACCCTGAATTTCTTCCAACGTTAATTGATTATTTTTTGCCTTGTCTGAAAATTCGACCATTTTTTTCTCGATGTCGGCCATATGCAGTTTATCGGCATCGCGCATAACAGGCACTACCAAACCGCGTTCAGAAGCAACAGCCACGCTTATATCATAATAATCATGATAAATAATGTCTTGTCCCTCTACTGAAGCATTGAGAATAGGGGATCGCTTAAGGGCTTCTACCACAGCCTGTGTAAAAAAAGACATAAAACCTAAGCGCACACCATGATCTTTTTGAAAAACTGCCTGGTATTTTGTGCGTAGATCTATGATGGGTTGCATATTGATTTCATTAAAGGTTGTAAGAATAGCAGCCGTTTTTTGGACCTCTACCAAACGTTCTGCAATACGTGTACGTAAGCGACTCATCGCAACACGTTTTTCAGAACGGGACGCATGCTGTATCAATGCTGGCGCCACATCTTGTTCTGTGTTGACAGTGGGCGTGGATGCCTTTAACACATCGTCCTTGGTAAGCCGACCTTTTTTGCCTGTACCCTGTAGATCATGCCAGTTGACATTTTTTTCAGAGGCTAATCGTCTCACAGCCGGTGAAGAAGAGGGATCCAGCAGACTCAACACGGGTTTTTGGAGGGTTGCTACCTGTTGTTGAATGCTTGTCTCGGCGACAGGCTCTGAAGGTGAAAGCACTTTGGGCTGTTCAACGGTATTATTGAGGGTGGCTGCTTCAAAAGAACCAATGATTTCTTCGGATTTTACCAAAGCGCCCGATTCTTTTATGATTTCAACCAAGGTGCCATCACAGGGTGCAACCACTTCCAGCACGATTTTATCGGTCTCAAAATCGACTAAATGTTCAGATCGATGAATCACCTCGCCCACCTTCTTATACCAAGTTATAATTTTAGCCTCTGAGATAGACTCAGGTAACACCGGCGTTTTAATCTGAATGCTCATAGTAAATATCCTTTAACGAAAGGCCTCTTCTAGCAAGATTGCTTGTTGATCACGGTACAAATAAAGATAGCCTGGTGCTGGTGCTGCAGCAATGGGTCTGCTAATGACCACCAATCTTTGATGTTCTAGCAAACAGGCTTTTAAGCGATTTTCAAGGCTATACCAAGCACCCTGGTTTTTAGGTTCTTCCTGACACCATACAACACTTGAAACCTTAGCATAAGGCAGAAGTTCTACACGTAGTTCTTGATCAGGAAAAGGATAAAGTTGCTCTATGCGAAGTATCACAACATCTTCACGTTTTTCCAAACGTCTTTTCTCCAACAATTCATAATAAATTTTTCCACTGCATAAAATAATTTTTTTAAGGGTTTTTTCTGATAGTGTGTCTGTTTCTTCTAAAATAGGCTTAAAAGAACCAAATGCCAAGTCTTCTAGTGTGGAGACGGCCCATTTATGCCTTAACATGTTTTTAGGTGTCATGATGATTAAAGGTTTTCTTAAGGGACGTAGCACTTGACGTCTTAGCAGATGAAACATTTGTGCGGGTGTCGTGGGAATACAGACTTGCATATTTTGTTTAGCACATAATTGCAGATAGCGTTCTATACGTGCGGAAGAATGTTCGGCGCCCTGTCCCTCATAACCATGGGGTAAAAATAAAGTTAAACCGCTTTGAATGCCCCATTTCTGCTCGGCAGCGCTTATAAATTGATCGATTACCACCTGGGCGCCATTGGCAAAATCGCCATATTGTGCCTCCCAGATCACTAAACTCTTGGGCTCTGTTCTTGAAAAACCATATTCAAAAGCCAAAACAGCTTCTTCAGATAATAAAGAGTTCAGCACCGAAAAGGCGGTTGGATCGTCGCTGATATGTGCCAAGGGCGTATAGGATTGTCCATTATTTTGATCATATAACACGGCATGTCGATGAAAAAAAGTGCCACGACAAACATCCTGTCCTGATAATCGTACAATCGTTTTTTCGGCCAAAAGACTTGCGTAGGCTAGATTTTCGACAAAACCCCAATCGCAGGGTGTCTTTCCTGTCGCCATGGCGCGCCGATGCTCTAAGGTTTTTTGTACAATAGGATGTAAACTAAACCCTTCTGGCAGCACAAGCTGCTGAAGGGCTAAGTTCCCTAACAGGGGCAGATGAACCCCCGTGTCTATATGGGTTCGCCAATCTTTAGTCGTATAGGGTGTCCAATCGCTGGCAAATGCGCGATTAGGATCCGCCACCCAATGGTCTAACAAAGGATTGTTCTTATCATCTAAAAAAGATTGGTATTGCTTTTGTAAATTGCCAAGCTCGTTCGGCGTTAAAAGTTTTTCCGCAATCAAGCGATCGGCATAAACGCCCAGGGCTGTGGGCATTTTACGGATCTGTTGGTAAAGCAGAGGTTGGGTCACCAAGGGTTCATCTGCTTCATTATGCCCGTGTCGTCTATAACCGATTAAATCGATAATACTGTCTTTATGGTATTGTAAGCGGTATTGTAAAGCGAAAAGCATGGCACGATACACAGCCTCTGGATCATTGGCATTCACATGTATAATCGGCAATTCAAACATTTTCCCAATATCCGAACAATAACGTGTCGAACGCGCATCTTCCGGATCGGAGGTCGTAAAACCAATTTGATTGTTCACAATAATATGAATAGTGCCCCCCACTTTAAAACCATGCGTTTGGGACATATGAAAGTTTTCCATGACAACACCCTGTCCACAAATAGCTGCATCTCCATGGATAGCAATCGGCAGAACCTGCTGATAATCGTTATCGATACGGCGTTGTTGTCTGGCTTTTACCGATCCACATAAGACGGGACCTACGATTTCCAAGTGTGAAGGATTAAAGGCCAAGGATACATGCACCTGCCCATGGGGCGTGATAATATTCGAAGAAAATCCTTGATGGTATTTTACATCACCCGCTTCTAAGCTTTTTTCATGTTTTCCCTCAAATTCATCAAATAATTGACGGTGTCTTTTACCCAGCAGATTGACCAGCACATTTAAACGACCCCGATGAGACATGCACATGATAATCTCTTGCGTACCCATCGCAGTAGAACTTTGAATTAAAGTATCTAGGGCTACAATCAGACTATCATTGCCTTCTAAAGAAAATCGCGTTGCACCTGGGTATTGAGCCCCTATATATTTTTCTAAGCCTTCGGCCTGCACCAATCTTTGTAA
Organism: Gammaproteobacteria bacterium; assembly: GCA_018061325.1. Classification (GTDB taxonomy): domain Bacteria; phylum Pseudomonadota; class Gammaproteobacteria; order UBA6186; family Azoamicaceae; genus CADEGZ01. The sequence goes on from JAGOUJ010000005.1 coordinate 8,408, forward strand.
CAGATGTTTTTTGATTTCAGGGCTGAATGTTAAGTCTTCATGCATAGACTCTAAATAGGCTTGTACCCAATCCCGTTCTGCAATATCACTGATATGCTGATATTCATAGGCTATCGCGCCACCGTATAGGCGCTTCAAATCAGCCAAAATTTGTTCTAAAGAACGCTGTTTAGCGCCCGCTAAAGTACCTGCTTCGAAAAACGTTGGGAGATCACGCAAGGATAAACCATAACTTTCGAGTGTGCGCGCACTGAGGGCATCGACCACCGGATGAGACAAAGGGTTTATCTGTGCTTGTAAATGTGACTTCGCGCGATAATCCTCTATGAGCGCTAAAACCTTTGCTTGTTTTTCGTTATAGCCGCTCTCTATCTGTTCGGAGAACACAGGAGCTGTAGATGCATGAGACATTACTGCCAATTGTTCAAAATAAGCACGAAAGCTTCCAGGCACCGACCCAGGATCTTGCAGAAAATCGTCATATAAAGATTCTACGTAGGTAGAACGCATAAACCACACTCATTTTTTAATAATTTGTTCACGAATCTCTGCAATCGCTTGATTGGGATTTAAATCTTTGGGACAAGACTGCACGCAACTCATAATACTACGACAGCGAAACACACTATAAGCGTCTTCTAGTTGTTCTAAACGTTCGGGCGTTGCATTGTCACGACTATCGACAATAAAACGCGCCGCCTGAATCGATGCCGCCGGGCCTAAAAATTTATCAGGATTCCACCAATAGGAAGGACAACTGCTCGAACAACAACCACATAAAATACATTCATAAAGACCGTCTAATTTGGCACGATCGGCCGGTGATTGTAAGCGTTCTTTTTCGGGCGGTGCTTCTGTGTTTTGCAGATAAGGTTTTGTTTTATTGTATTGCTCAAAAAATTGGGTTAAATCTACAATTAAATCGCGAATCACTGGCATGCCCGGTAAAGGTCTTAAAAAAATCGGTTCTTTTAAAGAGGCTAAGGGTGTAATGCAGGCTAACCCATTACGTCCATTGATGCTCATACCATCTGATCCACACACACCCTCCCCACAGGATCGCCTAAAGGAGAGTGTTTCATCCTGTTCTTTTAAATAGCGTAATGCATCTAAGACCATGGCGGGTTTGTAACGTGCCACATCCAAGGTATAATCCTGCATAGTCGGCTTCTTATCAACCTCAGGATTATAACGATAGATAGAAAATTGCATTAATAAGCCCTCTCTTTAGGCATAAAGCCTTCCATCGATAGCGGTTTTAAATTCACAGGCCTAAACCCGAGTTTATGCTCTGAAAAATAAAGCGTGTGCTTTAACCAGGCTTGATCATCGCGATGGGGAAAATCTTCCCTCGCATGGGCCCCGCGACTTTCTTGTCGGGCCTCGGCAGAAACAGCCGTTGCCATGGCTACCACCATTAAATTATCTAATTCTAAGGCCTCAATACGGGCGGTATTAAATACTTGGCTGTGATCACCTAAACAAGCTTTTTCTAAACGTTGATGAATACTTTTAAGCTTTTCAATCCCTGTCCGCATGCTTTTTGCCTCTCTAAAAACACCGAAATGATTTTGCATGACTTGTTGTAAAGCAAGGCGAACACTGTGAACACTTTCTCCTTTTTTAGCCTTATTCCAACGATCCAGTCGCGCGATAGCTACACTGGAGTCGAGCGCTTGTTGTGTCTGTGCTGTCTCGGATCTCTGATGGACGGCTTCTACAATATGATTGCCGGCCGATCGTCCAAACACGACCAAATCGAGTAAGGAGTTGCCCCCTAAACGATTCGCGCCATGTACGGAAACACAGGCACACTCACCCACGGCATAGAGCCCCTGAACGGCCACTTCAGTACCCTGGCTATCCAAGGTTAACACTTGGCCATGTTGATTGGTTGGAATACCCCCCATCATATAATGCGACGTTGGCACCACAGGAATCGGATCTGTAATCGGATCAATACTGGCAAAAGTCTTGCATAAGGATCGAATGCCCGGTAGGCGTTTTTGAATGAGATCGGCCCCTAAATGTTCCAGTTTTAATAGCACATAATCACGATTGGGCCCACAACCCTTTCCTGCCTGAATCTCAAGAGCGATGGCCCTCGACACCACATCTCTTGAGGCCAAATCTTTGGCATGCGGTGCATAGCGTTCCATAAAACGCTCTCCCTCTGCATTCACCAAATAACCCCCTTCGCCCCGACACCCTTCAGAGATTAAAACACCCACATGGGCTAAACCCGTGGGATGAAACTGCCACATCTCCATATCTTGGAGGGGCAATCCGGCTCGAATGATCATGCCTAAACCATCACCGGTATTAATCAGCGCATTGGTAGTGGATTGATAGACACGACCAGCTCCCCCCGTGGCTAAAACAATAGCCTCTGCACGTAGCACGCGCAATTCACCCGTTTCGATACATAAAGCTAAAGCACCTGACAGGCGACCGTCTGCATCTTTGATGAGATCAACTGCATACCATTCGCTAAAAAAAAGCGTTTTGGCCTTCAGATTTTGCTGATACAGGGTATGCAATAACGCATGACCTGTTCTATCGGCGACCGCCGAGGTGCGTATAGCCTGCCCACCTTTACCAAAGTTCTGTGATTGAGCCCCAAAAGGACGTTGATAAATACGACCACTCTCTAAACGCGAAAAGGGCATACCCATATGTTCTAATTCATACACAGCCTGTGGGCCTTCTTGACACATATACTCAATGCAATGCTGATCGCCTAAATAATCCGATCCTTTTATCGTGTCGAACATATGCCATTGCCAGTGATCCTTTGTCACATTCCCTAAGGCTGCATTAATACCACCTTGTGCTGATACCGTATGTGATCGCGTTGGAAAAACTTTGGACAATACGGCCACCGGTTTTCCCTGTTGTGCGATCTGTAAGGCGGCCCTTAACCCAGCTCCCCCTGCCCCAATAATCAAGGTACCGACCGCTTGCTCGGATAGTGCCATTAACGCACACCCCACAAAGTAGCAATACCCCATAAAAAATCACTCACAAACGTAGCCAGAATACTAATCTGCACAAAGCGCCTTAACCAGCCAGCCTTTAGATAATCGGTCGTAATCGTCCATAATCCTATCCACGCATGCAGTAGCAAACTCAAAAGCGCAACCAAACTAAAAATACGCATCCATTCCTGTGTAAATAATGCGCGCCAAGCGCAATAACAGAGCGGATGATGTTGCAGCAGATAACCCAGCAAAAAAAAGCCATACAGACCCAAGACCACCGCACTCATGCGCTGTAAAAGCCAATCCTGTAATCCAGGTTTTCCAAAACTGGTTGCTGATTTCATCCTATAAACCTATAAACAAATCCTGAAAAAATTAACAAGGCGATCATCAGTGTTAGGACTGCACCACCTGTACTTTTTGTTTTTGTAACACCCACGCCTACATCCATGAGGAAATGACGTAGCCCTGCAACCGTGTGATAGCAAAGCGCCGCTAAAAAGCTTAAAAAAATGATTTTATAAAAAGGCTGATCCAGAAAACCCTTCCATTGCTTAAAGGTGGAAGCTGAAAAAAGCGACTGCTCTAAAGCCCATAATAAATAAGGAATCAAGAGAAAAAGCCATAGCCCTGATAAACGATGTGCAATCGACACCCAGGCCGTTAAAGGAAAATGGATGGCCAAAAAATTTAAATGTATAGGCCTTGTAGGTTTCTTTTTCATAGCCACCAACTTAAGGTTTAGTCTGTTGTAAGGCTGTGGTCATATCAGCCGCTGTTTTTTGTGCAAGCAATTGCTGCTGACTCAAATTCAATGCATCCAGTTCTTTTTGCAGCTGTGCCTTTTGGGCCTGTAAGGGTGGCAGAGAAGTCGGATAAATCTCTGCATCGATTTGCTTTTGTACGGCCTGGATCTGTGCAATTTTCGCGGCAATCGTATTAGACAAAGCGATCATTTGAGTCTGATAAGCAAGCTCTGCAGGACTGGGTGCTGCCTTGGTGGCTGCTTGCGTAATTTGCGCGGCTTGAGCTTGAGGCATGACAAGTGGTTCATCCGCACAGATGCCAGCACTTGCTAACATACTTAGGAAGCATCCACCTAAAATTTTTGTTAAATGGCTATCTAACATGCTTATCCTCCCCTGATTGTACAAACGCCCATACCCATTCAGTCTAGTACAGAATAGGGGTTCAATCTTTTGGATTTGCTCTTATACTGAAGAACTGAAGCAAGACCATTATGCAAGGATGACTGTATGAACGATGCTAAGGCCAGCCTCCATCTTCCCAATCGAGAACCCATCGAGTTACCACTCTTAGTAGGGACTGCAGGCCCTCCGCTTGTAGGCATAGGCCATTTACAAAACCATGGGGTTTTCACCTATGATCCAGGTTTCCAATCCACAGCATCCTGTAGCTCTGCCATTACCTATATCGATGGTGATAAAAGCATTCTGCTCTATCGAGGCTATCCGATTGCACAACTTGCCGCACAATCGGACCATCTGGAAGTTTGTTATTTACTCTTAAACGGCGAACTCCCCACACATGCTGAAAAAGAGGCTTTCGTCGATGAGGTGCGTCACCACACGATGATCCACGAACAGCTGGGTAGCTTTTTTCAGGGTTTTCCAAGAAATGCACATCCCATGGCGATTATGTGTGGAGTGGTGGGCGCCTTATCGGCCTTCTACCATGATTCTTTGGAAATTAAAAATCCTGAACATCGCAAGCTTGCCGCCTTACGTTTAGTGGCAAAGATGCCCACCATCGCCGCCATGGCTTACAAATACTCGCTGGGACAACCTTTTGTCTTTCCTAGAAATGATTTGGATTATGCACAAAACTTTTTACATATGATGTTTTCGATCCCCACAGAACCTGAACACTTAAACCCTGTGATCACGCGGGCCATGGATCGGATCTTTATCCTACATGCGGATCATGAACAAAATGCCTCAACTTCCACCGTGCGTTTGGCGGGTTCTTCGGGCGCTAATCCTTTTGCCTGTATCTCAGCGGGTATTGCAGCCCTCTGGGGTCCTGCCCATGGCGGTGCGAACGAGGCCGTGCTGAATATGCTGTATGAGATTGGAGATGTCACACAGATTGGTAAATATATTGCCAAAGCCAAAGACAGAAATGATCCCTTTAGGCTTATGGGCTTTGGGCATCGTGTCTATAAATCCTTTGATCCTCGTGCCAAGGTAATACGTGAAAGCTATCATGAAGTGATGGAAGCCCTTCAGATAAAAGATGATCCCCTCTTCGCATTAGCCATGAAGCTTGAAAGTATTGCTCTAGAAGATCCCTATTTTGTGGAGAAAAAACTGTATCCCAATGTAGACTTTTACTCCGGCATGATCCTGAAAGCCATTGGGATCCCAAGCAATATGTTTACCGTGATTTTTGCGATTGCCAGAACCATTGGCTGGATTGCACACTGGAATGAAATGCTAGGCGATCCAGAGCTTAAGATAGGCAGACCCCGTCAGCGCTACATAGGGCCTTTAGAGCGTGATTTTGTGGGGTTGGATAAACGAGGATAGTCGTAATAATCTGAATGCCGCCTCATAAAAAATATCCTTTTTAGGACTCAGCTATTGATCGGATAGACGCAGCGCGTTTTTAGTATAAGCTTTCATCGGAGTGATTCCTTCTCCCGATTGCGGGAGAAGGTGGGGCGAAGCCCCGGATGAGGGTTGAATGTGTTATGAAAGATCGCGCTAGAGATTTAAGAAGATTTCAGACAAAAACAGAAGGTCAGTTATGGTTTGCACTACAAGCACGTCGATTTTCTGGGTATAAATTTCGTAGACAAAGAATAATAGGAACCTATATTGTAAATTTTTTGTGTTTAAGAAAGAAAATAATTATTGAATTAGATGGTAGCCAACATTTAGACAATCAAGACTATGATCAAAATCGCACCGAATTTTTGGAATCAGTGGGGTTCAAAGTATTACGTTTTTGGAACAATAAAGTTATCAAGTCATGGAATAGCGTTTTAAATACCATTTACGATGCTTTGATTTAAACGCAACCCTCATCCGGCCCTTCGGGCCACCTTCTCCCACAATCGGGAGAAGGAATCACTCCGATGGAAGCTTATACTGATGTGATGAACCCTACGTTGCAGGCACACCTTCAACACCCGCATCTGCTTCGTGTGCAGGGGGGCGACCTTTCTTCACAGACCATAGCGGCAATAACACAAGCACACAGGCCATAGAGCAAATGACCAAGCTTAAGATAAAGCCGTAGTACCACCCCCAGAGATCGGTCATTCGACCCAGCGGATAACCGGCTGCGGCCGCTCCAAAACACGCAAAGGCCCCCACAAATCCATTGGACGTACTGGCAGCACCTTTGTTGACAAATTCTGCAGCGGCTAAACCCACCAACATCTGCGGTCCAAAGACTAAGAAGCCAATAACACCTACCAATAAGGCCATTAAGATCGGCTGATCCGATCCTAAATACCAAAGTCCCAAGATGCTAAAAACCATCGCCGTAGCATTGAAGATCACAAAGGGTATACGCCGTCCTCCAAACCAATAATCGGATCCCCAACCGGCAAATAACATCCCTAAAAAACCACCCACTTCAAAAAAAGAAATACAGGCCGCAGCAGCTACAGGACTGTAGCCTTTGACTTGGGCCAAATACAAAGGTCCCCAATCATTAACCGCTGTACGCACCACATACACAAAAAAGTAACTGATGGCCAAAAGCCAAATATAACGATTGGATACAACCTGCTCTATCAGGATCTGTTTGACGGATAAATGTTCCGCGTCCTCTATGGCCTCACCCGCTTCTAAGACTTCACCCCTAAAACGGTGTCTGTAACTTTCGACACCTGGTAATCCTAAAGATTGAGGCGCATCCCTTAAGCGATTCACCAACCATAGACCCGCTACCACACCCATGATACCCGTGATAAACATGGCAACACGCCATCCATAAGCCATCGCAGCGTTCACAGCCACATAGGCAATCAAAAAACCACCGACGGTATGAGAGGTTGAAAAAACGCCCCACCATTTGCCACGTTCTTTGCGACTAAACCAATGCGTTAATTGCTTCGTACAGGCAGGCCAGCCCCACCCTTGAAACCATCCATTGATACCCCAGAAAATACCCAGCCACATTAAGGAAGAGGAAAGACCAAAGCATAGGCTACAAAGCCCTGTCATGAGTAAACCAAAAGCCATAAGATAACGGGTATTGGCACGATCAGATAAAACACCGCTGGCAAATTTACTAATCCCATAACTGATAGACAAAATAGTGATTAACCACCCAATGTTGGTTTTGCTAAGCCCTAAGTCGGCACAGAGATAGGGGGTAATAAAAGTCAGGTTCTTCCGGGTAAAATAATAGAGGGCATAGCCTATATACATGGAATAAAAGGTCCGCAAGCGCCAACGGCGATACTGCTGCTGTAATACCTCAGAATCTTCTATCTCTGGTAGATGTTCAGAAGGCTGAAAACAGCTTAATAGTTTTTTTATTAAAATCATTAAATCACCTGACTTATTGGAGCCCTATGGATAGACTGGCCCTAAGACTAACATGTGAAATGAAAGGTGCCAAGAAAAATAATAAGTCAACTACCTTGTGGCGCCCCCTGACCCAAAATCAGGGAATCTACACACTACTCATTTATCAGTGCTGCATTCGTAGATGCTGTGTGTTCCTCTTCTAGCGCCTGCAAAATCTCTGATTCGCTACGCTCTGGCTCTAATTGGGCTTCTTGCATCACAAGGGCTGTGAGCGCTGCATGTAGACTGGGATCGGAATCATCCATGGCTAAGGCACGACGGTAGATAACAGCCGCCCCGCCCCTATCACCGGCTTCGGCAAGGGCACGAGCCTCTGCTGCCATCAAAGTGGCTTCTGGACTTAAACCCCAGGCCAGGGTAGAACTGAACAGTAATAAAAACAGTGCTGGACATTGATGACTGAAGCCTAATCGTTTCATTAGAGTCCCTCCTTGGTTACAACTAGTGTACACTGTGACGGCCTAGAATCAATGACTGAGGTTGACCTATGCTTATACAGAAAAAAATGTGTTCTTTAGTTGTTCTACTTGTGTGGACAGGTGTCTGCCACGCAAATCTTACAAAAGCGTCTGATGCGCTCCCTTACCAGACTTTCAAAACCCCTGAGAAACAAACGGTACATGTTTTAACTGTCGATCCCAAGCGCTTTGAGATAAAGCTTACCCATGCGCAAGATGCAGCCCTTGGCCGAGCCACGCTCAGCGATCTTGCAAAAAAGCACCGTGCAACCGCAGCCATTAATGGTGGTTTCTTTAGAATAGGTGCGAAGATTGATGGATTACCGGCCGGCATTCTTAAAATACAAGGACAATGGTATGGCCTTGCTTACCGTGATAGAGCGGCGCTGGGTTGGTCTACCCACAGTCCGATTACCCTGATGGATAGGGTTCAAACCAAAACACGGGTTTATTTAAATCACCAGTCATCGCCCGTACAATTGCTCAATCAACCACCCAACAAAACCAAGGCTGTCCTTTACACCGATGCTTATCCTGCAAATGTTGACTTACCACTCGACACCTATGGTTTACGCATACAGGATCAGCGATTAACCAGTATTCAGTCGGCGGGCCCGATGCAAAACCAAAAAGGGACTTATCGCTACTTGCTCCCAAAAAACAATGTGCCTAAGCATCCTGTAGAAGTCGGTCATCCCGCCACCGTCGGCATAGAAGTGCTGCCTCATTTTCTAAAAGAAAATCGTCTGGCCTGGCAAGGTGTGGATAATATCCTAGGGGGCGCACCCTTGCTTATTTATCGCGGACACATCATCAAAGATTATTCTGGCGAAAAAGTGCTGAGTGCTTTTATTAAAGAACGCTATGCCCGAACCGCTGTAGGGATCCGCAAAAATGGCGACTGGGTCTTAGTGGTGGTTGAACAAAGTGCGCTGAGTCAAAGCGCCGGCATGACCATCCCCGAGCTTGCAACCTTTATGAAAGCACAAGACTGCGAATATGCGCTTAATCTAGATGGTGGCAGTTCATCGACACTCTATATGAATCATAAAATTCTTAATCATCCCGATGAAGACGAGGCAGAAGATGAAGACAGCGCTGCTTGGACAACCTTCAGACCGATTGGAGATGCACTCCTCATTATTCCGAAAAAATCTCAATGAAAAGTAACGCTCACCCCAACCTCACTCATACCCCCACCCCAACCCTCCCCCGCATAGCGAGGGAGGGTTGGGGTGGGGGTAAGTAGTTACGATGAAACGAGGGATCTTGCTGATTAATCTTGGCACGCCTGCTGCGCCGACGACGCCTGCGGTGCGTCGTTATTTGGAACAATTTCTGATGGATCCGCGTGTCATAGATATTCCTTGGCTATTCCGTTTCTTGTTGGTTTATGGAGTCATTGGACCCTTACGTTCTAAAAAATCAGCGGCAGCCTATCAGGCTATATGGACGGAAGCCGGATCGCCTTTGCTAGTTCATAGTTTGACCTTGCAACAAGCGTTATCTGCACGCTTAGGATCCGATTTTGTGGTGAGCCTAGGAATGCGCTACGGACAACCCAGTATTCAAGAGGCCTTAAGAGTTCTACAACATCAAAAGGTTGATCACTTAACGATTATTCCCTTGTTTCCTCAATATGCTTCCGCCTCTACCGGTTCTGCCCTTGAAGCCACCCTTAACATATTGGCCACGCAAAATACTATTCCGAATATTCGTGTCATCCGAGATTTTTATAGTCTACCGGGCTATATTGATGCTTACGCAGATTTAATCCAGCAACACATTCAAGATAAACCCATCGATCGCATACTGTTTAGTTATCATGGCTTACCCGAGCGACAGATTAAGAAAACGCGCTGTCAAGCAAGCTGTCTGCAATCTAATACTTCGAACCCTTGCAAAAACATGGATAAAAGCAACAGCGATTGTTACCGGGCCCAATGCTATGAAACAACGCGTCTGATCGCACAAAAACTGGCATTACGGTCGGATCAGTACCAGGTTTGCTTTCAATCGCGCCTGGGTCGAACACCCTGGATTAAACCTTATACCGATCAAGTACTGATTGACTTAAGCAAACAAAGGGTACGCAATATTGCAGTTGTCTGCCCTTCTTTCGTCAGTGACTGCTTAGAAACATTGGAAGAAATCAATATCCGTGCGCGTACGCAATGGCAAGCTTTGGGGGGTGATAGCTTTGTATTTATACCTTGTATCAACAGCCATCCTATATGGGTAGAAGCTTTGGCACAAAGCATACGCCTCCCCTAGAAAGGGGGTTTTTATTTTACGATTTTTTTCCACTCTTTTTGGGTAGACTAGACGATTTCGGGGGTGGAACGACTGCCACAGCGGTTGCAGGCACCTGTAAAGACTGTGGCGGTACAGCAACTGCTGCCACAGCCGATTGCGATGCTGCTGAAAGCAGCAAAGGGGCTGGCGCTGGACCTGCGTGGGATTGCATGGCAGCTTCTAGTTTACCCAATTTGAAAAGTGCTACTTTATAGAAAGAAAAAACTAGGATTTCTGCTTGAAAAGTAGGCATTAATCCTGGAAGTGTACTTAAATTTTTCAAGTAAACATACTTTTTAAAACCTTCTAAATTTTCACTGATTTGAAAATCAGCTTCAATGAGTACCTTAATAGCATCTATATTTAAAGGTTCTAATGCGCTACGCTGGGTAACAAGTAATTTAATGGCGCCCCATAAATCTATCGCTAACAAATCATGTTGAGTGCGTGAGATCTGCTTTAAATGCATAATAGCCTTATCAATGGCTTCGGTCGTTTGAGCCTGCTTCTTAAAAGATTCTGCCACTCGGCTCCCAAAAGAAAAAATCTTATGATCTAGAACCAATAAAGACTTTATACGATACGCATCATGCATATCAGGAAAAGATGGCTGAGAAGCTAAATAGCGATTGGACTCTTCTTTTGAAGCATAGCATTCAATGCCCGAAGCCTGTATAGGTCCCATCATCGTACGCAATGTTGAACCTTCGATGTTGACGAAATGAAACAATCCTGTGGCTAACCACGATAGGGCTACGCGATCGGTAAAGTATTGTGGCATACCATAGTTATCCCAAAAACAACCCACTAAAAAATCAGAAGGTCCCCTTAGAATGTCTTTTATATCGTTCAATGCAACTGACCATGCGTCTGTGTCTGTGTCTGTGTCTGCACTTTCCAATGCAGAGGATGATAAAACAAGCTTACGTCCTTGATGAAAGGAAAATCTAGCAGGTGTATAATCGAGCAGTGCGCCGTATTCCATCAACAATACTATATATTGATTGCTATCTGGATTCTCCTTATGGCCAAAAATAACACCTCTGAGCAAAGAAGAAAACAATGTATTACCCATGCCTAGTCTAATACCAGGACCATTGGGATTAAAACCATGCTCTAGAAATTTTCGAAAAATATTAAAATCATTCCGAAGATAGATTGTAAACAAAAAAGATCCTTGCAATAATAATTTTTCGTTTACAAAGAACGTGTGTTCTAATGCTTTTAAACACGATTGATAGAGATTGTACTTATTATTAAAATACCAATCGAGGATCTCTAGGTTTTTTTGAGCAATCTTTTTATCATCCACGCCATACACATAAGAGAGGCAATAAGAAAAAATTGACTTTATAACCGATAGATGTTCTTTTTCTGATAACCATTCAAGCACCGATTGAACGGATTCGAAATGAGCATTTTTAAACAGATCGGCCACTTTGATAGCTCTTTGTGCCTGAGCCTCTGCTAATATTTTTTCTGATTTTTTAAGGTGCTTACTGAAGTTTTTTGGCGTTTCCCATACTGCATCAAAAAACATTAATTCTGCGATAGCCAAACGCAACGCATCCACCCCTGCAAAACCTTGAAAAAAGGCTCCGGTCGATTCTTTTAATAAAGCTTCAACCTTTTTTGATAAAGTCTGCATATTGACATACAGCTGCTGCCCCTGTTCAGTGGCTAATTGTTGAAGTGTTGGCAACACTAATACCGAAACAGGAGCCGATTCAGCCTCAAGGCCTACGTCTAAAATAGGGTCTAATACCTGAGGCGTCTGAACAGGCGGTACAATACTTGGGATGGGCACAAGTCGATCAGCCTGATCACATAGAGCAAGCATGCGCTCAATAAAAGACCATGAGGCCTTTGAAGCACTGGAATCATCATACGTATCTAATGCCACAAGGGATTCTAAAAAGGCTACTGCTTTTGTACGGTATGCATCTCTGCCATTTTTTGTTTTTAGATGAATACTCAGTGCAGAAAGTTCTTGCTCAATATTTTCTGATTTTTTAAGTGCATCTCTATAACGTTTTGAATACTCAGACAATAAATCTTGCAATAGTAAAGAAGCACTCTGGGAAAACCCAATGATTGCCTTGATTTGATGGGTATCAAGTTCGAATCGTTCATCACTCATAAACTGATCATCAACACACTGTTTTTTTGCTCGCACAGACCAGAGCGCTATTTTTTTGTCAAAATAAACATGCACAATGATGGCTGTCCTATCTTGAGGATTTCTATAGATCAGGGTCCCATGCGCCAAACTTAACCAATCATGCTGATTAGAATATTGACTGTCTATCGTTAGGTGATGCTCATCTAGGGTATAACCTTCCCTTGCAAAAAAATGCGTTGCATCTGCATCCGCTTTAATATCAAAACTTAAGAGATAGGCTTCTCGGTTTTCATTTTTTAAGTGTTTGAAAACATAGGGTTTGAGAAGAGCATGCTCTTCTGCTTGTAAACGCCCTACCAAAGTAAATAGAAAACTGGGAATGGTTGCTACGGGTTGTTCAGTATTTGTGTGTACTTGCAAGGATGATAACATTGATGAATCTCCGTACTTTGCGTTCTTATTATTTTTTATTTGCCCCTTATAACATAGGTATTTTATAAAAAAAAGCTATTTACTTGTCTTTCTTTTTAATTTTCTAAGGGTCTGAGATCTTTTCGGACTTTGTCTAAAATACCGTTCACAAATTTATGGCTATCGGGTGCGGCAAAGGTTTTGGCAAGTTCTAAGGCTTCATTAATCACAACCCGATAAGGAATTTCTAGGTGTTCTTTGAGTTCGTAAACGGCAATACGCAAAATCGTAAGCTCAATTAAACCCAAATCACGCAGATTGCGACTTAAATGAGGTTCAAAGCATTTATCCAAAATACTTAACTCGGTTGGAATACTATGTAAAAGAATCTGAAAATAGGCGCTATCAACCTCGCCGTGTTGATGCTCAGATAATGTATAGGTTTCGACATCCGCCAAAGGGTTTTGACTGACGCTCCAACCATAAAGAGCTTGTAGCGCATAGCGCCTCGCCCTTCTTCTGCCACTAAAGGATGGTTTAAGATCACTCATGATGGGCTTCAACAGGCTTTTCTAAACGTGCAATCTCTTTGGTAAATTCATTCACATCTTGAAAACAACGATAGACCGATGCAAAGCGCACATAGGCAATCTCATCCAATGCTTTTAATTCTTCCATCACCCACTCACCTACTATTTTTGTTTCTACTTCTCGTTCACTCGATGCTCTTAATTTATCGATAATCCGGTTTAAGGCTGCATCAACCGCTTCGGTACGCACGGGCCGTTTTTCTAAAGCACGCAAAAGACCTGCCCGTAGTTTTTCTTCTCTAAACTGCTCGCAACGACCATCGCGTTTCAGAAGTCTTGGCACATAAAGCTCGGTGGTCTCATAGGTAGTAAAGCGTGCATTACACCCTACACACTCTCGACGACGTCTCACCTGATCGCCTTCTCCCACTAAGCGAGAGTCTACCACTTTTGTATCTGCGGTGGCACAAAAAGGACAACGCATTAGGCATACACCGGAAAACGTCTACACAGGTCTAAGACCTCTGTACGTATACGTTGAATAACTGTGTTATCGGAAGGATTGCTTAAAATCGCTGCGATCCCATCCACCAGACACTGTACTTCGGGTTCTTTAAACCCGCGTGTGGTAATCGCCGGGGTACCTATGCGCAATCCACTGGTTACCACAGGGCCTAAGGGATCATTCGGAATGGTGTTTTTATTCAAGGTAATATTGGCCTGTTCTAAAAGCGTTTCGGCTTGCTGACCCGTGATGGATTGCTCTGAGAGATCCACTAAAAATAAATGATTATCGGTACCCCCAGAGATAATCTTAAAGCCTTTTTTCATAAGACCCGCTGCAAAAAAACGTGCATTGTCTAAGATTTGCTGTTGATAGTTTTTAAACGCCGGATCGAGCGCCTCTTTAAAAGCCACGGCTTTGGCAGCGATGACGTGCATAAGAGGGCCCCCTTGTAAACCTGGAAAAACAGCAGCATTCAGCTTTTTTTCAATCGCGGGATTCGCACGCGCTAAAACCAAGCCCCCACGCGGACCTCTTAAGGTTTTATGCGTGGTAGAGGTTGTGACATCGGCAATATCGACCGGTGAAGGGTATAAACCCGTGGCGACTAAACCGGCCACATGGGCCATATCGACCATTAAATAAGCACCTATGCTGTCGGCAATCGCTCGAAAGGCCTGCCAATCAACGATTCGAGAATAGGCTGAAAAGCCGGCCACAATGAGTTTAGGTTTATGTTCCAGCGCAAGGGCACGCACCTCATCATAATCGATCAGACCCGTTTCAGGCTTTACGCCATATTGAATGGCTTTATAACAACAACCTGAGAAGTTAAAAGCAGCCCCATGGGTTAAATGCCCCCCATGAGTTAAGCGCATCCCGAGAATGGTATCGCCGGGAGACAATAAAGCCATATAGGCGACTGCATTCGCTTGTGAGCCGGAATGTGGCTGCACATTGGCATAGGCGGCCCCAAAGAGTTCTTTGGCACGTGTTATCGCCAGTTGTTCGGCTTGATCAACATATTCACAGCCCCCATAGTAACGCTTACCCGGGTAGCCTTCGGCATATTTATTGGTTAAAACAGAACCTTGCACGGCTAAAACCCTAGGGCTCACGTAATTCTCGGAGGCAATGAGTTCGATATGATCTTCCTGACGCTGCTGCTCACCCATAATCGCCGCCCACAGGCGGGGGTCGAAATCGGTTAGGGTCTGATCGGAATAAAAATGGGCCATCCAGCTCTCCGAGATAGGGCTATTGGGATACAGGGCTGACCAAAGAAAGACCGAGCCCTACAGGGTGCTATTCTACCTGACTTAGATAGTATTAGCTATCACCCTCGCTGACGCAGGGCTTCGTACAGACATACACCGGTTGCCACCGAGACATTGAGACTCGACACAGCACCCCGCATAGGGATTTCGACCAACCAATCGCATTGTTCCTCGGTGAGATGTCGTAAGCCTGTGCCTTCTGCACCTAGGACGATACAGAGGGGGCTATTCAAATCGATTTCATACAGAGTCTTCGGTGCACCTAGGCTTGCGCCTACCATCCAGATACCTTGTTTTTTCAAATCGCGCATACAACGTGCTAAATTTTGAACCTGTATAAGAGGAATGGTTTCTGCTGCACCACAGGCAACCTTATGCACCACCGGACTTAAGTGGGCGGCTTGATGCTTAGGAATAATCACGGCATGCACCCCGGCGGCATCGGCGGTACGCAGACAAGCGCCTAAATTGTGGGGATCTTGTACACCATCTAAGATTAATAAAAAGGGTTTAGGATGACGTGCAATCAGCCCTTCAAGATCGTGTTCGCTCAAGGCTGCTTGCGCACGCACCCGAGCCACGAGGCCTTGATGCTTATCCGTCCCTACGGATTGATCTAAGGTTTTTCTAGGCAGGGATTGTACAGAAAGACCTAGGGCACGTGCTTCGGAGATAATCGGATCAAGACGCGCAGGCTCGGCATTGTCGGCCACATGCAGTTCTAAAAGACGTTCGGGTGCTGTACACAATAATGTTTGAATGGGATGGATCCCGTATAACCAATGATCAGCCATTATTTCGCAGCCTTTTTGCGACCTGCCCCTAGGGCTTGCCCTTTGCGCGAAGACTTGCCTCTATAGGCTTTCTTTTTGCGGGGTTTTTGATCCTTGCTGGGTGCGGGCTGCGACGCTCCCACCAATTCAAAGTCGATTTTACGATCATCCACATCCACCTTAAGGACCTTCACCTGCACGCTATCGCCCAGCTTATAGCTAACACCACTGCGTTCGCCCACTAAACGATGATGAATGGCATCGAAATAATAATAATCATTGCGAAGACTGGTCACATGCACTAAGCCATCGATATACATCTCTTTTAATTCTGCAAAAAAACCAAAGCGTGTTACCCCTGAAATAAGCGCCGTAAAGACCTCGCCCACATGTTGCTGAATATATTGGCACTTAAGCCAACGCGTGACATCACGTGTTGCATCATCGGCACGTCTTTCGGTCATCGACACATGTTCACCCACACGTGCAAGCCTTTGTTGTGCCTCTTCGCTCTTTGCCTGCGCTTGTTTTTTCTCAGTCCATTGACTGCGTAAAAACAGCCGAATCTGGCGATGCACTAAGAGATCGGGATAGCGTCGAATAGGAGACGTAAAATGCGCATACATCGGATAGGCTAAGCCAAAATGACCTAGATTATCTTTGGCATAGACCGCCTGCGATAAGGATCGTAATAAAACGGTTTGAATAATAGGCGCATCCGCGCGTTTTTGTACTGAATGCAAGAGCTTGGCATAATCTAAGGGTTCCGGATCGTCCCCTCCGCCCAACGACAAGGCTAATTCACTCAGGAAAATACGCAGATCGGCGAGTTTTTCTTTGGAAGGCCCCTGATGATTGCGATAA
Organism: Gammaproteobacteria bacterium; assembly: GCA_018061325.1. Classification (GTDB taxonomy): domain Bacteria; phylum Pseudomonadota; class Gammaproteobacteria; order UBA6186; family Azoamicaceae; genus CADEGZ01. The sequence goes on from JAGOUJ010000005.1 coordinate 25,192, forward strand.
AGCCCGGGTAATTTATGCTTTTTCAAAAAGCGGGCACAGGCCACATTGGCACATAACATACATTCTTCAATAATACGATGCGCATCGTTACGATGCACAGGCTCGATACGCTCAATTTTTCGATTTTCCCCGAAAATGATGCGTGTTTCGGCACTTTCGAACTCCACGGCTCCCCGCACTTCCCGCGCAACTTTTAACACTTTATACAGTGCCTCTAAGCGCTGCAATACGGGCAAAATGGGCGCATAGGATGCATCTGCCGACAGATCGTTGGGACTCCGAAGCAGATCGGCAACGATCGTATAGGTAAGTCTGGCTTTGGAACAGATAATGGCTTCGTGAAAGGCATAGCGCGTTATTTTACCTTCAGCACTAATAGACATCACACAGGCCATACACAAGCGATCGACATTCGGTTTTAAAGAACATAATTCATTGGAGAGCTGCTCTGGCAACATGGGAATGACTTTGCCTGGAAAATAAACCGAATTACCACGCAGCTCAGCTTCAGTATCCAAGGCGGTGGCGTGACGCACATAATAGCTGACATCGGCAATCGCCACGATTAGGCTAAAACCACCGTCTTTTTTCGCCTCGCAATACACAGCATCATCAAAATCTTTGGCATCTTCACCATCAATCGTTACCAAAGGTAAATCACGTAAATCGAGGCGATTTTTTAAGGCAGCGGCAGGAATAGTGTCTCCGAAGGCCTCGGCTTCTAAAAGCGCTGCCTCGGACCATACATGGGGTAATTCATAGGCTCGCATGGCGGCTTCTATTTCAATACCGGGTGTCTCTTCACTCCCTAGTATTTCCACTACTTGACCCAGGGGATCGGACCAACGCGAAGACTGTTTGAGCAGCTCAACCACAACCATTTGTCCATCCATCGCTGCATGTTCTTTCCCTTGTGGGATCAAAATATCACGCACCACTTCTTTTTCTTTGCTATGCGGTATCACATGAGAAAAACCCGCTTCTTGTATAAAACGCCCGGTAATTAAGACGCGCTGCTGTTCGAGAATTTCTAGGAGTTTGGCGCTACGCAATACTGTGCTATCGGATTCTGTGGTAGCTACCAACACTCTATTACCCGTATACACAGGCTCTGTTCCTTCCCAAGCTAAACTAAGACGCGCCGTGCCATCTTTAGGGAGGATCCACACTTTGCGCTGTTTACCCTTTTCAACCAAAACAGTACCTTCCACCACAATACGTTGGGGCGCGATACAAAAATAGCCACCTTTGAGGCGATCAAGCTGACCATCTCGTAACATAGCTTTGATTCTGCGATGTAAGGCTTCCTGCCTATCCTCTTCCACAAGATTGAGTTCTTCGAGGAGTTCGGTATAAAGGGCAGGCTCCCCTCGATGCTTTAAGTGCTCGAGAATATATTCACGGCTGGGAATAGGATTTTCATAGCGCGTGGCTTCTCGAGAGGCATGGGGATCTTTAGGGGTTTGTTTAGACATTGTATACTCGTTGCAATCTCATTTTAGATGTTCCCTACGCTGAGGTACCCAACTTGCCCCCTGAAAGGGGGCTTCGGACAACAGTTCCTCGCTCCAGGAAGACCTAAAATTCGTTTGCGATCAATATACTGGGTTACCATTGACTTTGATCCGAAGGATCGCTACAGTTTGCCTCTGGCCGAGGTGGTGAAATTGGTAGACACGCAAGCTTCAGGTGCTTGTGGGGGAAACTCCGTGGGGGTTCAAGTCCTCTCCTCGGCACCATGCAATTTTCTAACATGCCTTGCTTCACTCTTTATTTTTATACTGGCCACTGCGAAAATACTTAAAGAACTCGCTATCGGGTTTTAGGATTAATCGATCCTCTTTACTGTTAAAGATAGTGCGATAGGCCTCTAAGCTTCTATAAAATTGATAAAATTCTGGCGCCTGATTAAAACTGGTGGCATAAATCTGAGAGGCTTTGGCATCGCCTTCACCACGCAATTGTTCGGCTTCTTTTTGTGCTTCGGCAATCATAATCTTGGCTTTTCTATCCGCATCTGCATGAATAATCGCTGCCTTCGATTCGCCACTGGCCCGATAACCTACAGCCACTCTTTTGCGCTCAGAACTCATGCGCGCAAAAACCTTTTCATTGACTTCAGGTGGATATTCCACACGATTCACGCGTAGATCGATCACTTCCATCCCATAGGCTCGTACATTGTCATTGCTGCGTTTCGCAAGCTTTTCGGTGAGTTCTTTACGTTCGCCAGAGACCACTTCTTGTAAAGTGCGCAGCCCAAACTCTGCATGCAACACACCTTTTACATTTTGACGCAATAACTGCTGTGCACGGTCTAAGCCCGACAAGCCATCGCCCAAACCCTGACCCTGGGTCGCATTATAATAGTGTGCATAATCTTTAATGCGCCACTGCACAAACAAATCGACCAATAGCACTTCTTTTTCTTTGGTGACGATGCGTTCGGAAGGAACTTCTGTCATGTGTAAACGCGTATCAAAACTGTGGACGGTATCTAGCCAAGGCAGCTTCCAGTGTAAGCCCGGTCCATAAATACAAACTTCCCCCTGCGCATCACTTTGCAAAGCCCCTAAGCGCGCAATAATGACACGAGAAGATTCATAAACGGTAAATAAAGAAGATACCAACGCCACCGACAACGTGATTAGCGCAACCATCAACATCCCAGAACGTGTCATGGTGTTTTCCCCTGTGATTGTGGTAATTCATGCGCGGTCATAGGCGTTGCCGTTTTTAAGGGTTCCAGCGGTAGATAGACCACATTATTACCTTGTGGCAGATCGACCATCACCTTCGAAGCTTTTGATAAGACTTCTTCGATGGTTTCGATATACAAACGCGCTTGTGTCACCTTGGGTGCGAGCAAATACTGAGGCAACACCAGATTAAAGCGTTTAACATTACCTTCTGCAATTAAAATACTTTCCTCTTTATCCGCCAAAGCCTCGCTCTTTAAACGCTCGGCGGTTCCACGTGCTTTAGGAAGAACCTCGTTTTCATAGGCTCTGGCCTGATTCACTAAACGTTCTTCGTCGGCAGAGGCTTTGATCACTTCATCGAAAGCGGCGCGTACTTCATCGGGCGCCTTGGCAAACTGCATAACTACGCCTAAGACCCAAATCCCTGTGTGGTAATTTTTAAGGGTTTCGACCATTTGTTCTTTAATGGCCATGGCTATTTCGGCACGCTTGAGGGTGAGGACTTCATCCATCGTCGATTGGCCAATCACCTGTCTTAAGGCACTGTCTGCCGATTGGCTTAAACTACGAATGGGATTGACGACATTAAATAAATACGATCGCACCGCATCTTCATCTTCTCGGATGCGATACTGTACAGCGACACTAATAGACACAATATTGCCATCTTTGGTTAAAAGCAGACCGCTATGATCGCTGGTTGATACCTGCTGAACATTTACCAGTTCTCGGGCTTCTAAAAACGGGGGCAACCAATGCGGACCGGGGCCTTCTGTACGCACATAGCGACCCAAACGTGTCACGACCGCCCGCTCGGGGGGTTCGACAATATAAATACCGGCCAACACATAGAGCAACAATACGGCACATAGCGCCAACGTTACAAAACGATCCAGAGGCTGTATCGGTGCAGAAGCAGAACCGGATGGCGTGCCCTGAAACAAAGTCTTGAGCTGTTTGACAGCTGTACGTAGGATTTGATCGAGATCGGGAGGACCTGATCCACCTTTTTTACGACGCCAGGGATCCTGACCAGACGAACCGCCTGGGGTATTCCAGATGCGTTGAAAAAAGTGTCGTCTCTTCACACCATGTTGCCTGCGGTTTCATGTTCGGTCTCATGTTCGTGTTCATCTTCTACTTCGCAACAGTCTTCATGCTGGGTAATCGGACCCATTTTTACATTGCGGGTCGGCACAATGGTCGAGATAGCATGTTTATAGACCATCTGACTAACATTGCTTTTTAAAAGTACAACAAATTGATCAAAAGACTCTACATTTCCCTGTAATTTGATTCCATTCACCAAATAAATAGCCACGGGAATCCTATCTCTGCGCAGTGCATTGAGGAAAGGATCTTGTAACATTTGCCCTTTTGACATCCTTATTTTCTCCATAACGTTTAGGGTGGCAACTTGTGAGTGCCTTCGACCACGCAGTCTAGCATGGTCTGCTTCGAAGCTAAATGGGTATTTTCTAAGACCTGGATCTGTGGCATTTGTGTGATCCAGCTTATCTGTCTTTTGGCTAATTGTCGGGTCGCAGCCATAGCCTGTTCGGTCATGGTTTGCGCATTCGTATCCCCGTCCAAATAGGCTTTGATTTGCCTATAGCCTACGGCACGCATCGACGGCATGCTAGGTGTTAAATCATAGTGCTGCCAAAGGGCTTCGACTTCGGCCACCAAGCCTTGTTCTAACATGGCATGAAAGCGTTCTGCAATATGCTGATGCAAGATGCGGCGATCGGGTTGCATACGCGCAAAACTTAACATTCGATAACCGTGCGCACATAAAGCATCCACCCCCTGTGGCTTTGAAGGCTGCTCGGCACAGAGTGTAGATAAACTTTTCTGCGTGAGGGTATAAACCTCTAAGGCACGTTGGATCCGTTGCCGATCCTGAGGATGAATGCGCTGTGCTGCTTGGGGATCAATCAACGCCAGTCTTTGATGCAGTGCCGGCCAGCCTAAGCGATCGGCTTCTGCTGTGAGTGCTGCACGCAAGACAGGATCGGCCGAGGGCAAGGGGGATAACCCCTGCATCAAAGCCCTAAAGTAAAAGATCGTTCCCCCCACCAGTAAGGGAATATTGCCCCGTTCGCTAATCGCACGCATAGCCACCAGCGCATCCTGCACAAAAGCAGCGGCGGAATAAACCTCCGTCGGATCACGGATATCTATTAAATGATGGGGAACGGCTTTGCGTTCAGCCGCACTGGGCTTCGAGGTACCGATATCCATACCCCGATAGACGATAGCTGAATCGACACTGATGATTTCTAAGGGTAAGTGCTGCGCCAGTTCCAAAGCTAAATGGCTTTTACCCACGGCAGTAGGACCCATTAAAAGGATGGCTAAGGGGAGATGTTGTGTATGGGTAGGCATAGGGGGGTATTATACCTATGAAAATCCTAGATCACAGGTTAGATTTTTAAAAGTTAAACGACTTAGATTATTCTACCTGAGGCCAATCCAAGCTCGGCTATCAACTGCCATCGGAGTTAGTCCTTCTCCCGTTACGGGAGAAGGTGGCCCGAAGGGCCGGATGAGGGTAATGAAGGTGTCTCTTCAATCAAAGTATCGTAAATGGTATTTAAAACACTATTCCATGAACAAATAAGTTCATTGTTCCAAAAACGTAATACTTTGAATCCCAATGATTCCAAAAATTCTGTGCGATTTTGATCGTAGGCTTGATTGTCTAAATGTTGGCTACCGTCTAATTCAATAATCAGCTTCCCTCTTAAACACGCAAAGTCTACAATATAGGCTCCTATTATTCTTTGTCTACGAAATTTATATCCAGAGAATCGACGGCCTTGCAGCGCAAACCATAACTGATTTTCTGTTTTTGTCTGAAATCTTCTTAAATTTCTAGCACGATCTTTCATAACATACTCAACCCTCATCCGGCCACCTACGCGCTACGCGCTTCGGCGCCCACCTTCTCCCGTAACGGGAGAAGGACTAACTCCGATGGCAGCGGATACTAAATTGTAAGTGGATCGTTCATATGAACGATCATTGCCGAGTAAACAGTTACTTAGGGCGACGATGACACACCGTGTGATACTGATCGAAGACCCTCCACAGCCATCTCATTAACGCCTCCACTTTTGACCCGACCGCCTTGTGTGACGACCCAACACTCACGCTGATCGGGTAGTTCTCGGCGAAACCATGCTTTACCATGACTATCCACACCTCTAAAATAATGTTTGTTACTAAAGGTTTCGACAATGAGTCGTCGGTTCGCAGGGGTATCTGCTAAGTGCCCATGTTTGGGCTGCCCGTTAACCCGGGAAAAGATATGATTAATTTCGGCTCTACGATCCAAGGTTTTTAAGGTGTAACCTACCTTGGCCTGACCATAGAGCCAATGCATACCCTGCACGGTGCCTTTGAGCGCTCGGGGACCACCTGTAAAAGCCGCGGCTTTCAACACCAAATCTTTTGCATCTGTGGGTACCACGCGTCTAAATTGTGCAAAACCTTCTGTATGTGCTGCCGCATCCTGACACAGTGCCGGATACTGCCTATAAAGCAGCGCTGCGCCTTGCTCTGCCCTATCCATTAAGCGATGACTCTCTTCGAAAAAAGCATTCAGATGTTCATAGGTTTGTCTGAATAAACCTTCATGCGAACGATTGGCAGCGATTCGCTGCGCGATAAGTGCATCAAAATAGTGGGGATCGGTAGGAACCACCGCCAAAACACCCACAGAATTTTGCACAAGACCCGAAGCCTTTGGCGCAGTGATGCATGATCCTAAATCGGTCGTTTGCACAGGTTCAAATACCGCACCTGCGCGAACACCCAAGGCTTGTTGTGGCACACGCACAACCTGTGTTGCTGTTAGATTGCGTGCGGGTACTGTGCGATTTTGCGATACCCTAGGGTTTGCTGCAGAAGTGCGAGGCGATTCTTTAGGCCGTCGTCTAAAGGCTGCCAACATCAATCCTATCGGCAGATCTAATGAACGATGTTTGTCTTGATGATGGGGTACTTCCACCGAATAAGGATTTTGCCCCTGTACAAGGCTACACCCCGCTTCGTCATAGATCCCAGTGGACACGCAAGACTGATGTCGTACATGATGATAATCAGCTTTGAGATCGAAGGCAGAGTCTGCCGAAAAACGATACGTACGCTGATCCTGCTTAGCAATACCCACATCGATCACATAGTGCTGTACTTCTAAGACAGCCTGCTTGGTTTGTAGAAGCACACCGTTTTTTAAATGAAGCGTTTGGGTCTGTATACTCAGATGATCTAAATGACTACAGACACTCGATACAAAACCCTGTGTCTGTAAGCGATCAAGACTACCGTCAAGCCCCACATAAGGCAGGCCTTCGCGACAATCGAAGCCCACAGAGACACTCAAGGATTGTTGGGTATACGATCGATAGACCGACACCCCGCTGATGGTGATCGTATTTGAAGCCTTAAGTGCCATACGCTTAGCCTCTGAGCGAATACCTTCAAGCATCATGTTTTGGCCTGCATGAATAAGGATGGCATTCACGTTTAAATCGGGGCCTAGCACCGTTGTGGCCTGTTCTTGTATACGCGCAACGCTTAGGCGGATCCCGGGTTTAGTGCTCAGTTCTAGGTCCACACCGTAGGTTTGCACAGAGCGTTGCAACCCTAACGATACTGCGCGCAGAATTGCATCGCCTTCTGCCACACTAAGCCTAAAGGTTTCTGCCTGTACCTGGGGTGCTACAAGCACGGCACCCTCCACTGTCTCTATCACAACACGCGCATGTTGATCGGTGATAAAACGAGATAGTAGCGCTGTACTGTGCGTGGTTTTTTCCTCAGACACCACCGAGGATACACCATCGACCTCAAAACGATAACGCAGCAAAGTATGATCCAGGATCTGCGCCTCCTCTCTAAACTGCTTGGCCTTAAGCGTGATACCACGCGGGGCTTCATAATGCGAGGCTACCGAATGATAAGTACCTTTAGATGCCAAGAAAAGGTGTCCTTGTGCCACCCTAAACGTGGTAGGCGTTGCGCTTTGCACAGTCCCCTGTTGGAGCATTAAGTTTCCTCTTTGTGCATCGATCTGGGGGGCCAGGGCTTGGCTTATTACACAGGGATACAGTTTGAGATCCTTAAAAACCATACCGATCTTGTGTCTTGCTTCTACCGAAAGTGCCTGATAATGGCCCTCTACAATCTGCGCGTTTAATACACTATCGCTCACAAGCCTTGAAGGCAGCACGCGGGTAGAATGAAGCGATCCCGCAACAAAGGCCTTAGAAAAACGACTGCGCTTGGTTACTGAACATCCTTGCACCGAACGCTCGTAGATGGGCAATGCTGTATGGGATCCAATGTTCAACTGACTTGTTTTTGATCCCCCTTTGATCACAGCACCCACTTGTGTTAAACGCTTTGTTTTTAGGATTAACTGTCCCTCTGTGGCCAAGGTTGCGACCGTTTGAACCTGCGAACATTGTACCGTTTGCACCGTACGCTGCGTCTTTTTTCTTAAAAAATGCCGCGTGCTTTGGATCTGCTCTAAGGTTTCTTGCCACACCAGGGGCACTGTTTCTAAACGAATCGTATCGACATCGATCGCTAACAGTTTGACACCTTCAACCTTATGCGTGACTTCTAATCGCGCATGATCTGAACCCCGCATCCACAACTGTTGAGCCACCAAATGCCCACCCGCTTGTACAGACAGTTTTTCATAGCTTTTAGGTACGATTAACATCGGTTTAAGACCTTGAACCATGAGCCCTGCTTGGTTTTCATAATCGAATGCTGTGTAAACCAATATGGGTTTGGGTGGCTGTCTTAAAGGGTTTTGCTGCATCAAGGCCAAGGCATCCACCTGATCCTCTACGCTTAAACCCTGCATCCATGCTAAAGTGTTTTCCATTAGCCAATGACCCAAAGCATCGAGATCGAAAGTCGCCAAAGCATCATCCGGTGGTAATTGTGCAATCATCCTTAAGAAAGCGATGGCAATAAGCTTTTTTTCTTCAGACCAGGGATACAGGGGTTTAGCGGCCGTCTGAAGACTTAAACCTTGAGGGCTGGCAATCACGCGTGGTAGAGAGGGCATACTTGGATTCAGGCTTAAGCGATCGATAAAGAGTGTCGGTGCATCCTCTACACCTTCTACAAGCGCCGTATTAGGCCTGGCAACCTGTAATAAATCGATACAGGTTTCAAAGGGTCTTAAAGGCTGCAGACTTTGATGGTTAAAGCTGCCTATCAGGCACTCTGTAAAGGCTAATAGCTTGAGTCTAGCGGCTCGCACCACACCTGGCAGATGAATCGTTGCACGTTCAAAGGTTGTGGTATGCGTGCCAAAACTCGATAGCGCGCTTTGACCCTCCCAATCGTCAACACCCCCATACCAACTGGCTTTGTGCGCTTTGCGATGGCCATAGAGCGTCTCAGAATAATTGTGATAACTTTCGACAAAGGCTTCTGTAATAGGTGGCTTACCTGCAAAGCTTGCTGCATACAAGGGACCCCCTATCATTTTTGTTTCACCCGAACAAGCGACGCGGTTTGCGATAAAAACAGGGGGGCTTGCATCCATGAGTACCGCGGTGGTGGTCCCATTTCTAACCCCATGGGGATTGAGTACATTCGCCATTCTATCATCGGGATAAGTGATCGTCTTGGTTTTAATGCGATGTTCATTGAAGGGCGTATCCAGAAAAGCCGTGCCACCAATAAAGGTGCGGCCACCCACGTCATACCAATTATTAGGTGCCTTCAGATGAAAATCGCCCTGCACATCTAGATTGAGATGATAGGTGCATAATTGATCCTGCGTTTCCACACGGATCTGTGTATCGCTTCGCAAATGACTCCCTTGTGTGGGATGCTCCAGTGAACCCATGATAATAGGACCTTGGGCTTGTACGCATACAGGACCCGCCCCATAGAGCGCTGCAAAGGGCATGTCTATACTGCGCCCCTCGACTGTTAATGAACCTGTCTTCGTCCGCATTTGGATAAAGTCTTGATAGGCAATATCCCCTATTTTTAGATGGCTTTTAGGTGCATGGATCGCCATCTTTTGTTCGCTAAGCAGCGGCGCTTTAAAATGCACCCTATAACACTTTGCATCAAAAGCAGCTTGCCCCACTTCCAAGTTAAAAGCCTTGAGATCCATCGGATAGGGAAAATCGATATCGTTATGGATCAGCAGCCGTAGATCTAAATCGATGTCCTGCTGAAAAATCGCAGGGGCGAAAAACCATGTTTGTAAGCCCTGAATCTTAAAGCGACCTTTAGGGCCAAAATGGCCTTGTGCATGGATGTCCTGACAGTGTATATCGATCGTACTCTGCGCTGATTGACTCCCTAATGTAGTACCCGCTGCTTGAAAAAGGCTTGTGCTCTCCAAATAAATCGTACCCTTTACGGTGCGCAGATCATAAAATAACCGTAGGTTTTTTGCTTTCATACGAATATGATTGGCCATTAAAGGGGCTTCTACGCTCATGTTTTCCATCGCTAAATCGATCGTTCCAGACAAGGCTGCCACACCCTGCCTAAAACTGCTCGCATACCCCAGGTAACTGCTTTCATCGCTTTTAAACGTGGGCGCGATAAGTTGTGTTTTAGACTGCCCGCCTATCCAGCCACCGTGTTCATTGCGCATCGATCCTTCGCTTTTAAGTGAGCATATTGCATCCACACCCAGCGCCAGTATACGCCCCGATCGATTATGCAACGCCCCTTTACATACACCGCTTATTTGATGGCCCGCAAGAATACTACCTTCTGTATTATCGAGCAGTGTTTTTATATGAAAATCGGCCTGATGGCTTGCTTGAATCAATCCTTTCTGATTGTCCATCAAATCGGCCTGTACACAAACTGATTTTGCCTTCAGGGAACCGCCTGCATTATCGAAAATAGGCGTTTTACAGTGAAAATAGCTATTCGTAACCAGCGGTTGATGATGTGTCGTAATCATGCGCGTGCTTGAAAAAACACAGTGCGCATCCCACGGTAATTGCTGTATAGCTAGCACACCACCACGTTCTAAAACCAGGGATAGATCGCTTAGATCGCCACCCAGATCAAAAATGAGGCGTTCATCTTGTCGGATATTGATTTGATGTAAAGCTAACTTTTGCGCAGCGGATAACACCTGCACCACCGAAAACCTACAAAAAAAAGGATGACTGTGTGTTTCGAAATCTAAAACAATGTGATAGAAAGGATAAATAGGCGCGGCATCGCCTTCTATAGGCAGGGTGTACATGAATGAATCTCCCGACAAATAAAGTATTGAAAGCAGTTTGCTGTGCTCTCAATACGCCTTCAATCGGGTTCTTAGCGGAGTGTAGTACCCCCACCCCTGCCCTCCCCCGCTTCGCTCGGGAGGGAGATCAACCTGCGATAGCTTTGCTGCGTCGGAAACTTGAAATCATGCTGCAAACAAACATGCATAAAAAAACATGCGAGCGAATCTAAGAGGATTTCTTTAAAAAAATAGCGCTTGCTAAAAAACCGCTATCAAACGTCTCAAATCCCCTCCCTCGCTTAGCGGGGGAGGGTTAGGGTGGGGGCCCTTACAAGTCCCAGGTTAACTGCGCACCCATACATTTGATTTGGTGACGCATATCGCCTTTGATATTGGCCGTGCTGCTCGGAGTGCCTATAGGTGCACTTTGATCAATGCTTTGTTTCTTATAGAAAATATGGGCATAAGCAACATCGAGTGCCATACGCTTGCTTAAGCGGTATTGCACACCGACGGCTGGTACTATTTGATCTTGATCGGGAATAAAGATACTACGCCCAATGGTATGCGTCCCTCTTTTCTCGAAGGAACCACCCATTTTAAAGCGCCACTTCTGGTCATATTGATAGATACCACCGACTGCAAGACGATAATTATTTTTATAATTTTGGGCAATCATCAGAGCAGTATTATCTTCGTAACGAAGCACCATGTTTTTTAGCTTGCTCCAATGGGTAAGCTGTAAATCGCTGACCACAGCCCATTGTGCGTTCACATCATGGTAGGCGCTTAAAATCACATACTCTGGAAAATCGAGGTTACCCCAAGTACGTTGATTCGTTGCGGTAGCGGTCGGTGTTCCCTGAACAGTGCTATCACCCTTGGCGGTAACATGTATTTTTGAGCGATACTGTGCTCCAAAACGAGTGGCCTCACTTAACGCTTGTAAAATGCCTACGTGATAACCAAGACCTGTTCGACTCACAATGGATTTTTGAAACCCATCAGCCACACCAGGCGCACTCGCTATATTGGAGGCCATTTGTGTTGCAACATACAAAGCATCAACACCGCCACCCAATGAAAACCCTTGATCAAAACGGTAGGCTATACTAGGCCCCGCATTAATGGCCATCATTTCTGATCGCGTAGCAATATACCGTGCCACAGAGTCTGGCTTGTAATTCGTTTTGGAACCAAAGGTTGTAACAGCGCTTAAACCAAAGGCCCAGCGATCGTTTATTTTCTTAGCATAATGCATCGAGGGAACCAGCGCTCGATTGCTGGGTCTGGCGCTCCCTGGGTTCAGGGGTGTACCGGTATTGGAGGTTGCACTGGTTACATGCAGCATGGTGCTGGGTGCACTCAGGATACCGCCGGCGACAATCTGCTCTTTGCTCTTTATATGGGTAAGCCCTGCAGAATTCCAAAAACCCGTGCTGGCATCTTCTGCCAAAGAGGCTGCACCTGCATAGGCAGTCCCTAAATTGGTAACGTTTTGTAGGGGTATTTGAGAGATGCCGGCCAAGCTCACGGTACTCCAGCCTGCGGCGAGGGTTGTGCCCAGTAGTACCACCCAACGACGGTTGCGTTTATGCATTTTACCTGACATAGCAGCTCCTTTTAAAACAATAAGGTCTTGCTTCTCAACAACCTGGGAAAAGAACTGCACCCTGAGATAGCGAATGATTAAAGTGTATAACTAGAATTGGATTTATGCAAAGCTGGGTGGGTAGCTCATATTGACAGCCGCCTTTACTATGCGCGATCATAGGCTTTCATGTGCTGATAAACAGAAAGGAGTCTGGGAATGCTAAAACAAGCCCTAGTCACGCGTAAGGATTTCCCCATTTTATTGGGCAATTTTCTAGAATTCTATGATTTCACCCTCTTCGCGGCCCTATTGCCGATTATCGCACCGATACTCTTTCCCTCTAAAGAAATAGTGGATTCCTTTATTTCCGGCTATGTTTTTTTAGCAATCGGTTTTTTGGCCCGTCCTATGGGTGCTATCCTTTTTGGCTACATAGGCGATCATTACAGTCGTAAAACAGCTTTGATTTTAGCCATCCTCTTAATGTCCCTTGCAACCTTCGGTATTGGTATTTTACCGACGTATAACGCTATTGGTGTTTATGCCTTAGTCATCTTAGCCCTGTGTAGGATCCTTCAAGGACTTAGTGCAGGTGGTGAATATAGCGGAGCCGGATTAACCCTAACAGAAAATGCCTATAAAGACAGTCCATTTTTGAAAGGAGCGATCCTCACTGCATCTGGCCTATTGGGTGCCTTTGTGGCTTCAACGGTGTCTGCGATGACCAGTATGGCTTTCTTCCCTAAAGAAAGTTGGCGTATTCTCTTTTTGATTGGGGGCTGTATTGGTTTAGTCACCCTTTGGTTTCGTCTTTCTATGGAGGAAACACGACCCGTACAGCACACTACCACCCCTCACACTGTGCCTTGGTCTTCCTTACTGAAAAAATACAAAGTCCCCTTCCTTTGTAGTATTAGTTTTGGGGCACTGATGAACGTTCCCTTCTATTTAATCACAGGCTTTATTAATACCTATTTTGTCGCCACTGGCACCTATGCCAGAACTACTCTGATGTTGATGAATGCTTTTGTGGTTCTTTTTTGTGCCATCGTAACAGTACTATTTGGCTTGCTGTCAAAACGACGAGATCCCCTGAAAATGATGTTTTATGCCAGCCTTGGGATGAGTCTTTTTTCTTTTCCCTTTTTCTTTTTAGTCCATACCTCGTCTTTTATCTGTTTTATAGCAGCCGAACTCGTACTCATACTACTATCCCAGATGTTTGTTGCACCCGCTTTTGCCACCATGGCTTCTCTATTCCCCTATGCCATCCGCTACCGAGGTGTTGCCATCGGAGCCTCTTTTGGACTGGCTTTCTTAGGTGGATCAACCCCCTACATTAGTGCCCATCTAATCCGCTATACAGGCCTTGCCTGGTCTCCTGCTTTTTACCTCTGTTTGATCAGTACCTTGGCTTGTGCATCTGTCATGATGATTAGTAGACACCAGTGGCGTTCTCAAGCGATGTCTTTAGATCCACAAGCCTTGTATCAAGGTGCAATATGAATGCTGGCTTAAAAACTAAAATCGATACAGAAACGCGACTTTTCGAACGATTGTCCGAGAAAGGTATCGACTATTTTTCTTTAACGCTTTTTAAGGGCGATCAGCCCATTATCTCCCATTGCAACCATCCGCAATGGCTCAGTCTCTATAATCTTGAATATCATCAACCTGGGCTACCACCCCCTGTACAAAAATATATTCTCTCTTCAAAACTACGCGTTTTAACCTGGGATTTCTCTGAAATTGATAAAGAAGCCAGAGACTTTATTCAAAAAAGAAATGAGGTTGTAGAAACGACTAAAAACATCAGCGTTATCTTTCAAAAACAAGAACATCTTACAGTCGTTACTCTAGCGAGCAAAAAAAAAAAATCGCATTTGATAGACTTTCTGAATAATGACTTAGAATCTTTATTATGCATCGAAAAAAATCTATTGCTTTAATCCTTTTTCTGCATCCTGCCTAAATGCCAGTGTCGGGTAATGGGGGCTGCAGATTGAATGGCACAATCAAAGTAATCAGGACCTTCTAATTTCGCAAAAGGGTTGATCCCCCCGATGGTAAAAATATTCCCCTGTTTGTGCTGAAATATTTTTCGGATCAGTACATCGCTACTTTCGCTGCTAATAATACAAAACTCCCCTATTAAGTGCTGTAGTTCTTTAGCGAATAATGGGATCCCTCCTACATAATCACCACTATAAAAAAAGGGTAATAATGCCTCATCTGTGACCATCGCACTGAGAGCATGGGGGTTATTCTGGCGAAAATAGTCTAGTTCTTCAACTATTTTAAGATCGCCACGAATACTCAGGACATCTGCAATAACCTGAGCATCTGTGTTTGTTGCTGTAGACAAGGCCGATCGGGGATCGTCGCCATATAGTAACCATTCCTTGGTAATCGCTAGTCCGCGTCCTTGAAAAGCCTCAGAAAGCTTCTGAGCATTACGCTCTGTTAAACAGTTAATACCTTTTTCCCAGGCATGAATGGTATTGGGATTAATATCATAGTTTTCTAGCATATCTTTACGCGTTAAATTGGCTAAGTGTCGTGCAAGCTTGATCCGTTTTCCCCGTTCAAGGGCGGTCTTTTTCTTGAATAAGCGATCAGTATCTTGAGCATTAGGAGGTGTCGAATAACGCAATCTCAGAATCCTTTTTTTAAATTTTTAGGGCTGTAGCTTAGGGGTCTTAGAAGCCTCTTCGGTACGTATTATTTGAAGAAATACCTGATAGGCTTCTTCGGTCTCAAAAGTCTTTAAAACCTTTGCAATATCAATAATAAGTTCCCCTTTTAAATGTCCATATTCATGTTGAAAAATACGAGCCGCCTTGCCTTCTAATACTTGATCAACCCTGTCTCCTGATGGCTTATAATAAGAGGCCTTAATGCTTTCCCAACGGGCCACGATTGCCATGGAACGCGGTACAGAAAAACAACCCTCCCACCCCTCTACCTTTTGATCGCCTAGAGGCTCATAACGAGGATTAATCATCACTTCTAAACTCTCAAAGCTTCTATCAAAACTACAGAGAATAATATTTTGTTGAAATCCTATTTGAGGCGCTGCTAAACCGGCAGCAACCCCTTTGGCTTTCACAGCTTGGATCATCGACTGAATGATCGCATGTGTTTTTTGTGTGAGAGGCCAGACAACTTCTGCCGATTTTTCTCGCAATGCCGCTAAATCTTTAGGATTCAACACCGTTATAATCTGCCGACTGAGGGCAGGACCTTTGTTTGCTATGTGCCTTAACATTGTCGCCTCCCTGAATCGTTTTAGATCGCTACTTACATGAAGCGATTGTTATATACCAAAAAAAGTATTGCTCTAAACAAAAATAGTGGTATGATTAACATACCGATTATGGTATATTTCATTGTGTATGAATTTTATTGTTTTAACAAGATGTTCAGCACAGTATTTTATGCAGGAGGAATATCATGACTTCTCTCTATAAGAATCATGCAAGCCAATGGCTTCAAGAAGCCATGGAGCTTCATTGTTCAACAACCCTGGAAATTTCAAAATAGAAAATATGAATCGACTAAACCCTATTTCAGTGTTGATTGCGGATGATGATGCTTTCATCCGACAAGGATTGCAAATGATCCTTGGACGAATGCCTAATATACATGTCGTAGGCCAGGCCAAAGACGGACTAGAGGCTGTAAAACAAGCCCTGGACCAAAAACCTGATGTGATCTTGATGGATTTAGAAATGCCCCATATGAACGGGCTCGATGCCGCTCAAAAAATACATCATAAAAATAGCAGTATCAAAATTATTATGTTTAGCTCTCTTGAAAAGAGTGAATACATACAAAAGGCTAGGCAAGTCGGCGTTAGCGATTATTTAATGAAAGGTGCAACACCGCAAGAGATCATTGAAGCTATTCACACGGTAGCCCCAGAGACAGAGCCCACCCCTGTTTTCAGTCTTTCTATCACCGATAAATATAAGCTCTGAATTTTACCCTCATGTCATTCCATTCAATCGCACACTATAAACCCTAGGACATGCGTGCATCGAGCTCTTGAAAGAGACCCGCCTGCTTCCAGAGATCTCTATTACCGATCACATACGCAGCCTCTTTTGCACGCGTCATCGCGACATTGAGCAAATTAGGCGTTGTGCCAGCCCACCCGCGCGCACCCTGCTGCTTCGGTTCTGGGGCACCCAGTACAAAAAAGACTGCTTCGGCCTCGCGGCCTTGTACGGTATGCACCGTGCCCACATGCTGGGCACACCATCTTTCTAAATGCGATTCTATGTAATGATGGATGCGTGGCTCCCCTTGTATAAGGGCGCATAGCTTATACGCCACAACTGCCAGCGTTTGGGCCGAGGCTTCTGGCGCATTGTATTGCGCAGGATCCACCCCAAAAGAACGACAAATCGTCTGTGTGAGGGTTTCGGGTAAGGCCACGACAGGCTGAATTTGCATGGGATCGCCCACAAGCAAGGCACGTTTGGCACGCATAATAGCGCCGAGGGCCGCCTGGGGTAGTGCTTGCCCCGCCTCATCAATGAATAGCCATCCCAAACTTTCAGGAGGCAAATCACACAACATGCGTTCGACAGAAGCAAAAGTTGTGGAAAGACAAGGCACGACCAAAAACAAAGAAGCCCACAGATCGGGCACTAAGGCTTTTTTTTCTGGTACAGGCATTAAACGACCTGCAAAAATATTCATGAGGATCCCAAGATTATGTTTTAAGGGTTTAGCCGCTGCATCAATAAAAGCCCTGTGTAATTTCATAGCCGCCACAAAAACGGCATCCCGTTTTTGTTGTATAGCCTGATCACACCAAGGCGCGGTTTTGTGTTTGTCTGCATGAGGCCGATCGAAAAACGCTGGATCAATAATATGATGCTCGTATTGTTGATAGGCCGTCTCGATGGTTCTACGCGCCTTAAGGCTCGCTGCTTGCTTCTTTTCATAGTCTGCTTGCTGTTTTTTCATGGCTTGATCGGCCGTTCGCCAAACCCGATCGGCCTCAAAAGCCAGTGTCTGCAAAGTATCGTGCGCTTTACGTGCACGGGTTTTTTCTTCCAAAAGTTCGGCATATTCCAAATGCCAAAGTGCTGCGGCTTTGGTACGAAATAAATGGGCGAAAAATCCCGGGTTTAAGCGCTGATGTTCATAAATAGGCAGCTTACTTTCCTCTAAAACAGCACGAGCCTCTAGCACGGATAACTGGGCTTTTTTCAAAAGCTCTAAGCATTCTTGCTCGATGTGTGTCTTGGCCTGTAAGGCTTTTAAGGCCAGCGCTTCTGCTTCTAGGAATACAGCCATCGTTTGTATAGTTTCCCTGATCACCACTAGTTCTGCGATGGCAGCGTTGCTTTGCTTTAAAATATCGCGAAAGTTTTTACGTGCCTGCTGCCATCGTTCTAAAGCCTCTGCAAGGTCTTTAGGGGGGTTCTCTTGCGTCACAACACGTGCGGGTCGTCTTTCTATCACTTGATGGGTCTTGGGATCTTTGACTTCGATCACGGGCGGATAACCCATAGCCGCCGACAAATAGCTTAAAAAACTCCGATCTTTATCCCACCAAAAAGCTTCACGAAATCGATAACGGTTCTTACTGTTACCAAGCACAGCGGCAATCAACCCCCATGTTTGCTCTTTTGCAAGGGTATCGGATATGCTTTTAAAATAACGCAGATCATCGCACTCTTCGGCAATGGCGCTTAGATTAGGCAATTCTGCACTCACATTCTCGACCGCTTTATTATTAGAAGAGGCTACCAACATTTCAAAGCCTTTGAGTCGGGCATCAAGCCTGTGAAATAACAGCGTCGCCCTGCCTGCTTCTAAGCTCTGCGCTGTATCGCTAAAAGCAGAAGCTGGATAATCGAATGTACACAGGGCCTCGGCACGGGCTGTTACTACGGCTGCGACCATATCACGCAAAAGGGTCGTTTTGCCCGTCCCCGGAGGGCCATTCACGGCCAAGATCCCTTCAGCTTTTAATGTATTTAGCGCTAAATTCACAGCCGCTTGTTGCAACAATACCAAGGAATGCCTACCCATACCCGGCCAGCGTGCAGGGGGTATGAGAGTCGGAGAAACTGCGCCTTCTAAGACAGTGGTATTTTCTAAGAGGCTATGGCGCATCAAAGGCTTTTTGATACCTAAATAATGTTTTAAATTGTGCGTGGCTTCTTTATTGGAAATAAGCGTTCGCGCGCGTGCTAAATCGCCCAGATAGAAACTATTCAATACCAAAGGCTCGGGGGCTTCATACTTGTAAGAACACACCACAAAATAAGGGGCCCTACAGAGTTCCGGTGGCAGTTTTAGTCGATCGATAAGCCACTGATAAGCCGATTGAATAGCCGCCTTATCCAAAGGCACTAGACCATCATGCTCATCTTTGGGTGCACCAAGCCTAATACCCAGATCTTCCGTAATTATTTTTTCAACCGAGGGCCAATCAGCTAGTTTTTTAAGATCCTGCCCAAGTGCTTGTGCGAAGCCCCAACCAAAGCTTGAGATGACTATCGCGGGTGCTTGTACCACTTGTCCACAGTTATTGAGCACAACAGCCGCTAATATCGCTTGCCCAGACGTATTAGGACGTTCAATACGAGAATCGGCATAGCGACCCAGTAGCCGCTCGCTTGTTTCTTGTAAACCAATGGTTCCTAGCACCAGCTGGTAAAAAGCCTTTTTATGTTTTTTTTCGCCCGCGGCTTCAGCTTCTGCAGCATCGATTGCTTCTTGTTGTTTCTTTGGGTCGAACCAGGGCAGAGGCCTATCTACAAAGGAGATGACGGTACCATGAGCATGTGCGGCTACGTCTTCCTCTTTTTTAAAGGATTGCGGAGACAGTACTTCAAGCGCTGTCCATGCCGATAATATCTGCTGAGCTGGCATTGCAAAGTCCTTTATAAAATCTCGTAAACAGTCTGGCCATTGAATGCTTTTTTTTTATTCCAGTCAAATAGTTTACCAACTTATTTAATGATTTTATGAGTAGCCATTATCATTCCAATTTGTGGTTATTTTATTCCCCACTAAATATTCGCTACAGTCTTCGATGC
>JAGOUJ010000006.1 GCA_018061325.1 Gammaproteobacteria bacterium
GCTTATCTCGCTCTTTTTTATGGCGTATTTTTAGGTCTAAGCGTTCCTGGGTCGTGAGTCGTCTTTCCATAAACCTATTAGATCAGATTCTTACTAAATCCGCAACTTCGTTGGCGATCGGTATATAGGGCAATCGTTGTGAGATCGGTCAGCTGAAACATCATCCTCTCCTGGGTTTTTGAACCCTTTATTTTTTAATCTCATCCCATAAACCAAGCTTAAATTCTAAAGATTGTCCTTCTAAAGAATCTAAGCCTCGTTGAGCTGCCAGTTTTTTTAGATTGGTAAATCTTTTGTCAAACTTTGTATTAACTTTTTCCAAGGTTTCTTCTATATCAAAACCCATAAAATCACATAAACTAATAGCAGTATGCAAGAGATCGCCGATCTCTTCTTGAACCCTGTGTGCAGGTTCATGGTTTTCGATAGCTTCTCTTATTTCTGCACATTCACTGATGGCCTGATCGATGAGTTGGTCAGTATTAGACCATTCAAAGCCAAAAACCTTGGCTTCTTGTCGTGCAGCCAGTAATTTTTCGAGTGTTTTTCTCATGATACGCTCGCTTAATCTATTTTTATTTTAAGAAACATGTTCCGTATAAAGCCCAATTTCTAAGCATGCTAACATAGTTTTTCTAAACGGTCTAGACATGTATCCTAAGATCATGGTAATAGGGGATTATACATGCAAATTATACCCAATCATGCTCAAACAACAAACACGCTCAGTGGGGTGTGGATGCTCTTTGCTTTGCTTATGGCACTTATCTTCAGCAATACCACCGAGTGGTATGCCGATTGGCTCCATATGCCTTTCCTATGGCACACCGCTTTTTTCGATCTAAAACTTTCTCTAGCCTCTTTTGTAAAAGATTGCCTGATGGTTTTTTTCTTTGCGCAGATAGGCATGGAATTACGATTGCAATATGAAGAAGGATTTTTAGCGGATAGACGACAGATCTTATTGCCATTGATGGCCGCTCTCGGTGGCATGGTGGTTCCGGCAATGATTTATGCTCTGATCAATCTTCATCATCCTGAAAATACCGTAGGTTTTGCGATTCCCTGTGCCACCGATATTGCCTTTGCGCTGTGTGTATGGAATATCATCAGGCACAGTCTGCCCCCTTCACTCAGAGTCTTTTTATTATCCATCGCTATTTTTGATGATTTGGGCGCGATGCTGATGATTGCCATTTTCTATAACAATCATTTTAATGGGTTATGGTTACTGTTGGGT
Source organism: Gammaproteobacteria bacterium (assembly GCA_018061325.1). Taxonomy (GTDB): domain Bacteria; phylum Pseudomonadota; class Gammaproteobacteria; order UBA6186; family Azoamicaceae; genus CADEGZ01. The sequence continues at coordinate 1,241 of JAGOUJ010000006.1, forward strand.
CTGCTTATAGTAGGTATAATCACTTTTTTAAGTGCCCGAAAAGTCACATACACCTGGTTCTATGTCTTGATGGGCGCTTTTCTGTGTGTCTGTTTTCATAAGGCGGGTCTGCATACAACCTTGGCAGGTTTTATGGTGGGTGCCTTACTGCCGTTAAGGGGTTCATTTGGGGAATCTTATCTGAAAACCTTGATGCATCAGCTAGAACCCTGGGTGCAATGGCTGGTATTGCCGCTCTTTGCTTTTGTGTCGAGTGGTGTATCCCTGGGTGCCTTGCAGCTGAGCGATTGGCATCATCCGATTTTCTTAGGCGTTTTCCTGGGTCTCTTTTTAGGGAAACAACTGGGTATTACGGGTGTGTCTTATGCTATGTTGCGTTTGAAGTGGGCTGTCTTACCACCCAAAAGTTCTATGACACAAGTCTATACCGTCTCTATTTTTGCAGGTATTGGCTTTACTATGAGTTTATTCATAGGACTGCTGGCTTTCGAGAATCATTATCAACAAAATCTGGTTAAAATGGGCGTGATAGCCGGTTCCCTGGCGTGTGTATTATTACTCACACGCTTGCTAAAACCTGAAAAAACCCTCACCCGGCGCTTAGGCGCCACCCTCTCCCGCCTAGCGGGAGAAGGTAAAAACTTCATCAGGCGTTCTTAATATGCTAAGCATAGGACTCATGAGTGGTACCTCTATGGATGGCATTGATGCGGCACTCCTAGAAACCGATGGTGCCGCCAAGATTAAGCTGCTTGGCCATGGTCATCTCGCCTACGAACTGCCCTTTATAAGGCTGTTGAAAACCGCTGAATGGGCGATTCGACAAGCAAAAGGCGATTTAGTGCAGGCTGCGTCTATTTATACACAGATCATACCAGACTATTTGAAAAATGCGCTGATGATGAGCGATTCAGAAATACTGGCTTGTATACAATCGATGAAAGATTATTTATCTGCTGAAGGCAGCATGGATTTTTGTTTAGAAGCTGTGATACAGCATTCTACCAACTTGCATGCTAGGGCTGTACAGCAGTTGTTAGCGCAGACAGGCTATCGTGCTAACGATATCGATGTGGTGGGTTACCATGGTCAGGCGATGTATCATCAGCCTTTGCATAGCGTATCTATCATCGTGGGTGATGGTCAGGTGCTAGCGAATCACTTAAAAATAAAAGTCGTCAATGATTTTCGTAGTGCCGATATTGCATTGGGTGGGCAGGGTGCACCTTTTGCACCCCTGTATCATCAAGCTTTAGTATTGCATGATCAACCGAGTCCTGCAGTGGTTGTCAATTGTGGGGGTATTGCCAATATTACGGTGATTAGCAGCGCCGATCCAAATGATTTAATCGCCTTTGATACGGGTCCTGGCAATGTTTTAATGGATCAATTAGTGCGACAACGCACAAAAGGCGCAGAAAATATGGATCGGGATGGGCACTATGGTGCCAAGGGTAAGGTTCATCCAGCCGTTTTAAAGTTATTGTATGAAAAAGCGGTGTTGCAAGCGGGGCGCTCTTATTTGCTAAAGCCCGCCCCAAAATCCTTGGATAGTGGCGATCTGCAGTTGATACCCGAATTAGCTACTTTAAGTTTAATGGATGCTTGTGCAACCTTAGCACAGTTTACAGCAGAGACCATTGTGCAGGGTGTAGAAGCATTAGATGTGAGCATGCCCTCTCATTGGATTTTGGCAGGGGGCGGTTGGAATAATCCTGTGATTTATAATGCCCTGGCTGCTTGCTTAGCCAGAAAATTAGGTCGTGCTGCAATAATACTGCATGCCGATGTGATCAACTGGCATAGCCAATCCCTAGAAGCGCAAATGTTTGCTTATTATGCGGTGTGTTGTTTGCAGCAGAAGCCTATCAGTTTCCCGGGTACTACCGGTGTAGCAAAACCCACCTGTGGGGGTGTCTGCCACGCGCCCCAACAAACAGTGCACACCCTTTTCTAGTACATTGGCCACTAAGTTTTTCCGAATGCCGAAGAGGGGCATCGATTCCAGGGATGTTTAACGGAGTGTTAGCATGCATAGTGCGCTTAACAAGACATCCTGTTCCTGCTAAGCGCAAGGGATTTTGTCCCCCTGTGCTTCCCTGCTGTTGTACAATCCTTGTGCAAACCCTTCAGTCCATAGTGACCAGCATACTTTGTTTAAAGCCAATGGTATAATAGCCAAAGGTTGGTTTTTGTGTAGGCCAAACGCCTATATATGTTTGTTGGATGGCTTCTTAAAGCGCACAGGGGATTGGTAGGGGATGCAGCTATCTGCTTTTAAACAAAATATCGCCATCGATTTACAAACAGGCTTAATAAAAAACGCCCGTTATGTACCCTCACCCAATTGTGATGATCGGCCTCTAGAGAGCGTGATCGATTTGTTAGTAATACACAATATTAGCTTGCCGCCTGGAGAATTTGGCGGGCCGCATATCGATGCCTTATTTACCAACACCCTGGATCCGGCCCACCATCCTTATTTTGAAGGTATTGTGAGGGCGAGAGTCTCCAGTCACTGTTTGATTCGCCGCGATGGGCAATTGGTACAATATGTACCCTTTCATAAGCGTGCTTGGCATGCGGGGGAATCACGTTTTATGGGACGCGAAAATTGTAACGATTATTCGATTGGGATTGAATTAGAAGGAACCGATACGGTGCCTTATACAGCAGAGCAGTATTGCGTGTTGTCTGCCTGCATTCTTGCTTTGCATACGGTGTACACCGACTTGTCACCAGAGCGTATTGTAGGGCATAGTACCATTGCGCCTTTACGTAAGACCGATCCAGGGCCTGCTTTTGAATGGGCGACCTTGCAGGGTTTGATGAAAAATTATTCTGAAAATGATAGGGTAAAAGAATGAATTATGATGTAGAAAAGGCTAATGATAGCGATCCCAATGAGACCCAGGAGTGGTTGGACGCTTTAGAATCGTTGGTTGAATGTGAAGGGAAAACGCGCGCTACTTTTTTGTTGGAAAAACTCAAACAAAAAGCGCAAACTTTAGGCTGTAGCACCGATCTCTCCTGGCAGACACCTTACTGTAATACGCTTAGACCTGAACAAGAACCCATTTTTCCAGGTGATCTAAAAATCGAACAACGTATTCGTGCTTTTGTGCGTTGGAATGCCGCTGCGATGGTGGTGCGTGCAGGCAAACAGGATCCCGATCTGGGCGGCCATATTGGCACTTTTGCTTCGGCGGCTACACTCTATGAAGTGGGCTTTAACCATTTTTGGCGTGCAGCAAATCTTAAGCAGAATGCCGATTTACTCTACATACAGGGACATTCTTCGCCCGGTATTTATGCACGATCCTTTTTAGAGGGTGTGTTATCCGAAGCACAACTCAATCATTTTAGACAAGAAGTAGAGGGCCAAGGGCTTTCCTCTTATCCACATCCTTGGTTAATGCCAAACTATTGGCAGTTTCCAACAGTATCTATGGGGCTTGGGCCCATACAGGCTATTTATCAAGCCCGGTTTATGCGTTATTTAGAGGCGCGTGGCTTAATCCCTGTGAGCGATAGAAAAGTCTGGTGTTTCTGTGGCGATGGTGAAATGGATGAACCCGAATCTGTAGGTGCTTTATCGATTGCAGCCCGAGAAGGATTGGATAATCTTATTTTTGTGGTCAATTGCAATCTACAACGCTTAGATGGTCCGGTACGCGGCAATGGTAAAATTATCCAAGAATTGGAATCCATTTTTAAGGGCGCTGCTTGGAATGTCATTAAAGTCATTTGGGGCGATCGCTGGGATCAGTTATTCCAAGCAGACAAGACAGGCTTACTGCTTAAACGGATGGAAGAAGCCGTAGATGGCGAATATCAAAATTATAAAGCCCATGGTGGCGCTTATACCCGAGAACATTTTTTTGGAAAATATCCCGAACTACAAGCGCTGGTAAAAGATTGGTCCGATGAAGACATTGCACACCTTAATCGCGGTGGGCACGATCCCAAAAAAGTGTATGCAGCCTATAAAATAGCCATAGAACACAAAGGCAAACCCACCGTTATTTTAGCAAAAACTGTGAAAGGGTATGGTTTAGGCGATGCAGGTGAGGCTTTAAATATCGCTCATAATGCAAAAAAAATGAATATCGAGCAGCTGCAGCAATTTAGGGATCGTTTTAATATTCCCATTGATGATGCTTCGATTGCAGAGGTGCCTTTTTATAAACCTGCCTCCAATAGTGTGGAAACAAAATATCTGTTGGCCAGACGTAAAGCCTTGGGTGGATCCTTGCCTGCCAGGCGCCTAAACGCCGATGAAAGCTTGAATGTGCCACCATTGGCTATTTTCGATGCTTTGTTAACCAGTACTGCCGATCGAAAAATTTCTACGACCATGGTGTTAGTGCGTATTTTAGGTGCACTTTGTAAAGATAAGGCTTTGAGTCCACGTATTGTGCCCATTATTCCCGATGAGGCCAGAACCTTTGGGATGGAAGGTTTATTTCGACAGCTTGGTATTTATGCCGCCCAAGGACAGGCCTATAAGCCTGTCGATGCTGCGCAAGTCATGTATTACAAAGAGGCCAAAGATGGACAGATTTTAGAAGAAGGTCTGAATGAGGCCGGGGCTTTTTGTTCGTGGTTATCGGCGGCTACCTCTTATAGTACCCATAATATTATGATGATCCCTTTTTATACTTTCTATTCAATGTTTGGTTTCCAACGCATCGGGGATCTGGCGTGGGCTGCGGCCGATGCACGCGCGCGCGGCTTTTTGATTGGTGCCACGGCGGGTCGTACCACCTTAAATGGTGAAGGTTTACAGCATGAAGATGGTCATAGTCATATTATGGCCAGCACCATTCCTAATTGCGTCTCCTATGATCCGACTTTTTCTTATGAATTAGCCGTGATTATTCATCATGGTTTACAGCGCATGGTGGGCAATAAAGAAGATATCTATTATTACATTACCGTCATGAACGAAAATTATGCGCATCCCGAAATGCAGAAGGGTACAGAGGCTGGCATTATCAAAGGACTGTATCGTTTAAGTGCAAAACCAAAAACAAAGGTTTTAAAATATAAAGTACAATTGCTGGGTTCGGGTACCATTCTTTTAGAAGTGATGGCAGCCGCCGAATTATTAGCCCAAGATTTTGGTATAGCAGCAGATGTATGGAGTGTGACCAGTTTTAATGAATGTGGACGTGAAGGTGCAGCGGTTGAGCGTTGGAATCGTTTGCATCCGCTTGAGAAACCAAAAACCTCTTATGTGCATGATTGTTTGGCCTCGACAGAGGGACCCGTGATTGCAGCGACCGATTATATGCGTGCCTATGCCGAGCAGCTTAGAGTGTTGATGCCGCGCAGCTATCACACATTGGGGACGGATGGCTTTGGTCGTAGTGATACACGTAAGCAATTAAGACGCTTTTTTGAAGTTGATCGTTTTTATGTGGTATTAACGGCTTTACAAGCCTTGGCGGACGAGGGCACTATTGATAAAGCCGTCGTTGCGCAAGCGATGAAGCAGTATGATATTCATCCAGACAAGCCGAATCCAACAACGATTTAATAAATTATCGAAATAAACGAGGGAATGCAAGGTATGTTAAAAGAGATCTTAGTACCAGATATTGGCGCCTATACCAATGTGAGCGTGATTGAAGTCTTTGTGAAAAATGGCGATACCATTGCGATAGATGAAGGACTCATTACCCTAGAAACCGATAAGGCCACTTTAGAAATTCCAGCTCCGATGGCGGGCGTGATAAAGAAATTACACCTCAAGGTGGGTGATAAAGTTTCGCAAGGTAGTTTGATTTTAAGTTTGGAGTCTATAGGGGCAGAGAACACGCCATCGATAGAGAAAACAGAACCTGTCAAGAAAAATCCTGAAAAATCGCCTGCAGCCGCAGCCCCTGTAGGTGCCGGTTTCAGTGCCGGCCCTGTTCCGGTTCCAGTGGCATCTGCCCATTCTCATGCTGTACATGCAGGTCCTGGTGTTCGACAATTAGCCAGAGAATTGGGTATTGATCTGACGCAGATCCAGGGTACAGGACCCAAAGGTCGTATTGCCAAAGAAGACATAAAAGCGCTTTTAGGTGCTGGTTCAGCTTCAGCAGGCATGAATAGTAGTGGTTCATTGGGTGGATTATCGATAGCACCTTGGCCTACGGTAGATTATGCGGCTTTCGGGCCGATTGTGGCGGAACCCTTATCGAGAATCCAACAATTATCGGGTTCCTATTTGCAGCGTAATGCGCTGATGGTGCCACATGTTACACAATTTGATGAAGCCGATATTACAGAGCTAGAAGCTTTTCGCAAAGCACAGCAGCCTGCGGCAGAACAGCAGGGTGTAAAACTGACCTTGATTGTCTTGGTGATGAAAGCCTTGGTCAGTGCCCTAAAAGCGTTTCCCCGTTTTAATGCTTCCTTAGATATGCAGCGTTCAACGCTGATCTTAAAGCAGTATTACCATATGGGTGTGGCAGTCGATACCCCTGCAGGTTTAGTGGTGCCTGTCTTGCGTGATGTGGATCGCAAAGGCCTATTTGAATTAGCCAAGGAATTGGCCGTATTAAGTCAAAAAGCGCGTGAAGGGCAGTTAAAAGGCCAAGACTTAACAGGCAGTAGTTTTACGATTTCGAGTTTAGGGGGTGTGGGTGGCACGGCCTTTACACCTATTATTAACGTACCTGATGTTGCTATTTTGGGTTTATCCAAAGCACAGATTAAACCCGTCTATAAAGAGGGATCCTTCGAGCCACGATTGTGTCTTCCTTTATCGTTATCTTACGATCATCGAGTGATTGATGGTGCAATGGCTGCCCGTTTTACAACGTTCTTAAGCGCGCACTTAGCCGATCTGAAACGTTGTTTATTATAAAGTTTTAGGAGTCATACCATGTCAGATAATCAAAAAACACTACAAACCGATGTTGTCATATTGGGTGCAGGTCCGGGTGGTTATACCGCGGCTTTTCGTGCAGCCGATCTGGGACAGTCCTGTATTTTAGTGGAACGTTATGCTTCCTTAGGGGGTGTTTGTTTGAATGTGGGTTGTATTCCTTCTAAAGCCTTGTTACATGCTGCCAAGGTGATAGACGAAGCGGCGGGTTTTAAGGATTCAGGTATTACTTTTTCAAAACCAAAAATTGATCTGCCGAAGCTGCTGGCTTGGAAGGAAAGCATTGTCACGCGTTTAAAGACGGGCATTAAAGGGTTGGCAAAAAAGCGAAAAGTGACCGTGATACAAGGAGAGGCTTCCTTTGAAGGGCCCGATCGTTTGTCTGTAAAAACAGCTGAAGGTCAAACAGTGATTGTGTTTAAGCATGCGGTGATTGCCGTGGGATCAGAGCCTGTTCAATTGCCCTTCTTACCCAAGGATCCGCGCGTGATGGATTCTACCGGTGCTTTGGCTTTAGCCGATATTCCTGCGCGTTTATTGATCATCGGTGGTGGTATTATTGGCTTAGAAATGGCGACGATCTATCATGCTTTGGGATCAAAAATAACCATTGTCGAATTAACAGAAGCTTTAATGATGGGTGCTGATCCCGATATTGTGGCGCCCCTGCATAAGCGTCTACAAAAACAGTATGAAGCTATTTTTCTCAAAACAGGGGTGAAAGAAGTCGTCGCAAAGGCGGATGGTTTATGGGTACATTTTGAAGGTGCACAAGCGCCTAAAGATCCCCAATGTTTTGATCGAATCTTATGCGCCGTGGGGCGCAAGTCCAATGGTGCTTTGATCCAGGCGCAAAAGGCAGGTGTTCAAGTGGATGAACGTGGTTTTATTGCTGTCGATAAGCAACAACGTACCAATGTACCGCATATTTTCGCAGTGGGAGACGTAGTAGGGAATCCTATGTTAGCCCATAAGTCGGTAGCCCAGGCTAAAGTTGCAGCCGAAGTGATAGCAGGACAGAAGCATTATTTTGAACCCAAAGGTATTCCTTCGGTAGCCTATACCGATCCTGAAGTCGCTTGGTTTGGTTTAAGCGAGGCGGAAGCAAAGGCACAGGGTATTCAGTATGCCAAGAGCGTATTCCCTTGGGCAGCCAGTGGTCGTTCTTTAAGTTTGGGTCGGGACGAAGGTCTCACAAAACTCATTAGCGATAAGCCGAGTGGTCGGATCTTAGGTGCAGCCCTTGTGGGACCCCAAGCGGGGGATCTTATTGCTGAAATTGCCTTAGCCATCGAGATGGGTTGTGAAGTACAAGATTTGGCTTTAACGATTCACCCACATCCAACCTTATCGGAGACTTTGGCATTGGCTGCGGAGATGATAGAAGGGACCATTACCGATCTATAAGCACGATGCTTGTCTATGAGCGCTGTTCTGTTCATCATCCCCGCGAAAGCGGGGATCCAGTTTGAAAAAAGCATCCGCCTAGTGGTACGATAAACCATCTGTTTAAATTTTAGTTGTTGTAAAATTTGGCTGTATGGAAACACAGGATAAGTTAAAAATCTACGCGTTTTCTAAACTTTCCAAGCGCAGGCTTGTAGAGGTGAAGCGTTTTTTATCTCGGTGCGAGAAGTTTGATCATCATGCTGCGCGTTTTTATTGGGATAACATTCAAGATCGTAAAAATCGTGGGGTGAATGAGGTTCTTTGTTATGTGGGCGATAAGACTTTGGTGGCTTATATGGCTTTATACCATTTCGAGGAAAACGAAGCAGAAGTCACCTTAATGGTCGATCCCAATTATCGTAGTCCGCTCTTTTACAGTTTACTGTGGGAACAACTCAAGCAGTCTATAGCGCATTTTTCCATTAACCTTAGCCACTATGTCTTTACCTGCAATCAACAATTTCATTCCCTAAAAGATTATGTGCGGCGTTTGGGTGCAGAGTGTTCTGAGTGGACCTATCAGTTATCTATTACGCCTGCGCTTTATGCGAAGCGCAAGGCCCATGCGAATCCACGGGTACAAGATGTTCTATGGCGTCAAGCAACCTTGTCGGATATTGCCCTGATTGCAGCCATTGAGAAAGACAATTTTAATCTGCAAGCCTTGGCTTATGAGACGCATGTTCAAAATACTTTAGAACATCCTCATAAGACTATTTGGATGGCCTCTATCAATGATAGGGTGGTTGCTAAAATACATGTTGATACAGAGGATCCAAAAAAGACGGTATTATACGATTTCTGTATACCCTTAGAAGCACATGATAAAGGTTATGAGGGTATCCTGGTGCAATCTATCGCAGGTCTTCTATTCGAGCAATCTTCCAAAAAGATCCTGGTGGATGTGACCGATGAATATGATTTGCATTGGTACAAGCGCTTAGGTTTTAAGTGTGTAGGGGTGTATGAACATTGGCGTTTACGTGCTTATGTTAATCCCATGAAGGAACGTGTCAAACAATTAGACTCTATGCTTTTAAACTTCAATTGCTATAAGATGCAAGATCAAGCATCCATGATCCTACAAAAACATTAAAATAATAAGGAGAACGGCATGCAGCACGTAGGTGAGTATGTGCCACAGGATGCACAAACCATTATAGCCTTTATTACTTATTTAACGGCCGTTATGTTGGTGGGTGTTATTGCTTTTATCGCCACACGCAATCTATCTGATTATGTATTAGGGGGTCGCCGTTTAGGGGGTGCTGTGGCGGCCCTGAGTGCAGGTGCTTCCGACATGAGCGCATGGTTACTCATGGCCTTACCGGGCTTGGTCTATACCGCGGGCTTGAGTCAGATCTGGTTATCCTTGGGTTTAATGGTGGGCGCTTATGGCAGTTGGCGTTTGGTGGCCAAACGTTTGCGGATCTATTCCGAGATGGCCAATGATTCCCTCACGCTACCGGCTTATTTAGATAATCGTTTTAATGATCAATCGGGTATTATCCGTATGGTTGCCGCCTTTGCAACCGTTCTGTTTTTTATATTTTATATTGCTTCAGGTTTATACGCAGGCGCTGTGCTTTTAGGTTTAACCTTTGGTTTAGACTATACCCAAGCGCTATGGTTGGGTGCGGCCATTATCCTGCTTTATACCTGTGTGGGTGGTTTTTTAGCGGTAAGCTGGACAGACTTTTTCCAAGGTAATTTAATGCTCTGCTGTTTGTTGTGGGTACCTTTTATCGTGGTGGAACAAGCAGGTGGATGGACTGCAGGCTTTCATCATTTACTAATCGCAAAGCCTGATTATTTAAACTATAGCCAGAACTTATCGATAGGCAGTCTTTTAAACCAATTGTCTTGGGGGCTGGGTTATTTTGGCATGCCACACATTTTGGTACGCTTTATGGCAGTAAAGCATGTGCGTGAAATTAAACTAGCACGTCGAGTGTGTATTAGTTGGATGGCATTATCATTAATAGGTGCTGTATTAGTGGGTATGGCAGGGGCTATACACTTTAGTACAACGCTTTCTGATCCTGAAACCGTGTTTATGGCTTTGTCTAGACAGGCTTTTTCTCCCTGGGTCATGGGGGTTATTCTGGCGGCGATTCTTTCTTCGAGTATGTGTTCGATTGATTCGCAAATGTTAGCAGCCTCGAGTGCTTTAACCGAAGATATTTATAGAGCCTTATTTAGAAAGCGTGCCACACAAAAGGAATTGGTATGGATGGGGCGCATAACAGTCTTTTTTATTGCGGGGGCGGCTCTTTATATTGCCAGAGTGCCCACACAAGGCATTATGGGTTTGGTAGCGTTTGCTTGGGCCGGTTTAGGTTCAACCTTTAGTGCGCCGGTCGTTATGTCTTTGTATTGGCCTCGCACCACGCGCAATGGTGTGGTTATCGGTATGGTGCTTGGTTTTGGAACAGCCATTGTATGGCGCTGGTGTGGTTTAAGCGAAGTACTGTACGAGATCCTACCCGCAACCTTTGTGTCTTTTGTGGGTGTCATTACAGGTAGTCTTTTAGACAAACCACCTGCACAAGCCATTTTGGATGCACATCAGCGTTATCGAGAAGCATTAAAGACAACTTAGGCTGAGGGTGATCTTGCCCGAGGCGTATCTTCAGTTTGTGTTTGTTTAGGGCTAGCAGGCCGTTGCCCAAAGATTAAGAAGGCAGCAGGTTTTGCTGCTTCCAATGTTTCATATGCTTTGCAAAAAGCCCCCTTTCTAAAAGGGGGCCGGCTGAAAGCCGTGGGGATTTCAGTTATTTAGCGTGTGCTGGAAAATTGCTTTCCAGCGTCTTACGCGCTTCTTCTGCCAGCTTGGGCATCCCTAATTTTTCATAGCACTGCACCATCGTTTTAAGCGCTAGGGGTACCGCAGGGGTTTTCTCAAAATGTTGGATAATATAAATGGCACGATTGATGGCCGATAAATACGCACCACGCTTTACGTAATAATCCATAACCTGTCGTTCGTGATTAGCAAGCATGTTTCTAAGGAAAACCATGCGTTTTTTGGCATCTGGCGCATATTCGCTTTTGGGAAAACGTTCCAGCAATTGTTTAAAGGTATCGAAGGATTCTTGTAAGGCTGAAGGATCGCGTGCACTACGATCTAAAGGCAAATAACGAAAGGTAAAACTATAGTTTTGCTCGAAACGGGTAAGGCCTTTTAGATAATAAGCATAATCCACCCGTGGATGATGGGGGTTCATGCGGATAAAGCGATTGGCTGCCGATAAAGCCAAGGCGGGCTCATTGTTTTTATGGTAAGCATAAATCAGATCAAGCTGCGCTTTATCGGAATACTCGCTGTAGGGGTAGCGTGCTTCCAGCGCTTCTAAAGCTTTGCTGCTTTTTTGGTAATTTTCTTTGGCAAGGTTCTTTTGCGCATCGGCATAAATTTGTTCAGCCGATAAACCCTTATGAAGATCTTTGTTGCTATTGCAGCCCCAGAGCATGCAGAGCATCAGGGGAAGGATCACAACACGGAGCATAGCCGACAGACGTAGCATCATCAATAGAACCTGTTTTTGTACAAATTGAAAGGATGAGTTTAACCCAGGCCCAGGTTCCCTGCAATCAGCAATGCCATTATTTTGAATTCAAACTAAATAGAAGCCTGCAGCTTGTGGGGAGAAACAGGCTCATAGTAGAATTAAACCCCTTTTTCGAGAATATCATAGGGTGCTATTAAAAATGTTGCTAAAAGTCCTTAAAGGGTTTTTTTTTATAGTGCCCGCTGCATTAGTGTTGCTCTTGTTGCATACCCTCTATTTTCTGGATGTCTCCATTCAACCTGCGCCTGAACTGAGCGAAGCACAGAAATCCGTTAATATACATTTAATATCCTATGCAGATGGGCCAGAGGTTTATCGACAAAATCAAAATATTTTGGCGATGTCGGCCATTCATCGTGGTGTAGATTTTATCTACAACTACCGGCGTGATCATATTGATCCAGCTTTTATTCGTGCAAACCCTATTATGAGTAACCCAACAGGCGCGGGCTATTGGCTTTGGAAATCTTATCTGATCTTGGAAGCCCTTAAAAAGATCCCCGAGGGTGATATCCTCATTTATGCCGATACAGGTTTGTTAATTCGCCAAGATATTAGGGACTATTTTACAAAAGGACTGGGGGATAAAGATATTCTATTGTTTGCCTATAATCCTCAAGAGTATAAATTAGCTGCTACAATCGCGAGTGGGGATGTGTTTGACGCGCTTCATTGTCGTGATGACCACTGTCGTTATGGGCATCATGTGTGGGCCGGGATCTTAGTATTGCGCAATTCAAAGCAGAGTCGCAGTTTTATTGAGCAATGGCTTCGTTTAGGCAAAAATACCGATTTGCTCACAGGTCATAAACAACACTCACTGCCTTTCCCTGAATTTGAATTTCATCAACATGATGAAGGGTTATTAAGTGTATTGGCTGCAAAACAGGCAGTGCTTGTGAATTTTATTCCCATGGATCGTACGTTTTTCATCCATATTAATATGCATCGTCGCAAGAGTAATCGTCGTTCTTTACTAGGATGTTTTTCGATTCAGTACGGTGGTATTGAACGCAGAATATTAAATGCCCCTATGACGCAGACAATACAGCGTTATTTGGCAAAGATTTTGGATAAAAGTAAAAATATTAAAGTGAACCCAGGGTATTAGTACCTCGTTGAATAAGTTTTTCCGAATGGCATTCGGGGACATACATCCCTGTATTCGACGATTTACCATCCCTGGAATCGACGCCCCTTATGCCTATTCGGGAAAACTTGTTTATGTTTAACAGACTACTAGGGGCTGCTATTATTTAAGCTTCTTGTCTTAGTCAAGAAAAATCTGGCATGATACGGGAGCTTTGGACGAATAACATCATGCATAATACACCTCTTCATCTAGACGTTAGCGACTCGCTTCATGGTTTGCGCTTGGATCAAGCCATCTCTCTGGCTTTTCCAGAGCATTCCCGTAGCAGGCTTAAGATCTGGATCCTGCATGGGCGTGTTTGGGTGAATGATCAGCCGGTTACACGTCCCCGAGAGATGGTTTCAGAAGGCGATAAGATCCGAATAGATCCTGAAACGGTGATAGCCGTCCATTGGGGTGCTGAGGACATGCCGCTTTCGATTGTCTATGAGGACGAACACCTTCTCGTTATCAATAAACCCGCAGATTTAGTGGTGCATCCAGGTGCGGGTAATCCATCCGGTACTTTGGTGAATGCCTTGTTACACCATTGCCCAAGCTTAGCGCAGGTTCCAAGAGCAGGGATAGTGCATCGTTTAGACAAAGATACGACCGGATTGATGGTCGTGGCTAAAACGATTGTGGCTCAAACAGGTTTGGTGGCAGCCATGCAAGCCAGAGCTGTGAAGCGCGTGTATGAGGCCATTGTATATGGTGTGATGGTCTCGGGTGGCACGGTCGATCTGCCCATAGGGCGTCACCCTCGTGATAGAACCCGCATGGCAGTGATCCAATCCGGTCGAGAAGCAATTACCCACTATCGGGTGATCAAGCGTTTTAAGGCCCATACCCATGTGCGCTTACAGTTAGAAACGGGTCGTACGCATCAAATCCGTGTACACATGGCCCATAAGCGTCATCCCATTGTGGGGGACTCAGCCTATGGTAAACGTTTTAGTGTGGAATCGCTTAAAAGCTTTAAGCGTCAGGCTTTGCATGCACGGCAATTGGCCCTAACGCATCCGCTAAGCGCCGAACCGCTATCGTGGGAGGCGCCATTACCTCTTGATATGCAAACACTCTTGGCCATGCTTGCCGCGAACATTTAAGCTTTGCCTTCGCATCACAATTCTATAAACTGGGTGTAGCGCTTAGGAAAAAAAATGAAAGTTAATGAACATTGGTTAAAAAGCTTTGTCAATTACCCCCTGGCTTTGGCTGAATTAGCCGATGCCCTTAGCTATGCGGGTATCGAGGTAGAACAGTTAGAGTCTGTGGAGTCTACGACAGGCGCGGTGTTAACCCTCAAAATTCCACCCAACCGGGGTGATTGTTTAAGCGTAGAAGGCCTTGCGCGTGAGGTATCGGCCATCACCCATACACCTTTGAGCGCAGTACCTTCTCAGACGTATGCCACCTTGTTACCGGAGACCGATCAATACGCTGTGCAGGTTCAAGCTTCCGAATGTCTAAATTATTATAGCTGTGTGATACGTGATCTCGATAACACCCTTGCAACACCGCCTGAGATCGTAGAAAAATTAAGTATTGCAGGGATTACGCCCTTGTCTATCGTGATGGATATCCTTGCCTATGTGATGTTAGAACTAGGACAACCCCTGCAGGCTTTTGATTTACAGGCACTTGAAGGCCCTCTGGTGATTCGAAAAGCTAAGGCTTTAGAGTCTATGAAGCTCGGCGATGATCGGAGCATCAAGCTTGATACCGAAGCCTTAGTGATCGCGGATCAAAAAAACGTACAGGCCCTCGCGGGCATTGTAGGTGCTGCACGATCGGTCGCCAGTCAAACCACCACAGACCTGCTTTTAACCAGTGCCTCCTTTGATCCGATTGCCATACGTCAAGCGGTACAGCGTTATGGTGTACATAGCGAAGCTTCTTATCGCTTTGAGCGAGGGATCGATCCCACATTGGCGCTGCGTGCCTTAAAACGTGCTTTATTATTGATAACTCAAAACACAGCGGCCAAAGTCGGCCCTATTCATACCGTACAGCCACACGATTTTAGTGCCCATCCCTCAACGCCTATTTTTTTAGCACGCAAGCAGATCCAACAGTTACTGGGTGTGATGCTGGATGATAAGCAGGTGATCGCTTTTCTCGAACGCTTGAATATGCAGGTTGTGCCACAAGCCGAAGGTTTTCATGTGCAGCCACCGGCCTACCGTTTGGATCTCAAGCGTTCGGTTGATCTGATAGAAGAATTAGGCAGACTTTATGGCTTTGATCGTATACCCGCGGTCGATTTTTGTGGTACGGTAAAAGCACCTGTGTTGTCCGATCAAAACATTTTGGATCGATCCCTCAAAGAAGTTTTGATCAATCGCGGTTATTCAGAAATCATCAGTTATAGCTTTATCGATCCACTCTGGACCGATCATCTGAGTATGACCGAGAAACCTTTGCTTTTAAAGAATCCTATTTCTAGTGAAATGGCCATGATGCGCAGCAGCTTATGGCCAGGATTGTTAACAGCTTTGAAGCATAATCAAAATCGTCAAGTCAAGCGTGCACGTCTCTTTGAAATGGGGACGTGTTTTATCCATCAGCAGGATAGTCTGTGTGAAAGTCCACTGCTAGCCGGGTTATGTGTCGGATCTGTAGCACCTGAACAGTGGGATTTGAAAGGACGGGCACACGATTTTTATGATATCAAAGGCGATGTAGAAGCATTAGTCAGCCTGCTTGGAACCGATCGCAATCGCAAGCCTTTGAATTTCGAACCCTTGCATTTTGAAGCCCTTGAACATCCAGCACTACAAGCGGGACAAAGTGCAGCTATTTATCGCAGGCATCAAAAGATTGGCACGGTGGGTGCTTTGCATCCACGTATTGTGAAAAACCTAGATTTACAAGGGCCTATATGGTTATTTGAAGTGGATCAATCTGCTTTTGTAGCAACCATACCTTCTTTTGTGCCGCTTTCAAAATTTCCGAGTGTTCGACGGGATATCGCTTTATTAGTGTCTAAGACCGTTCTTGCCGCCGATCTCAAGCAAAGTGTTGTAGCGAGCGCAGGCGAATGGTTACAAAATGTGATCATCTTTGATGTGTATGAAGGCAAAGCGCTGGATGTAGCACAAAAAAGTGTTGCTTTAGGTTTGATATTTCAACATCCTACGCGCACTTTGGAGGAAACCGAGATTAAGAAGCTGGTAGACACGATTGTACAAAATCTAAAACAACACTTTCAAGCAAGCTTAAGGGAGTAGTCTATGGATGGCACGCTAACAAAGGCTAAGCTTGGGCACAGCCTTCAGCAAGGATTGGGCTTAGATGCTTTAGGTGCTGTCGATTTTACCGATCAGATTTTTGAGTTAATCCGCAGCTCTTTAGCATCGGGGGAGCCTGTTAAGCTTTCAGGCTTTGTCAATTTTGAACTACGTCATAAACCGGCGCGTCCAGGACGTAATCCTAAAACGCTCAAACCCACCTTAATTAAAGCCAGACGGGTTGTAACCTGTAAGGCGGGTCAAAAGCTCAAGGCCCGCTTACGGGCTGCCGATTTACCTTTGATATTCCCAGACTAGGCTCTTCAATGCTATGATTCGGGCTTCGGGGCGTGGCGCAGCCTGGTAGCGCACATGCATGGGGTGTATGTGGTCGGAGGTTCAAATCCTCTCGCCCCGACCAATTTTGTTCCGGGAGACTGGCTCCATGAAATCCACTCAAAATAATCCAAAACGTACCTATACCCTTGCCTTTTTTATGTGCTTTTTAGGGGTTTCCTTTTACTTTTATGAGTATTATTTACGGGTAGCGCCCAGTGTCATGCACGATCCCTTAAAACAGGATTTTGGTTTAGGCGAGGCAGCATTTGGACATTTAGCTGCCTTTTATTATTATGCCTATACGCCTATGCAGGTTCCCGTGGGGGTTTTGTTCGATCGCTATGGTGTGCGAAAGATCTTGACGATGGCTTGTTTAATCTGTGCAGGTGCCGCTTATTTATTTTCAGAAACCAGCCACCTCTGGGTAGCACAAGCGGCTCGTTTCTTGATGGGTTTTGGATCGGCCTTTGCCTATGTGGGTATTTTAAAAATCTCTCATGTGTGGTTGCCCAAAAAGTATTTTGCGTTTATGGCAGGGTTATCGAGCACCTTAGGTATGTTAGGGGCCAGTAGTGGTCAGGTTGTGATGACAGCGCTGGTACGGCAGATAGGATGGCGTGAAACCTTATGCTTTTTGGCATTAATAGGTCTTGTTCTTACAGAACTGTTGTGGTTATTTTTACGCGATAAAGTAGCAGAGGATGTTCAGCCTATTGTAGGATCATCGCAAAAAGATTATGTCGCTGTGCCTCTCAAATCACTGAAGAAAATTCTTTTCAGTAAGCAAATCTGGATCAATGGTGTTATTGGTTGTTTAACCTTTTTGCCGATTGCAGGTTTTGCAGAAACCTGGGCGCCGGATTTTTTAAAGGCAGCGGGTATGTCCGAGTCAAAAGCAGCCTGGGGATCTTCGATGTTATTTCTAGGTTTTGCCGTAGGGGGGCCTTGGTGGGGCTTTTTATCCGATAAAATGCATAGTCGTCGTATACCCCTAATCATGGGTTCCTCTGTGGCGGTGATTTTTATGAGCTTGGCTATTTTTATGCCCAGTGCATCGGTTGCTTGGATGTATCCTTTGTTATTTTTCACGTCGTTTTTTGCCAGTGCCCAAATACTGATTTTTGCTGTGAGTAATGATATTGCACATGGTTCAGTGAGTGCGACAGCGATCGCTTTTACCAATATGCTGACCATGATAGGGGGTATGTTTTTACCCACCATGATAGGGGCATTACTGGATGATAGCGCCCTACTCGAACAAGCTTGTGTGGCAGGGGATTATACGGCTGCTTTAGTGGTATTACCCGTGGCATTGCTTATAGCAGCGGGTTTAAGTGTGATGCTGAAAGAATCTTATAGGCATTAATACAGGCAATTTAATAACCTATAACTATTTATGTGTGGCAGTCATTTTTTCAATGGTGTTTTTAAACAAACAGAGCAATAACAAACCCGGTACTGCGAACACCAAGGAAGCCATAAAATACTCAAACCAGCCATATTGGGCAATAATGCCGGCTATGGGCCCAATAAAGACGCGGCCTACCGCACTAAGCGATGAAAACAGTGCATATTGGAAGGCCGTGAAACGGGCGTTACAGAGGCCCATGAGCAAACCGGTAAAAGCAGCCGATCCCATGCCACCACAAAGATTTTCAAAGAAAATAGAAGAACCTGCAATCACATAATCAGGACCTGTATAAAGCAGTACCAAATAACTGAGATTGGATAGCGCCTGTAAAATGCCGAAGATCAATAAAGCCTTGAACCAGCCGAGTTTAGGGACATACCAGGCACCCATGGTAGTCCCTATAATGGTGCCTAAAAAACCAAGTAGTTTTACCAGCGATCCTACCTCTGAGAGCGACATTTTAATGGCGCGCAGCAAAAAGGTTTGGGTAAGTGCCCCTGCAAAGGCATCCCCTAGTTTATAGAAAACAATAAATAGTAAAATCCATACTGCGTGAGGTCTTTTTAAGAAATCAACAATAGGTAAGATAGTGCAGTCCCAAAGCGTACGGGGGGCAGCTATAACCGTTTGTTCTTCAGGATTGGGGCCCAGTAATGTGGCTAAAAGGCCGATCCCCATAAGAAAAATCATCACAAAGTACATGTTTTGCCAACCCACATGATCGGCAATGACTAAGGCCAAGCCCCCAGACACCAGCATAGCGATCCGATAACCATTAATCGCCATCGCAGCGCCCATAGGGCGCTCATCAGTCTGTAAAATATCGGTCCGATAGGCATCTATGGCAATATCTTGAGAAGCGGATAGAAAGGCAATCGCCGCAGCAATCCAAAATAAAACAGGCGGATGGGTTTTGGGATCTAAAAAGGCCATCCATAGCATGCAGAGGCATAACAAGACTTGGCAGATCGCAATCCAGCCTCTTCGGCGGCCTAGGAAAGGGGGGCTCCACCGGTCCATCAAGGGCGCCCACAGAAACTTGAGCGTATAGGGTGTCGCAGCCAGTCCTACAAAGCCAATGGCTTGAAGCGATAAACCTGAAACCGTTAACCATGCTTGTAAGGTAGAGCCAGAAAGCGCCAGCGGTAATCCAGAGGAGAAACCGAGTATCAGGGTAATGATGAGACGATGATTTTTTAAATTTAAAACATTTCGTACCATAGCTTAGCATCCTACCTTATAAAATCATGTCATTTTAATTATACGCACTATCGTTTTGTGCTAGCAATGCAACCTTATCTTGACGAGGGCTTGTATTTGTTTGTAGGATACCTAAAGTAAAAAAAGGGAATATACGTATGCGAAGTCTGCTACCCCATTTACGTGAGTTGTTTTTTTATTTTCAATGTTTGCCTTGTTGTAAGCCGAGCGCCCGATCGGATACAAGCCCCCTCTTGGATAATGAAGGCAATCCTCGGGAAGAGCAAGAGACGATCCTCCCCTTTGGTGATCAAGTATGTGCGAATGTAGCCCAGGATAGTAGTCCCCGCAATGTTTATGCACTGAGTCCCGATAACCCCTCCAACGAACGTACAAAGACTTGTACGATGTCGTAGCCCTTTATCCTTAAGGAAAAAATATTGATGATACAGCTTAAAGATTATAAGCCTTCGGATTATTTGATCGATCAGGTGGATTTGATCATTGATCTTCAAGATAATCACGCCACAACGGTTCATTCAACCTTACAATGCAGGCGTCATCCGACGCTTTCCAATACGATTGAGGCACCTTTAGTCCTACAGGGTGAAAAGCTTTCTTTGCAATCCATCCATATCGATGGACGTGCTTTAGCTGCTTCGGAGTATGCGGTAGATGATAAAACCCTAACCCTTTTTAAAGTACCTCAAAGCTTTAGTCTGAAAACCATCGTACATATTCATCCAGAAACGAATACAGAGCTCTCGGGCCTTTATCGATCCAAAAATATGTTTTGTACCCAGTGCGAAGCCGAGGGTTTTAGACGTATTACCTATTATCTGGATAGGCCCGATGTAATGGCCCGTTTTACAACCATCATTCACGCCGATAAGCGTGCTTTTCCTGTGTTGTTATCGAATGGCAATTTAATGGAAAAATTCGATTTGAGTGCCGATCGACACGGGGTGTGTTGGCAGGATCCTTTTCCAAAACCTTGTTATTTGTTCGCTTTGGTTGCAGGTGATCTGGTGTCTATGACCGATCATTTTGTGACGATGAACAACCGCATAGTCAGTTTAGAAATCTATACCGCCTTTCACGATCAGGACCAATGCCAACATGCCATGCTCGCCCTTAAAAAAGCCATGCGTTGGGATGAAGAAACCTATGGTCGGGAATATGATTTAGATCGTTATATGATTGTTGCTGTCAGCGATTTTAATATGGGCGCTATGGAAAACAAAGGGCTCAATGTTTTTAATGCTAAATATATATTAGCCAATGCACAAACCGCCACGGATGCCGATTATGACAATATTGATGCAGTGGTGGGGCATGAGTATTTTCATAATTGGTCGGGCAATCGGGTTACGTGCCGCGATTGGTTTCAACTGAGCTTAAAGGAAGGGCTTACGGTTTTTCGTGAGCATCATTTTTGTGGGGATCTTAGGCAATCAGCCGTTCAGCTGATTGATCAAGTCTGTTGTTTAAGAGACGATCAGTTTTCAGAAGATGCGGGCCCTATGGCGCATCCCGTACGTCCAGAAGCCTATGCTGAAATTAACAATTTTTATACTGCGACGATTTATGAAAAGGGTTCAGAGATCATTCGGATGTTGAAGCATTTTATGGGTTGGGAAACCTTTAGACAAGGTATGGATCAGTATTTCTCACAGTATGATGGCCAGGCTGTCACGATTGAAGATTTTATTGCCACCATGGAACAGGTATCCAAGCAGGATTTAAGCCAATTTCGCTTATGGTACAGTCAAGCCGGCACCCCAGAATTACGGGCTCAGGAAACATATGATGTGCAAAATCATCGTTATACGCTCACACTCACGCAGCACTGTGCGCCCACACCGGGACAGGATCTCAAAAAACCTTTGCTTATACCTGTTGCGATAGGATTATTAGACACAGAGGGTCGTGATCTATTGCCGATCGAGACCCGGGTGACACTGACAGAAGAAGCACAGACTTTTGTTTTTGAGGCTATTCCTTGCAAGCCTGTATTATCCCTTTTACGATCCTTTTCTGCACCGGTCAAACGTGGTACGAAGCAATCTAAGGAGGCTTTGGCTTTTCTGTTAGCACATGATAGCGATGCCTTTAACCGTTGGGATGCGGGCCAGCAGCTCAGTGAAGGATTGATCTTTCGATTGCTGGAGGACTTTGAAGCCAAGCGTGCTTTGATCATCGATCCTAGCTGGATAGCCGCACATGAAGCAGTCTTAAGGGACAAGACTTTAGACCCAGCCCTTCGCGCTAAAATCTTAAGTTTACCGACCTTAAATACCTTGGTAGAGGCCCAATTGCCGGTGAATATCACAGCTTTAAGTGCTGTGCGACAGTTTCTTAAGGTGCAACTAGCCAGCGCTTTAAAAAGCGATTTTTTTGAGAGTTATGCGGACAATCATTGCAAAGGATCCTACGTGTTTAGTCCAGAAGCCTGTGCGACGCGCCGTTTAAGGGATCTGTCTTTAAGCTATTTAGTACAAACAAATGATACAGAAGCTTTGGCGCTTTGCAAGCAACAATTTCAGCATACACGCAGTATGACCGATACCATGGGCGTTTTAAACGCCGTGTGTGATAGTACGGCCCCTCTGCGTGCTATGGTTTTATCTGAATTTTATGAAAAGTGGCGTAATCATCCCTTAGTTTTAGACAAATGGTTTAGGATCCAAGCGGTTTCTGTATTGCCTGATACCGTACAAACGGTGAAGCGTTTAATGCAGGATGTGGCCTTTGATCTGAAAAACCCCAACAAGGTTTATGCTTTGATAGGTGCTTTTGCCAATGCTAATCTCATGCATTTTCATGATCAGAGTGGTGCGGGGTATGATCTAGTGTTGGAGGTTGTTTTAAAACTGAATGCTTTAAATCCACAGGTGGCCGCGCGGATTGTGGATGCTTTTGCACCTTGGCGACGTTTTGATGCTGCGCGTCAGCAAAAAATGATCAAAGCTTTGCAGACGATTCAAGCAGCACCAAACTTGTCTACGAATGTACAAGAGATAGTTGAGAAATGTCTAGCGACCTAACCCCCACCCTAGCCCTCCCCCGCTAAGCGGGGGAGGGTATTTGAAACAAACGCTTGATCCCTGTTTTTTAAGAAATTCTCTTAGATTCAGTTGGGGTGGGAAGCTTCCAATAATACAGCAGCATGAGCGTCCACACAAAGCAAACAAGCGCTAAAAGTGCGGAGAATACGGTATCACTCATCCAGTGGGCACCACTGAATAACCGTGGTAGACACAGAAAAAGCGCAAAGATAATACCCAAAATACCGATGCGTTTAGGTGAAAGATAGAGGCTAAATAAAGCCCAATAGAGTAAGGCAAAGGCATGTCCACTCGGAAAGCAATTTTGGGAGGCATCTTTGATATTGGGATCTTGCAACAGGGTGGATAATCGAAAACTGGGTTCTAAAACCAAAGAAGGTGAATAGCGTCTGAGGTTTAGAAACCCATGAAAAAAATATTCTTGCAAACAAAAAACCAACTCAAAACAAATCCAAAAATAAATAAAGCCTTTGATACATTGCATGCGTAGTCTAGTAGTGTGTCCAAAAAGTTTTTCCGAGTGTGCATGAGGGGCGTCGATTCCAGGGAGGGTTAATCGTCGAATACAGGGATGTATGTTCCCGAGTGCCATTCGGAAAAACTTCGTTGATGAGCTACTAGGGTTTTTAGTTTGGTAGATCGCCCACAGATTAAAACAGCAAGCGAGTAGCAAGTTGTAGCTGGTTTCTCGACGATGGTTCAGCATACCCCACACGCTTTGCCAAGCGGGATTGTGCGATAAACTACCATTGAGTAGATAAAAAATAGCCTTATCACTTTTGATACACAGTACGTGGGTGAGTGGATTAAACCACAGGAACAGTGCGAAAAAAAATAATAGATGGCTTATCAGCCACAAACGGAGGGGCCATGAAGGGCGCACTGCGCTCATACCAAGGTTTTAAGGGTGATCGTATCCAGATCGTAGATCAACACTGATCCGGTGGTCGTACTCCAATCACCCAAGACAATGCGTTTGGCGGGTTGTTCATCCAGAATAAAATCATGAATATTGGGTTGATGCGTATGTCCGTGGATCAAGGTATGGCAATCATGGTGACGCAAAGCACCGTAAACAGTTTCTAAGGCTACATCCCATGTTGGATGATAGGTGGTCGTTTGTGATCGCTTGGATTGCTTGCGAATCCAACCTGCGATCAGGGCGCGTAGTCGCATTGGTAGTTTCAAAAAGAAGCTTTCAAGCATAGGGGTGCGTACAAACCGTCTAAAGGATTGATATTTTTTATCGAGTGTACAGAGTTGATCGCCATGGGTGAGTAAAATATTTTTGCCATATAGCATAATACGCGTTGGATCGGGCAGCAATACACAGCCACTGTTGTGTGCAAAATCGTCACCGATAAGAAAATCCCGATTACCACGCATAAAATACAAGGGAATACCCTGTTCATGTAGATGATAGAGTCCTTCGATAATAGTTTGTGTAGAGGGATCGACCTGATCATCGCCCATCCATACATCAAACAGATCTCCTAAGATATATAAGGCATCGGC
The DNA here is from genome assembly GCA_018061325.1 of Gammaproteobacteria bacterium. Classification (GTDB taxonomy): domain Bacteria; phylum Pseudomonadota; class Gammaproteobacteria; order UBA6186; family Azoamicaceae; genus CADEGZ01. The sequence goes on from JAGOUJ010000006.1 coordinate 25,040, forward strand.
CTTGATGGCATCTTCACGCAAAAACTTCAAAAAACGCTCGGTAATCTCAGGCTTTTTGGCACTCAGATGTAAATCGGAGATAAAATAAGTTGGCATTAAATACGCTCGATACGCACAATAAGTAAATCTTTCACCGGTACATCACTATGTCCGGCACGGGTGGTTGTTGGAACGGTAGCCATACGCTGCAATACATCTAGGCCTTCGATGACCGTACCAAAGGCACAGTATCCAAACTTGTCGGCGGTTGGCGCCTTAAAATCCAGAAAGCTATTATGCGCCACATTAATAAAAAATTGTGAAGAAGCAGAGTGCGGATCGGGTAGGCGGGCCATACTAAGGGTACCGAGCGTGTTTTTTAAGCCCAGCGCTGCTTCGTTTTCAATGGGTGCCTTAGCCGTTTGAGCGGCCATACCCGTCTTAAAACCACCGCCTTGGACCATAAAATCTTTGATCACACGGTGGAATAGGGTATTGGTATAAAACCCCTCATCGACGTATTGCAGAAAATTGTGTACGGTTTTAGGGGTTAGCTCATCTTCTAGCTTTACAAGAAGATCGCCCTCAGAGGTTGTGATTTTCACATTTGTCATGCATGCATCCTTCAACAGTGCGGGCTTATACACGCCCCAAAACGCCAGTCTATCATACGTGTATTATGGCTGCCAATTGTGTACAATCGCCCTATGAATCTTACTGTTAAAACACGTTTTGCGCCCAGTCCTACTGGACTTATGCATTTTGGGAATGTTCGCACAGCCCTTTTTAATTATTTGTATGCTAAACGCTTTCAAGGACAGCTATTGCTGCGGGTAGAAGATACCGATGGAAAGCGTTCAACCACGGACTATGCAGCGTCGCTATTAAAGGATCTGCGGTGGCTTGGATTAGTCTGGGATGAAGGGCCTTATTATCAATCAGAGCGTCAGACTGTGTATGAACAGTATTATCTGCAATTACAGGCGGAACATCGACTCTATCCTTGTTTTTGCACGGAAGAACAGTTAGCCCTTAGTCGCAAGGTACAAATGGCTGCTCACCAAGCGCCTCGTTATACGGGCAAGTGTCGGGGATTGAGTGCTGAGGCTGTACGGGCCAAGCAGGCTTTGGGTGAACCCTTTGTATTGCGTTTCGAGGTACCCAAAGGTGTAGCACTCAATTTTAACGATTTAATCAAGGGCGAGCAGCATTTTGATTCCGATGCAATTGGCGATTTTATTGTGCGCCGTGCAGATAGTAGTGCTTCTTTTATTTTTTGTAATGCGGTGGATGATGCGTTGATGGGGGTTACCCATGCCTTGCGTGGGGATGATCACCTGAGCAATACGCCCCGTCAGCTACTTATTTTAGAAGCATTGGGTTTAGCAAAGCCAGCCTATGGGCATTTTCCCACTATTTTAGGACCTGATCATAGCCCGCTTTCTAAGCGCAATGGCAGTCGAGATATCCAGACCTTAATCGCAGAAGGTTATTGGCCTTCTGCGATTGTGAATTATCTAGCACGTTTGGGGCACTATGATCCCGATATGACACTTTTATCCTTGGAAACGTTGAGCGCGCATTTTGATTTAGCCCATATTAGTCATTCACCCGCGCATTATAATGAGGCGCAGTTGCTCTATTGGCAGAAATTGAGTATGCAGCACGCGAGTGTCGAGGATTGTTGGCGTGTTTTAGAACCGTGGGTGGGTTCTGTGGTGCCTGAAGCACAGCGAGACGCTTTTGTGGCTTTAGTGCAGCCTAATCTGGTGTTACCCAAGGACGCAGTGCCTTTAGCAGAAGCACTTTTTCTACCAGCGTCGCTGGTTCCTCACTATTCAGCCAGCGATCAAGCCTTGCTGAGCACGATAGGTGGGGAGGCGCTTGTACAGGGATTGGCGTTATTGAAGCAGAATCCAGAACAAACCTTGTCTGATTGGGTGAATGTTTGGCATCAGCACAGTGGACTGCAAAAAAAATCGTTGTATGCGGCATTACGGGTGGCTTTGATGGGAATGACCAGCGGTCCTGCTTTGCAGCCTTTGCTCGATCTGCTAGGTCCTGAAAAAATTGTACAGCGTTTATCAGAAGCCATAGATTATGCATCGCAAAGACCCAATGCTCCCTTACTCCCCGCTGCGCGGGACCCTAAAAACCAAGGATGACAGCGCATGTATATTTATAATACTTTCACGCAAAAAAAAGAACTTTTCGAACCCTTGGTCCCCGGAAAAATAGGGATCTATGTCTGTGGCGTGACGGTGTATGACTATTGCCATATTGGACATGCCAGAACCTATTTAGCCTTTGATATCGTATTGCGCTATTTGCGTTATGCAGGTTTTGAGGTGAATTATGTGCGTAATATTACGGATATCGATGACAAAATCATTCAGCGTGCGGCAGACAATAAAGAAAGCATTGAGTCTTTAAGCCAACGTTTTACAGAAGCGATGCATCAGGACTTTGAGGCCTTAGGTCTAGAGAGACCCACACGAGAGCCCAAAGCCACCGAGACGGTAACAGGGATGATCCAGATGATCCAGACGCTGATTGCCAAAAAACATGCTTATGTCGCGCAGAATGGTGATGTTTATTATGCCATTCAAGCCTTTTCAAGCTATGGTGCCTTGGCACATCGTGATAGGGATCAACTGAAGGTGGGTGCGCGTATTGAAGCAAACGAGGCTAAACAATATCCCCTCGATTTTGTATTATGGAAAAGTGCAAAGCCTGGCGAGCCTGCGTGGGAATCGCCTTGGGGTTTAGGTAGACCCGGTTGGCATACAGAATGTTCGGCCATGTCTTTAGAGCATTTAGGCCAGACGGTAGATATTCATGGCGGGGGTGCCGATTTAATTTTTCCTCATCATGAGAATGAGCGGGCACAATCGACTGTGGCCAACGAAAAGACCTTTGTGAATTATTGGATGCACGTGGGTTATTTGCAAGAACATAAGCAAAAGATGTCGAAGTCCTTAGGCAATTTTGTAACGATTCGTGATTTTCTAGCGCGTTATGATGCCGAAGTTTTACGCCTGTTTGTGATCTCAAGCCATTATAGAAGTCCTATCGAGTACAGCCTGGCACAGATAGATCTGAGCATTAAAGCATTAGAGCGGCTATACCATGCACTGCGTGGTTTTGTGGGGGTAGAGGCTGGCAGCAACGAGAAACAAACAGCAAGCATTACAGCCTATGAAAAGCGGTTTCAGAATGCAATGGAAGATGATTTTAATACGCCCGAGGCGCTGGCGGTGTTATTTGATCTTGTACGTGAGATTAATCGATTGCGTATCGAACAGCCTGAACAAGCCGCACAGGGGGCTGTTTTGTTGAAGAAACTGGGGAATGTGCTGGGTTTATTAGCGAAAGATCCTGATCTTTTTCTACAAAAACAAAATGTAGAAGGCAGCAATCTGGATAAAGAGGCTATTGAAGGCTTGATTCTGGAACGTAATCAAGCACGTGCTGCTAAAAACTGGATAGAGGCCGATAGGATCCGATCGCTTTTGTTGGCAGAGAAGATTGTTCTTGAAGATACCCCTGAGGGGACAGTATGGCAGTTATTGAACTCGGAATTCCCATCTTCGCAGGCATAAAGAATGAATGAGGAAACAAAAAAGGGTAGCCATGGCTACCCTTTTTTGCGTTAGACGAAGCTTAAAATTACTTTGCGGCTTCGGGTGCTTTGCAACCTTTGGTTTCAAGGTCTTTTTCGCAGGCAGCTTTATCAGCAGCTTCTGCGCACTTTGCCAATGCGGCGGCACAGTCTTCTGCACTCATCATCACGGTGGGTTCGGTGCTAACCGTTGTTTCGGCAGCCATAACAGGGGCAGCGAAGGCAACAGCAAGCGCGAGCGCAGCAGTAGAAACGAATAATTTCATGAGTAACTCTCCAAAAATAATGACGTCATCACGATTGCGAAAAAATTTAAGCCTACCAGGCTAAAACCCCCCGCGGTTATGGGTCAGAAGCGACACTGGCCCAGAATGTTCCAGCAGATCTTCCAACACTTCACAAGCTTATCACGGATTTTTTACGTGTCAATGGGCTTTCACACAGACTCAAGCACCACCGTTGGCACGCTGGGTAGTTGGATATTGTGTTGCTTAAAGGCACTTTGAATATCTATTTGAATGTTAGTTTCTAAACTAGAGAATGTGCTCTGCGTGCCCCAAACCGCAAACTGCAAGCTAACCGCGGTATCATTGAGACGAAGAACGGAAAGTTCAGGCGCTGGGGAGACCAAGCAGAGGGCATTTTGTGCGGCAACCCCTAAGAGAATTTTCTTCACTTTTGCTAGATCTTCATTGAAAGCGACTTTAAACTGCACATCGCAACGACGAATAGGAAAGCGCGATACATTATCAAATTGGGATTTTAATAATAATTCATTCGGGATCCGCACTAAAATATTACTCTTCGTGCGCATTTTAACCGAGAGTAAATCGATGGCAAGAATCTCACCCAAGCGTCCATTGAGTTCAATATAATCACCTACTTGAAAAGGTTTTTCAGCAAGCAAGAAGACACCACTTAAAAAATTAGAAATCGAGGTTTGCGCTGCGAAAGCAAAGGCTGCAGTAATAATCGTTGCTGCAATCCCTGCAACGTCCATCAAACCTTTGATATTGATCCCAAAAACATTCAGAGGAACAATAATAGCCAGTGCAATACCCGCATAGAAAACGGTGCGCCGTACTAGTTGTGAATGGTGTGCAGACAAGTGTTTTTCAGAAGCATTTCCAATTTTACGGCGCAGATGGAGTGTAAACATCACACCCAAAAACATAGAGCTAGCGACTTTGAATACCAATAAGATATCCAAACCTTTTAAAAAGGCAAACACATGACTCAACATCGTGTTCAACTCGGGCATTGATAGATCCATCGTTTTAGTTCCGTATAAAAGGGATTAATAGTTTTCTTAAGGTTGGCTTGAGAACCGATCGGGGTCCGTTCAAAAGGCGTGGTTCTTTTAAGGTTTTAGGAGGCCCTTGAAGGCTAGGCTGCACCAGAGGGCGATCCGTTTCATCCTGATAAAAATAAAGCTGCTCTGTCCATAGGCTATTGGTAGCATCGGTATAAATGGATAAGAGTGGCAATGGAATTTTGAGTGCATCGATCAACAAAGTGTTTTTGGAACGGTTAACAATCGAGATCGGGATAATCACCTGGGTTGTGCCAGCCTCTTCTTGTGCTAACTGCGCATCCATTTGTGCAAAGGCCTGTGTACGATTGGCATAACAGAGTTCTCCCTCTAGGGTATTACGACCCGACCAGGTTTCGGCTAGATTGTTTGTCTTAATCTCATCCAGTAAAATAGACGGCTGACCCACCTCGATACTGATCCATAACGGTACGCTAAGGTAAAGCATCAGCCTATCGTCGGCAGCAATATAAAAAGGTTGATCTAAAGTAGAGAGTAGAGGGCGATCGGGCAAAACAGGTTTTAAGGTAATATGATTGGATGTCTTAGCCGCAAATGATCGAAAAGGTGTTTTACTACCTTCCAAACGTATGGTAATACGCCATTCATGGTTGTAACGATCCAAACAGACGACGATGGGTCCTATTTTAAAAAAACGGGATTGTTCTTCACCGACCAAAAAAGTACCCCACCATGCATTGGGTTCAGCATGGGGGTCCTTGCTCAGATCAATCGGCAACTCTTGTAGCTGCTTGGGTCCGAGCTTGAGCAAAAGTTTAAGGGTTGATCCCCAAGATTTCATCCATTTCATACTATTTCTCGATTTAATAATAGGTTTTCATAGGCGTACAAAGTATTCTTTAAAAGACTGGCGACTGTCATAGGGCCTACACCACCTGGCACAGGGGTAATCCAACGGGCCTGTTTTTTAGCTTCTATAAAATCGACATCGCCCACCAGCGTACCATTATCCATGCGATTCATCCCAACATCAATCACCACAGCCCCAGGTTTAATCCAAGTGCCAGGGATAAGGGCTGGACAACCGGCTGCCACGATCAACAATTCAGCTTGACGTACCGTGGCTTCAAGGTCTTTTGTTTTTTGATGACAGGCTGTCACGGTACAACCTGCCATCAATAATTCCAAGATCATGGGTCGCCCTACAATATCAGAGACGCCTACAACAGTGGCTTGAAGTCCTTCTAAGGCGATCCCTGTGTGTGTGAGTAAGGTCATAATACCCAAGGGTGTACAGGGTCTCATGAGCGGGCGTTGTTGCGCGAGGCGACCAAGATTATAAGGATGAAAACCATCCACATCTTTGTAGGGCTGTATGCGTTCTACGAAGCTTGCCTTATCCAAATGGGGGGGTAAAGGCAGCTGTACCAGAATACCATCCACCTGTGGATTGTTATTCAGGCTATCAATCCGTTCTAACAAGTCATCGAGGCGGATAGACTTTGATTCCCTCAAGATTTGGCAATCAATACCCACCGTTTGGCAAGCCAAGCTTTTGTTATGGACATAAACCTCTGAGGCTGGATCATGGCCGACCAAGATAACGGCTAACTGGGGTGGACGGTATCCTTGTTGTTGCAGCACTTGGATCCGCGCAGCAACTTGGCGGTGGATTTGCAAAGCAAGTATTTTACCTTCTAGGATCTTTGCTGGCACAATGAAAGTCATCTCTCTTAATTGTGTTTTGGCCCTTTGCGAGGCCTCCAGTGTACGTGATTTGTACGCTGCGTGACAAATGTGTTATAACTTTTCGCTTTTACGGGGTATAGCGCAGCCTGGTAGCGCACCTGCTTTGGGAGCAGGGGGTCGTGGGTTCGAATCCCTCTGCCCCGACCAAGATTTGGCGCTCGTAGCTCATCTGGATAGAGCATCAGCCTTCTAAGCTGAGGGTAGCAGGTTCGAGTCCTGCCGGGCGCACCAATCGTTATTATTGTGCTAGGATAGCGCTTGTTTGTAGCCTGTCCTCAAATGTAGCCTGTTTATGGCGGACGTAGCTCAGTTGGTAGAGTCCCGGATTGTGATTCCGGTCGTCGTGGGTTCGAGTCCCATCGTTCGCCCCATCATTTAACCCTATAAAAAGAATTAAAATTAACAATTTATGCTTCCCAATCAAACACCCTCAAAATACCCGTGTGGGGATTTTGTGGGGATTACCTTCATCATTGGCCCCATTGTTTGACAGCAGGGGTTTGTGGTTTGGGCGTAGTAGAGTTAATACAACGCCTTGGCGACCTTCTGTACACACTTTGTTAGCAGAATCGTAAAGGTTATGTAGTTCGGCAGCAGAGTAATGAGTGGTGATCCGTGAGGATTTATGACCCAATAGATCTTGTCGATCTTCAAAACCTACACCAGCAGCACGTAAGCGTCGACCAAAGGTATGCTTTAAGTCATGGACTCGAACATGAGGAAGGCCTGCTCTATCACGAGCCTTGATCCAAGCGCTATTTAGCATATCCTGAAGGGGTTTATTTTTGTAAATAAACACGTACTCAGGATGTTGTCCTCGTTGTGCTTCAATGACTGAACTTGCAATGGGATTACAAACCACTAAACGATCTTGACCATTTTTAACAAAACTACCCGGTACAATAAAGACCAGCAGTTCTGGCATTTCTGCCACATTCACTTCCCATGCCCATCGAAGCTCACAGATTTCCCGAACCCTGCATCCAGTATTTACAGCAAACAACGCCATATTTTTAAGATGTAAGGGTAGCTCAGCAAAAAGCCGATGTTGTTCTTCCCAGGTTAAGGGATAGGGCTTTTGCCTATCGTGTTCTGGTAAGAGTTCAATGGCAGGCGCATGTTCTAACCAGGTTTTTCCATGGTCATCTCTCCATTTATAAGCAGCCAGCCTTAAAATATGGCGTACAATTTGCAAACCATGATTAATGGTTCTTGTTTTAACGCCTTCTTTTTTTCTGGCTTCAATAAACGGTTCCAATGTTCCCATATGAATGGCCTCTAAAGTCAAATTTCCAATGAAAGGTGTCAGCTTTTTAATCAGTAATGCATCATCACTGATACTGCGCTTATGCTGATTTTTCATCAAAAAGTGAATAGCAGCCTCCTTAAATAATCTTTTGACACGTACCCCGTGGATCTTAGACTGTCTTAGTTCTTCGATTTTTCGCACCAGGAAGCTTTCCGCTTCTTGGAGAGAACTTGTTCCAGTACTTCCTCTAAGGCGTTGTCCAAAGATTTGTTTTTCAACGTGCCAGATGCCACCGCGTTTGCGTAACCCTGGCGTGATTTTGCGTCCCATAGTGCTTTACTCCTTGAGTAATTGACTGCTGGACGCCCGCTACGTTGCTTATAATCCTCCATCCAGGCGTCCAAATCAAGTCGTTCAAATCCAATGCCCTGTATTCCGATAGGAATGACTGCGAGGGTGGGTCTAACCTCTCGGTTAAAGCGGTTTTTATCCATGCCTAAATAGGCTGGCGCATCTCGTAAGCGAATCACTTTAGGTAGAATTTTAGAGTCACTCATTTGATAGGTTCCGAATGCGAATTTTGAGTAGAGATTTGAGTTTTTAAACCTAAAATCGTTAGAGAAACACCTTGACTTTCTATCCCACAGACTTTATTCGCGGATTGATAAAGGTTCTGTAATTCTGGGGCGGAGTAGTGTGTGGTAATTCGGGAGGATTTATGACCGAGTAAATCTTGCCTGTCTTCAAAAGAAACCCCTGCTGCGCGCATACGCCGGCCAAAGGTATGTTTTAAGTCATGCACACGCACAGGGAGCCCCACCTTTTTGCGTGCAGCACACCACCCATGATTGAGCATATGGTGCAAGGGTTTGCCTCGATACGCAAAAACGTAGTGGGGATGTTTGCGGCGTTGTTCTTCAATTACCGCTTTGGCCGTTTGGTTGCAAATGATCAGGCGATCTTGTCCATTTTTAACCAAGACACCCGGTACTACAAAGATCATTAGTTCTTCTGGAATATCCCCATGCTTTAGTTCCCATGCCCAGCGCAAACGACACACTTCTTGGTCGCGGCATCCGGTGTTAACGGTAAATAAGGCCATGTTTTTGAGATGCGGTGGAAGCTCTGCAAAAAGTCGATGTTGTTCCTCCCAACTGAGGGGGTAGGGTTTTCGTACATCAAATTCTGGTAAACGTTTGATTTTAGGGGCTTGCTTTAACCAGCTTAGCCCCTGTTCATCACACCATTCGGAAGCTGCTAGGTTTAAAATATGGCCTACAAGTTGAAGACTATGATTAATGCTTTGGTTTTTAAGGCCGTCTTTTTTTCGGGCTACAATAAAGGCTTCTAAAGAACCTCGATGAATAGCCTCCAGGTTTAAATGCCCTATAAAAGGCATCAGTTTTTTGAGCAAGCCCGCATCATGTCCAATGGTTCTTTTGTGTTGGTTTTCCATCAAAAATTTAGTCGCGGCCTCTTTGAACACCCTCTGAGGTCGTGTGCCATAAAGGATGGATTCTCTTAACATTTCGATTCGCCGCGCGAGATAACGTTGGGCCTCCGCCGCGTGCTCAGTATAAGTGCTTTGTCGAAGGCGTACTCCAAAGATCTGTTTTTCGATATGCCAAATCTTTCCTCTTTTGCGTAAGCCGGAGCTGATAGTGCGTCCCATGGTTTAACACGCCTCCCATTGATTGTTGCTGGTATCCCATGACAATTTTTATAATCTTTCAACCAATCATCCAGCTCCCCTCGATCAAAGCCGATCCCTTGTTTGCCAATTGGAATCACCGTCACCATGGGTCTCACCTCCGTATTAAACCGATTTTTGTTCATGCCCAAATAAGCAGGGGCATTTTTTAAACGAATGACTCTATTTGGCAGCTTTTCGTGACTCATTTCAAAAGCCTCCTTTTTTTCCGATCTGTGTTGATTCGCTACTTCAGATAGAAGCAGGTGATTTTATAATGACTATTCCATTTTTTGATGTCTCCTCACAGTTCTATAGCTATCCTTATTTACCAAATAACAATGGCAATTTTTTGCCATTGTTATTTGATGGTTTATCCAAAGGTTCAAACTTTTTAGGGTTTGATAATGCCCTTTTTAGGATTTCAGCATAACGCAAGCCATTGATACGCGGGTGTCAATTTAAAAGGGTAGCTTAGCCAAAGCTCCAAACGTTTTTTAGGGTTTGCTAAGGCCCTTTTTATAACCCAAGCCCATCCAAAAGATTGACACCCGAGTAGCAAAAGTAATCGGTAACCTATGGATATATGAAAGGGATTTATGTGTGCGATTTGAATAGCCTCAAGAGGTGATTCAGAAAGTAGGAGGGTGACAGGATGTCCTGTAAACAAGACGATATAGAGTGGTTTAGGGAGCAACACAAAACCTTGCTGGGAATAAGATTGTTTTTTGGAAGTGATAAGGCTGTATGTCAAGCAGTTAATCTAAAAATAGAACAAGAAAAACGTCGAGGAAAATATATGCCAAAACGCTTAAAAAGATCATGTTTCAATGCATGGATTATCAAAAATCGGCTGATTCCATATGAGTATGCCTGGCTTCTTTCAAAGGTAGCCAATATCAATTTAGAATTGCTATACCGTTTTCAGTTATCAGAAGAAAAGGATTTACACTTAGAAAAAAAGACTGTGATCTTATGGTCAATCCAAAGGGTTATTGTCCCAGCTGATTTTTATGATCCCATTACAACCATGGTACATGCCTGCATTCTTGTGGATGTTAAGGGTGTCTTGATCTATGGTCTATCAATGCTTCGATGGTATCAAGAGCAGGGCAAAGAACAGATCCCAGTCATCGTTGTAGATTTGGATGCCATTAAACCAGAGACTCCTTTTTTAGAAAACTTTGATTTTACTTTTTCGATTAGCCAACGTGCAGTGATGAGTGCTGTCTTTAAAAAGATTGCACCCAAGCGCCAAGGTTTGCGCTTCGATCTTCTAGAGAAGAAGGCCTCAGAGCTAAAAAATATTGAACAGGGATCTGAACTTGATAGCCCAGGCTATGAAGTGAAGGCTAAGGCGGATGCCTTCCGGGTAGCCCAAACGACCCTCTGTAGGGGTCAAGACAAGCAGGGAACAGGGCCAAAAACTATTAAAAAAAGGTTTGGACTTGATACCCCAGGCTATGAAGTGAAGGGTACAACGGATGCTTGGATGGCCAAAACCTTTGGTTTCACAAGCAAGGAGCTCTTGGTTCGGGCCCAAAAACTTTATGAGCATGCCCCTGAATGGCTGATTCTGGCGGTTGATAAGGGAAAAGTGCCTATTACCAAGGCCTTTCGCATGCTCAATAATCCGCAGGCTCTTGAAGCCTGTAAGCGGGCACTATTACCTGTTATTTCTACGTCTCCCGCCCTTTCTAAAAACATTCTAAGTCTTAAAAAATCCCAAAAAAAAACCCAAAAAAAGGAGTGTTCTGATGAAGTACTATGTTGAAAAGCCCCTTATACACAGGCTAAAACCCCGATTCTTTAAACAGGCGCTTTACTTTATCGCACAGGCGCAGCCCTTGTCGGTCTGGGATGCCACCCAACACCTCTTCGAGTATTGGAAGCGGGTGATAAACCACCCTGAGTCCCAGCTGGATGCCAGACGTCGCCAGTTGATTGCCAGAACCCTGAAGCTCGGCTACAGCGTGGAGGCGCTCTACCAAGGCATCCTGGGTTGTAGCCTTACCCCGCACAACCAGGGACAAAACGAGCGAGGCCAAGGCTTTGATGGCTTGCGCATCATCCTGCGAGACTCCGACCCAATCGATTGCTTCATTCACAACGCCAAGTTCCCACCCAAAAGCCTCAATGGTTCTGAACGCCGTTTGAGTGGGCATGTGCAGCGCCTAGAAGCCTGGGTCCACGCACATGAGGAAAGCGCTGATGCAAGACACTGAGCGCAAAATTTTTAATAGATTCATGACCTCGATGGGCGAGGCGTATGCTAAAAAACGCTCTGAAATTTTGCTTGAAATTTATTGGCAATGCTTGAAGGCATTTGAGTTCAATGAGGTCCGTCACGCCTTTAAGACCCATCTTAACAATCCCGATAGAGGTCAAATTTTTCCTAAGCCTGCAGATCTGATTCATTTACTGGACGGTTCTCCTGAGAGTCGTGCACTCTGTGCTTGGACCCATGTGCAATGCACCATGGGGCGTGTAGGACGTTACCACAGTGTGGCCTTTGACGATTGGCTTATCCATGCGGTGATTGAAGACATGGGAGGTTGGATCACACTCTGTGAAACAAGCCTCAAAGAACTGTCCTTTGTTGCCCTTGAGTTTCAAAAACGCTATCGGGCTTTGGTGCATCAAAGGCCTAAACGTCATCCGCGGTATTTGGTGGGGATTATCGAACGAGAAAATGCCAAGGAGGGTTATGATTTTGGCCCTCCTGTGTTGGTAGGCGATCCCCAAAAAGCACAGGCGGTTATGGCTTTGGGAACGAAAAAAGCCTTGAAGCTGCATCGTCCTTCTCTGGAATCCATCAAGCATCTGATCCAAGGGGTGTCTGTGGCACAACAAAAACAGGAGAAATCGGATGAGTAGTAAAAACAGAATAAAACAAGCCTTTTCAGGCAAACCTTTTTTAATCAACAGGAGAACAGGTATGAACGCTAAAGCCATGAATCCAAACACTCTGGATGAGCGAGAAAAAATAAAACTGCTTTGTTTGATAGGACTTTTTCTAGGGTGCTCTTTGATGATCGAACCGAGTTTTGGGGTGACGGTGGAGGCCTTAAAAGCGCCTATGACAGGACTTAAAGAACAAATCTTTGGGGGTTGGATGGTGGCAGTTCAGATTGGAGCTGTTTTCGCAGGCATTGTCATGTCGGCCTTTCGAAGCAGTCTAGCCCCTATTTTTATGGGGGGTGGATTAACTCTGGGGATCCAGTTGTATGACACCTATTTGGGGGATGTCGCTCAAGGAGCCTTGATTTAGGAGCAAAGCCATGTCGATGGAAAAGCATGTGATTTTAAACACGGTGGACACGCCTTTGAAAATACTGTTTTGGACGATGCCAGAGCTTTTGATGGGAGTGTTTCCACCCATAGTGGGTTTGCTTTGTCATCATTTGACTTTGGGGATTTTGGGTAGTGTGTTGTGTGGGGTGGTTGCCAAGCAATACCGCGTCCATTTTGGGAAGGGGCAATGGGAGGCCGTGCGCTATTGGTTCTTGCCCGACAATCCCCGATTTAAGGCGCTGCCTCTATCTTATGTGCGGGAGTATTTAGGATGAGAGAAAGTCTTTACCAAGAAAAATTATCTTATGTTTCTGCACAAAGGCGACTCTTTGCAGCTTTGATTGGGATTTTATTGTGTGTTTTGGTCTTGCAAAGCATTCTCCTGTTTTTTAAGCACGAAAAAACCATTTTGGTGCCTCCCGATTTTAAGCAAAGTTTTTGGGTAGAAGGAGAACGTTTTTCGAGCCCTTATTTAGAAGCCATGTCTGTGTTGTTTTGTCATCTGATTTTAGATGTGACCGAGGCAAGTGTTTTAGCTCAGGGTGAAATCGTGTTGCGTTATGTGTGGCCCGCTTCTTATGGAAACTTTAAACAAAAGCTTTTGGAGGATGAAAAGCGTTTAAAAAAGCAACAACTCAGCCTTCATTTTAGTCCGCGTACCCTCACCCAAGTAAGCCCGCTCGTGATGGAGGTTCAGGGTTTGCTGCACACCTATGTGGGTGCCAAAAGGATTTCACAAGTCCAAGAAAGCTATCGCCTTCATTTTAAGCACGCTCAAGGGCAGCTTTTCTTGGAAGGTTTTGAACTGGTTCAAACACAGAGAGGGAAGGAAGATGAATAATACCAGCCAAAAAGTCCAGCTGCTGCTAGGGGGCTTGGTGCTAGCCTTTGAAGTCGGGGCCGCCAATCATCGTTTAATGCTCAATGAAGAGCACCGTTTGAGTGCGCCGATTGCAAGCCATAGTCTGAATCGCCTGGTGGTCGTGGGAGACAGGATCCAACACCTCTTTGGGGAAGATGAGGCTTTTAGTCTGCAAAGCGATGAGCAATCAGGTCAGGTTTTTATTAAACCCACGCTGGGCAATGGGAACAAGCCCTTAGTCCTTACTTTGATTACCGAAAATGGGCTCACCCAAGATTTGGATTTGATCCCTGGTGCTTCTGAGTCAAGCACCATTATTTTAAAACCAAAGTCGCATCAAGCCTCTGAGGCTTCAGTACCGCTTGCTCAAAGCCCGATGCAACAGGGGATTGAAACTCTGCGTCAAGCCGTTTTAGGAAGGCTACCGCTTCAAGATACACCTAAGGCCTCCCCTCGTTCTCATAAGTCTTTTGAGCTTAAGCATCAGAAGACCTATGTCGCGAAGGATCTAAAGGTTGAAGTGTGGGGCCTCAAGAATAAAACCAAGGTTTTGCAAGAAGGCTTTGAAGAAGCCTTTTACCAAAAAGGCGACTTAGCCCTAAGCCTTGAAAAAAAGATCTTGGCACCTTCTGAACAGACAACCCTTTATATTTTAGGAAAACATCATGTTTAGTCGGGTGCGCACAAGACAATACGGCATCGCAGTGGTGATTGCAGGTTTTTTAACGCTGGGGGTTGGGATCGGCTACTTTGGTCTTGCACAACATCCAAACTTTGCAAGGGCTGTGCCCAAAGCCGTTCCCAAAGCCTTGATCAGTGGGGCGAGTCGTGCGAATCCCCAAGAGGTATGGGTGCATACCCTCAGTAATCAATTAGCACTGAGTTCGAAGAGGCTGGATGAATTAGAAAAAACCTTTCAAGATCTTTTGAAACTCAATGCCAAACGCCAAGAGGAGGCACATTCTGAAACGACAGCTGGTGCTTTAAAAGAAGAACTACGTAGGCACGAGACTATGACCGCCCCTGCTTCTACTTTGGCACCTCCCCCTCAAAACCTGGGTGCTCCCCCTTTATCCCAAATCGCTAACGCAACCAACCTTAAAAAAATAAGCTTACCCCTTCAGGGTCAACGCAAGCTTCTCTTAAAAACAACGGATAACACCGTTCCAGCAGGGGCTTTTGCACAAGCCGTTTTACTAGGCGGCGTGGATGCCAGTACCTCTGTTCAAGCCGCCTCTGATCCACGGCCTATTTTATTACGTTTAACCCATCCGGGCACCCTACCGCGTCAATTTAAATCGGATTTGGCAGGCTGTCATGTCTTGGCCGCTTCCTATGGGGATTTATCGAGCGAACGGGTGTTTATGCGTCTTGAGAAAATGACTTGTGTGGAGCGCAAAACGGGAGAAGTGCTGGAGATGTCCATCCAAGGCTATGTAGCCGGTGAAGATGGTCGGGCAGGTATTCGAGGGATCGTGGTGGATAAGGCCGGTGCCCACATGCGAAACGCTATGGTAGGCGGTTTTTTTAGCAGCATCGGTAAATTTTTAGGCCAAAACCGAAGTCCTTTGTTGTTTTCGCCTAAAACAGGCATGGTTCAGCAAAATGCTCCTGATGCTGCGGACATTTTTAAACAAAGTGCGGGCCAAGGCTTGGGGGGCGCTTTGGATAAATACTCAGATTTTTTTATCAAAAGAGCTGAGCAAATGCAACCAGTGATTCAAGTCGCGGCGGGTCGTAAAGTCGATATTGTCTTTAGTCAAGGCTTTGATTTTTCAGACTCTCAACTACGCAAGGCTCTGAGCCAGCATCGGGATAAAAGCCGTTTGCAACAGATCCAAAATCTTGGAGGCTCTCAAGCCCTTTCACCGTCATTGTCCAATCAAGAAGGAGAACACGAATGAACCCTGTATCGAAAAACAAAAGTGCTAAAAGCCTAGGCTTGCTTTTAAGTTTTGTACTCTTAAGCGCTTGTGCGGTGTCCAAAGAAAGCTTTGATTGTAAGCCTGGGAAAGGGGTTGGTTGTAAGTCCATTCACGAGGTCAATCAGATGCTGAATGAACAAAACTTGGGTGCAAAAGACTTAAGTATGATAAGCGCCACGGACGCACAAAGCCTTGCCTCGGCTCTGGAAACCTCAGCCCTTTCGATGCCCATTCCAGAGCATTTAAAAGACAAAGACATTTTGCTTTTGCAACGGGTGCCTGAGCGCGCTTTAAGCATTTGGTTTGCACCTTTTTCGGATACAGAAGGGCATTTGCATGAGGCCTCCACTGTGCATGTGATTTTAAACCCCAGTACTTGGCAGATAGAGGAGTCCTTTTAAATGCTACAAGCGCTGGGTGCCAAAATCTTGGCTTGGATGGGGGATGAGGCGGGTCAAAACCCTTCCTATACCGAGGACTTCTATAAGAAGCTCGCTCAATTTTATAGCCTTGGGTCTTTGTTTCCTTATGAACGCTTTGATGAAAAGACCGGTCTTTTTTTTAATCAAGATAGTATCGGTTTTGTGCTGGAAACCCCACCTTTGGTGGGTAATTCTGAGGAAATGCAAAAAGAAATCGCGGGTATTTTTCAACATCTTTTGCCTGAGGAAAGTAGTTTGCAAGTCTTGTTTTGGGCCGATCCACATATAGGCCCTTTTTTAGAGGCCTGGCGTGATTTAAGGCAAGAGCCTTCCATTCAGGGGCTTTCCCAAAAAAGAGTGGATCATTTAAAAGGCTTTGCCTTTGATTCCCCAACCCCGCCTTATGCCTTGAGACACTTTCGGGTTTTGTGGAGTTTTTCTCAAAGTGTGCCTTCTCCTAATCCTGTGATTTTAGAGGCAATCACCCAAGTGAAAACCCAAGTTCAAACTAGTTTAGAGATGTTGGGTCTCTCGGTCTTGCCTTGGAAGGCGGAACAACTGCTGAATACCCTCAGCGCGATGCTCAACCTGGATCCGAGTACCTGTGAGAGTGAGTCCAAAACTTGGAATCCTTTAGAGCCCTTATGCGAGCAATTAGGCCATCCAGATAATCATCTCAGCATCGAGCCCAATCAATTGGCCACGCACAGAGGTCGCCTTAAAATCAGAACCTATCAGGTCACAAACTATCCCAGGCTCTGGTCTTTATCTTCCATGTCAGCCTTGATTGGGGATGAATCCCGGGATATGGCCCAAATTCCTTGTCCCTTTATGATCCACTATGGAATTTATATCCCCAAACAAAGTGGGCCTCGGGCCAGAATCTTAGCCAAAGCTACCTATGTGGACCGTCAGGTACACTCGCCAATTGGACGCTACTTGCCCTCTCTTCAAGAAGAAGCGGAAGAGTTAGCCTTTGTGCGCGGGCAATTAGCTAAAAATGAAAGGGTGGTACAAACGACTTTGCAGGTGATTTTACTGGCCAAGGAAGAACAGTTAAGTACTGCCGAGCAGATCCTTTTAAACCTTTATCGCAGCCAAGAATGGCAGCTTCGGGCCAATACCTTTTTTCATTTACCGATGTTCTTAAGCAGTCTACCCATGATGTGGGGTAAAGGAAAAATACTGGCTTTGTTAGCGCATAAAAAACTCAAAACCACTTTATCCTCGGAGTCCGCCAATTTATTGCCCCTGCAAGGGGAATGGCAGGGGACGGCAACTCTGGGCTTATTGCTCGCGGGTCGTCGGGGACAGCTCTTGTCCTGGTATCCCTTTGATAATCGAGCAGGCAATTACAACGTCTGTGTGGTGGGTCGTTCAGGTTCTGGTAAATCGGTTTTTATGCAAGAACTGATGACCACGACCTTAGGTTTAGGCGGGCGTGTCTTTGTCTTAGATGTGGGTCGCAGCTTTGAGAAAACCTGCTTTTTACTTAAGGGCCAATTTATTGAATTCAAAGCCAAAACGCCTTTGTGTCTCAACCCCTTTAGCACCATTCCCCTACAGCATGAGGAAATTTCTCAAGATGCCTTGGCCATGCTCAAACCCATTCTCATCCTGATGGCAGCCCCTACCCAAGGGGTGGATGATATGGAAGCAGCCCTCCTTGAAAAAGCCATCCTCGAGGTCTGGCAAACCTTCAAGCAAGGAGCCACCATCAGCCATATTGCCGATTATTTACTCCAGCATTCAGAGCCCAAAGCCCGAGATTTAGGGACCATGCTTTTTCCCTATACCACCCAGGGCATTTATGGACGCTTTTTTAATGGGCCTTCCAATGTTTGTTTAGAGAATCCCTTGATTGTGATTGAACTTGAAGAATTGAAAGAGCGCAAAGACTTACAAGCGGTGGTGGTGCAGATGATGATTATCAATATTACCAACCGCATGTTTTTAGGGGATAGAAAAATTCCCTTTCAAATCTTTTTTGATGAGGCCTGGGATTTGTTAAGGGGTGCCCAAAGTGGTCTTTTTATTGAAACCTTAGCTCGAAGGTTACGTAAATATTATGGCTCGCTCGTGGTAGGGACCCAATCCGTCAATGATTTATTTGCAAGTCCTGCAGCCCAAGCCGCCTTTGATAACTCGGATTGGATGTGCTTGCTCTCTCAAAAAACAGAGTCTATTGAAGCCCTTAAACAATCAGGACGTCTGGCCTTAACCCCTGCCATGAGCGCACAACTCAAATCCGTGAAGACCAAGCAAGGTCACTATGCCGAGGTGATGATTTATGGTCCCCATGGTTATGCCGTGGGACGTTTGCTTTTAGATCCTTATTCCAATCTTTTGTATTCGACCAAGGCCCAAGATTATGCACAAGTCAAAGCTTTAACCGAGCAAGGCCTCTCCTTAGGAGAGGCCATTGCTTCTTTATTAACACAACAGAAGGAGTCCCGTGATGCAAACACCGTTCTTTAAAGACCAAACCATTCCTTTTTTATTAACCCTGATTGGATCCATGATCCTCTTTTTTGGGGTGCTCTTCACAGCCTCTCGCCTTTACGATCAAAGACGGCATTGGGTGGTGATAGACACGCAACCCTTGGTCAGAGCTAGTGCCGAGGACTTGGCTTCGCTTTACAAAAATGGAAAAGTGCCGCCTGCAAAGCTGCAAGCGATTGTAGATGAGCTTCGAGCGAAGGCTCAGGCCTTTGCCAAAAAGAACCATCTTATTCTCTTAGACAAAAACGTGGTATGGGGCGGGGATCTTCCGAATGAGACGCGGCGCTTTCTTTTGTACCTTGCCCATGATGCAAGAAACGATGATACACAAAAGGAGACTTCTGATGCGCCTGAATAAATGGATGCATGCTTTGCGGGATAGAAAAGAGTGGTTAAAGGGTGTTTTTACTTTTAGTGCCAGCATCCTTTTTGTTGGGGCCTTAAGCACCCAGTGTCATTTCCTAATCAGCGAAACTGAGTCTTTACCTGAGCATTATTTTTTGGTTTTCCCTCATCTAAAACCCAAGCTCCATGATTATACCGTGGTGCATAGTTCTTGGTATGGGAAAAAGATCATTAAAAAAATCATAGGACAGCCAGGGGATTTCTTACAGTGGGATGAGCAAGGGGAGTTGTGGATCAATGATTTTAAGATTGGGGCAGCACACAAAAAATCTTCAGATCATCGGGCACTCAGGCCGATCATTACACAAGTCATCCCAAACCATTATGTTTT
>JAGOUJ010000043.1 GCA_018061325.1 Gammaproteobacteria bacterium
GCTTTCAGAAGTTCATTGTCTGAAGCAAGACTCAAGATTTTTTTAAATGAATCCAAGTCGCCTTTCCAAAAGCAATTATCCAGTACTTCCATTTTTTTAGTATGATATTGAGCAACGGTATCTTGCGCTTGTTCAAGTATTTTTTTGTGTTTTTTTGCTTTTTTATTCTCTAAAGCGGCATTGGATTCTTTTTTTGAAAAAATAAGTTCTAACATACCATCTTCGATGGCTTGTGTTATTGGGGAAGCGTCTGAAATAACTTGGTAAGTCAATGTGGCTTTTACAAGCTTAGTTTTTAATGTTTCTAGAAGCGCTTCTATGGGTCCTGTAGCGGCTCTTTGGGTATCTATTGCTTGTTTTTTAAGAGGGGCATCTGGCATAGGTTTTGTAGGTGTTTGGTCTGTGATAACTTTCTCGTCTTCGGATTCTTCAGAAGGTCCGATTGTCAAAGAACATTGTGCTAAAGCTCTTTCTTCTTCATCCATTTTTTCAATGATTTTATTTACGAGGGAATCGCTATGATAAACGATTTTGTCTTCGTAACGATTAATGAATTGAATGTGTTTTGAAAAAAGGGCTGCAATCCTTCTGTATTCAGATCTATTAGTAGGTTCCTTGAGGTTTCGACTGAGTTCTGTTAATTCGCTCTCACAGCGTTTCGCATTTTCGATTGCTTTGAGACGCCGTGTGCTTTTTTCGAAGACTAGATCTTTAAAAAGAGGTAATGCTTCACGCACACGATGTTCAAGAGTCTTTTTTTGATTGTCCGGTAATAGGAAAATAGTTTCCTTCTCAGGGGTTGAAGGATCTGATTGTTTGGCGACTGTTTCTAAATGTCCTTGTTCATTAAAATAAATGTGGATGGTGACCAAAAAACCTGTGGGATGGAGGTGTACTTCAGTATAGTGGGCTAAAGACAGTTGGGTATCTTCGCTTGAATAATATTGATCAATTCTAATATGACACTTTGTTAGAGAATTGCGACCATTTTCCCATAAGTCTACAGAAGGTGTTTGGGTAGGTCCCAATAAATAGGCTT
The DNA here is from genome assembly GCA_018061325.1 of Gammaproteobacteria bacterium. Lineage (GTDB taxonomy): Bacteria > Pseudomonadota > Gammaproteobacteria > UBA6186 > Azoamicaceae > CADEGZ01. The sequence continues at coordinate 1,040 of JAGOUJ010000043.1, forward strand.
TATTCGTATTCGTAGTTGTTATCATTTGCGGTGTACGGCAGCGTGGCGCTCGTACTAAAGAATGATTTTCTGCGACTAAGTCTTCTATCAAGCAAAACAAAGAACTTAATTTCATGTCAACTCCTGGCGTGTCTCTATATTTTAATGTGGTGCTTTCATTTTTAAATGCCAGCTTACTTGCAAATTTATAATTTGTCTACCATCGGTATAGAATAATATAAAATAGATGCTTGTGTTTGTATACAGTATTTTCTAAAGTTTTTTTAGATCTTTCTAGGTTATTTATCGGATTTTCAGTGAATGTAAATCCACTTATCATTCTTGGATATGGAGACCATTCACACACCGCATGATAACTTATTCAAAAGTTCGATGGCCGATCTTCGGGTGGAACGCGATTTTTTTGAACACAACTTACCCCTTGCTGTATTGGAAGCCATTGATTTAAATACCCTAAAACTGTCGTCTAGCACTTATGTAGATATAGTACTAAGCGATTCGCCTCCGATATTCTTTATAAAGTTGAAATAGCTGAAAAGCCAGCTTATTTATATTTACTTTGTGAGCATCAGAGCTCGGTAGATCCGCTAATGCCTTTTAGGCTTTGGCAATATATTGTAGGCATTTGGTCAGATCATCTCAAACAATCTAAACAATCGGAAGAATCTAAACCCAAGAAGAAAAAGAGGGAGCACTCTGGAAAAAAGTTGCGATTGCCTTTGGTAATTCCAATGGTTTTTTATCATGGTCCAGGGCCTTATACTGGTCCCAGGCATATTCGTTCTCTGATTGAAGGACCTTCAGAATTAGTGGAGCAATTATTGGGCCCCCTGCATTTAATTGATACCCATGAACTTTCGGATGAAACCCTAAGGGAACAAAAATGGGCAGGCATTATGACCTTTGTCATGAAACATATTTATATGAGAGATATAGCGGTTCTATTAAAACCACTGATAGCGATGCTTCAGCAATTAGCCTGTGAATCGGAATCTACCGAATATAAATCAACTTTGCTACACTACTTGGTAAATACGGGTGACACGGCAGAACCGGAAGTTTTTATACAAGCCATAGAAGAGGGGCTGGCGGCCTCCAAAGGAGAAGATACCATGACTATAGCAAGTCGACTTATTGATATAGGTGTCCAGAAGGGTGTTCAAAAAGGCATCCAGCAGGGCGTCAAACAGGGCATCCAGCAAGGACAAAGGCGGGGGGAGTTTTATTTTCTATTGTCTTTGCTAGAACGTAAGTTTGGGCCTCTTTCTGCTGCATACCGCGATCGTGTCAAACAGGCTTCTAGCGAACAGTTGCTGTGTTGGGGTGCAAAATTGCTAGAGGTTCATAGCTTAGAGGCTTTGTTTGCAGAAACTGTACAGACTGAAAGTGTTTAACAATAGAGGTGGTATTTTAACAATACCCTTTCTCCAACACTATCCGTGTAAACAGCGTTCTTAAATAAAACCCTCGAGGGTTGCTTTGAATGCGATCGCCATCCTCGCTAAGCCTCTCATGCATCACACGACTATGGGCCGCTTTAGGGCGAATCTGCAAATAGGTGCCTAAGCGTGCCGTGATTTTGGCTTCTTGGCCCAGGCGAAGCAAAGTGACTAATTCTTCCCAATCTTGCTGTAGGCTATGTTCGAGGGTGGGCGGCAAATGCCAGAGTAGCGGGGTACCAATACGACGTTCTGGGAGCGGAATTTTTGGATCGGCTTCGATGGGGATCCATAAAACATGCAGCAATTTTTGTCGCACTCTAGAATCCTGCCAGTTTGAGACTTCTGTGTGGGTCGGGGCTGTGCACACATACGTCGATTCCCGTGGGTGGCCATCGCTATCGATGGGTAGGGTCTTTAATTCAATACCTAGATCGGGAAAGTCGGGTAGGGATTGGTTCTTCGCACTGGCACCCAAGGCCAATTCAAGCAGTTGTCCTACAAAACCTTTAGCGCGCAGCAGTGTTTGAGGAAAGGGTATTGCATAGGTTTTGGCAAGTTCCCCTAAAGATAGGCCCGCAAGCTTCCGTGCACGGTTGAGTAATTCTCGTTCATTTAGCGGACAGATTTCTAACATGATTATGGTATTATACCGATTTACAGATGCAGTGTATCTTGTGCGTTTGCGGGTAGCTGTAGGGGCCGACCTCTGTGTCGGCCCTGTTGCCATTCAGCGGATCGGATATTGGAGCAACCATGTTAGAACAAAGTTGGATGGTCGTTTTAGGCCAGGAGCTAGAAAAGCCCTACATGCAGCAATTACGTGCTTTTTTACGGGAACAGAAAGATCAACAAAAAGTTATTTACCCAAAGATGGCAGATGTCTTTCAAGCCTTTGCACTAACGCCTTTTGATCAGGTTAAAGTCGTATTATTAGGTCAAGATCCCTATCATGGGGCAGGCCAGGCCCATGGTCTGTGTTTTTCAGTGCAGCCTGGGGTAAAATGCCCACCTTCTTTGGTGAATATTTACAAAGAATTAAAAGCCGATCTAGAGATTCCACCTACCACAAACGGGTGTTTAATCCCATGGGCCAAGCAAGGTGTGTTGCTCCTTAACAGTGTGCTCACGGTCGAAAGTGGGCAGGCTGGATCGCATCAAGGCAAAGGTTGGGAGCTTTTTACCGATAAGGTTATCGAAATACTCAATACACAAAAAAAAGGCTTGGTCTTTTTATTATGGGGTGCTTATGCGCAGCGCAAAGGGCAATTAATTGATACCGCTAAACATTGTGTCTTGCAAACCACCCATCCATCGCCTTTTTCGGCCCATCAAGGTTTTTTAGGATCGAAGCCTTTTTCGAAGACCAATCGCTATTTAGAAGCACAAGGATCCCCGCCGATTGATTGGCAGATTGCCTAGTGATTAGCATTATTGCAGCTTGCATTTTTTACTGTGTTAATCCTGCAGGCATGGTTGCGTTTCAAGATCGTCCTTGTGCCAGCTCGCACACCCAGCGCGTATTAGATGATGTCTATACATACCCTTTAATACTAGCATCGGCTCAAAGCGATCAAACGCATGTAGGCGAAAACCCCTTAGAAGTCCTTGTGGAGGCAAAAAAGAATGCAGTTATTTATAAAAAAGAACAAGCCTACCAAAAAAAACAAAAGCGCTTAGCAGCACAACAAGCGCGTCAAACCAAACAAGCAGCACTCGCACGCATCAGAATAGAGCATCGTCAATTGCGCTGCCAAAAAATACGCGAAAAAATAAAAAACATAGAAACACAATTGCGCCAAGGATGTAAAATGCCAAAGTGTCTGCGCCTTAAAGAACAATTAAAAAAAGAAATAGTTAAAAAAGATCGTTATTGTACAGAAGAAAAATCATGAAAAAAACAGAAAAAAAAGAATCCTTGAGCGGCTCTATAGAGCGTGTTACTTTTCATAGTGAGGCCACTGGATTTTGCGTCTTAAAACTCAAAGCCAAGGAACAACTCGATCTCATTACCGTGGTGTGTTATTTGGCCGCTGCGAATCCCGGCGAATTTGTGGATTGTGTGGGAAGCTGGGTGAACACGGTGGACTATGGCTTACAATTTAAGGCTGAACATATCCATGTGATTATGCCTTCTACCCTTGAAGGGATGGAAAAATATCTCGGATCGGGATTGATTCGTGGCATTGGTCCTCATTTTGCCAAACGACTGATAGAAACCTTTGGTGATAAAGTTTTCGATGTGATTGAAAACGAACCCGATCGGCTCTTAGAGTTGGCGGGCATTGGAGAGAATCGTCGCGATCAAGTCCTGGAATCCTGGAAAGATCAGAAGGTTATTCGGGAAATTATGATTTTTTTACAGTCCCATGGTATTGGTACCGCCAGAGCCGTACGTATTTATAAAACCTATGGGCAGCAATCGATTGCCTTGGTACAAAAAGATCCCTATCGTCTAGCTTTGGATATTCGAGGTATTGGTTTTAAAACAGCCGATCGCTTAGCCGAGCGTCTAGGCGTTCCAAAGGATTCTATGTTACGGGTGCAAGCAGGTATTCGGCATAGCTTGCAAGAGTATACCAATGAGGGACACTGTGCGATGGAACAGTCTGTTTTAATAGACAGAACCGCCGAACTGTTAGAGCTCAGTGCCGAACTGGTCCAACAAGCGATAGAACTTGAAGCACGCGAAGATCGCATTGTCATAGAAAAGGCTGATGGCCAAACGCTCATTTTTTTGATGGGGTTTTATAGAGCGGAACAAGGTGTCGTACGACATTTAAGGCGCTTATCCACGCAGAGGGCAATGTGGATCCATGAAATTGTTTTAAGTGAAGCGATTGCCCGTGTTCAACATCACAATCATTTGGTTTTATCGGATACGCAAAAAGATGCGCTTCGACTGGCGCTCAGAAACAAAATAACGATTATTACCGGGGGACCAGGCGTTGGTAAAACAACCTTGGTTAAAAGCATTCTAGACAGTATACAAATAAAAACACAGAAAATATTATTAGCAGCCCCCACGGGTAGGGCTGCCAAACGCTTAAGCGATTCTACCGGGGTAGAGGCTAAAACCTTACATCGCTTGCTAGAGTTTGATCCACAGACGACAGGGTTTAAACGGCATGAAAACAATCCTTTAGAGGCCGACCTCATTGTGATTGATGAGCTTTCAATGGTAGATATCACGATGATGTATGCCTTGCTAAGAGCCGTGCCTGATGAGGCCGTACTTATTTTGGTAGGCGATGTGGATCAGTTACCTTCGGTAGGACCCGGTGCTGTCTTATCCGATCTCATTACTTCAGAGACCATTCCAACCGTTTATTTGACCGAAATATTTAGACAAGCGAAGGAATCGAAGATTGTACTGAATGCACATCGTGTCAATCAGGGACAGTTACCCCAATGGAGTACCGATCCTGCTCGTTTGAGTGATTTTTATTTTATTCCCGTGGATACCCCTGAACATATTTATGAAACACTCTTACGCCTGTTAAGCGATCGTATTCCTAAGCGTTTTGGTCTGGATCCTATTCGTGATATTCAAGTGCTTTCTCCTATGAATCGGGGTGGGTTAGGTGCGAAGACCTTGAATATAGCCCTGCAAAAACATTTAAATCCTATGGCCCCTCACGCGGTGACCCGTTTTGGTTGTACCTATGCCGAAGGGGATAAGGTTATTCAAACGGTGAATAATTATCAGAAAGAAGTTTTTAATGGTGACATCGGTTTTATTACCAGTATTAATCTGGAAGAGGGAATATTGAGCGTTTTATTTGAGGGACGGTTGCTGCGCTATGAACTCAATGATCTCGATGAACTATCACTGGCTTATGCCACGACGATCCATAAGTCACAAGGTTCTGAATACCCGGCGGTCATTATTCCGATTGCGATGCAGCACTATAAATTGCTACAAAGAAATTTACTTTATACTGGCATGACGCGGGGTAAGTCTTTGGTGGTATTGGTTGGACAGCTCAAGGCTTTGGCTATGGCCGTACGCACCATGACCTCCCATCAAAGAGTTACCCAATTAAGTTCGCGCTTACGGGCGCTTGTTGCTTAACGGGGTCTTTGCGCGTGCTATTTCGGTTGTTTCTCATAGTTGCAGGGCTCCAAAAAGTAATCTATGGTTTAATCTATCGGTCTTTGTTCAAAGGCTTTTTATCCGAAGTATAGAGGGGAAGAACATGAGAAATTTATGGGTCGGCGCCGTGATGTCGCTTGCTTTGGCTTGTCCAACCGCGTATGCAGAAGACATGATGCCAGAAGAGGGCCCTCAAGCCCAAGAAATGGCACAACCCGCCAAGCATCAGGCTGGCACGCATAAAAAACACATGCACAAGAAACGTGCGAAAAAGCATCGCCATCATCCCAAACAGTATCATCATAAGCATCATGCGAAAAAGCATCACGCTGTATCAAAAGGGCAAGAAACCCCTGCTGAACAGAAAATTGATCAGGAAACAGACCAAGCTAATAGTCGTCGTTAAGCTTGTCGCCTTTGACAGTAGACGGTCATCAGACACTGATGGCCGTTTGCATGTTATAATGCGGCATGGATCCCACTAAAACCAAGATTGCCTATACCTGTACCGACTGTGGTGCTGTCGCTTCCAAATGGAGTGGGCAGTGCGGGGACTGTGGTGCTTGGAATACCCTTAGCGAGGGGCTTATCACACCCCGAAGTGCCGCTCAGATCGCAGCTGCCAAGCGATTGCAGGGCTATGCGGGGGTAGAGGCGCTACAAGAAGCCACAGCCTTAAGCGCGATACCCCAGGCGGAGGATGTACGCCTTTCTACAGAGCTCTTAGAACTGGATAGAGTTTTAGGGGGTGGGATCGTTTTAGGATCGGCGGTGTTAATCGGTGGCGATCCGGGCATTGGTAAATCTACCGTGTTATTACAGATGTTGGCTAGTTTAGCTGTTCACCATAAAACCCTTTATGTTACAGGCGAGGAATCCTTACAACAGGTATCCTTGCGTGCACATCGTTTAGGGGTTGGCGACAGTCCTATGCATCTATTAGCAGAGACGGCGGTTGAGCGCATTATAGAGATTGCCAAAGCCCAAGGGGCTGCAATTGTGGTGGTCGATTCCATACAAACGATTGTGACAGAGACACTGGCTTCAGCACCCGGCTCGGTCTCTCAGGTGCGCGAGAGTGCAGCTCAATTAGTGCGCTTCGCCAAACAAAGTGGTGTGGCTTTATTTTTGGTGGGCCATGTTACCAAAGAAGGATCCTTGGCAGGTCCGCGTGTTTTAGAACACATGGTCGATACCGTGCTTTATTTTGAGGGTGAAAGCGACAGCCGATTTCGTTTAATCCGTGCTTTCAAAAATCGATTTGGTGCAGTGAATGAATTAGGTATTTTTGCGATGACCGATCGGGGTTTAAAGGCGGTCAGCAATCCCTCCGCTATTTTCTTATCCCATTATGAACAGCCTATTGCAGGGAGCTTGGTGACAGTCACCTGGATCGGTAGTCGCCCTATGCTCATTGAGGTACAGGCTTTGGTGGATGAAAGCCATTTGGCCAATCCAAGGCGCGTGACCGTGGGCCTGGAGCAGAATCGCTTAGCCTTAGCCTTGGCGGTATTGCATCGACATTGTGGCGTGATTACCTGGAATCAAGATGTGTTTGTGAATATTGTGGGCGGGGTGCGGGTGAGTGAAACCGCGGCCGATCTGCCCATGTTATTGGCGGTGGTGTCGAGTCTTAAAGATCGTGTCTTGCCCCATGATTGGGTGGTGTTTGGCGAGGTTGGTTTGGCCGGTGAAATTAGACCGGTGCAAAGTGGTCAAGAGCGTTTAAAAGAAATCGCTAAACATGGTTTTAAACGTGCCATTGTACCGGCGGGTAATGCCCCTAAAAACCCGATTCCCGGCATTGAGATAACACCGGTTAAACATTTGCGCGATGCATTAGCACTGATTTAACCCTCATCCGGCACTGCGTGCCACCTTCTCCCGAAACCGGGAGAAGGAATACTGAGTTCTTGCTTCTTGCAATGATCCTTCTCCCGCATAGCGGGGGACGAGGGTGCCCTAATTAATCGTTTGCAACTTCTTATAGTGCATACGATGGGGTTGTAAGGCTTCCGATCCTAAGCGTTTTTGTCTATCCTCTTCGTAATCGCTATAATTGCCTTCAAAATAAGTCACTTTGCCTTCATCTTCAAAGGATAAGATATGGGTGGCGATCCTATCCAAAAACCAGCGATCATGCGAAATAACCAGGGCCGATCCGGGAAATGCTAAGAGTGCTTCTTCTAAGGCTCTTAAGGTTTCAACATCCAAATCATTCGTAGGCTCATCCAGTAATAATACATTGCCACCTTTTTGTAGCAGTTTGGCCAAATGGAGTCGGTTACGCTCACCCCCCGACAGATCGCCAACACGTTTTTGTTGATCGGATCCTTTAAAATTAAAGCGGCCTAAATAGGCACGGGAAGGCATAGAACATTGGCCCACAATAAGCATATCACTACCACCGGAAATTTCTTCCCACACCGTTTTTTGCGCATTGAGACTTTCTCTGGATTGATCGACATACGATAGGTTTACGGTTTCTCCAAAGCGAATACTACCGCTATCGGGTGTGTGTTCAGCAGTAAGTAGCTTGAAGAAGGTTGATTTACCCGCACCATTAGGTCCGATAATCCCAACGATGGCACCTTTGGGTACTGTTAAATGTAAGTTTTCAAATAAGACCCGATCGCCAAAGCCTTTTGAAAGCGCTTGTGCTTCTAGCACGAGATCGCCCAAGCGTGGTCCAGGTGGAATGTAAAGCTCCGTCGTTTCGGCTCGTTTTTGGAAGTCTTTAGCATTGAGCTCTTCAAAGCGTGCCAGACGGGCTTTGCTTTTGGTTCGGCGACCTTTTGGATTACTCTGAACCCATTCTAATTCTGCCTTAATGGTTCGTTGACGTGCAGATTCTTGTTTTTCTTCCATACCAAGGCGTTTTTCTTTTTGCGATAGCCAGGATGAATAATTGCCTTCAAAAGGGATCCCATGTCCACGATCTAATTCAAGGATCCACCCTGCCACATTATCTAAGAAATAACGATCATGGGTGACCGCCACAACGGTACCGGTAAATTCGTGTAAATAGCGTTCTAACCAGGCCACACTTTCAGCATCTAAATGGTTTGTCGGTTCATCCAAGAGCAGTAAGTCGGGTGTGGATAGCAGCAAACGACACAAGGCTACCCGACGACGTTCACCACCCGATAGATGTTCTACTTTTGCATCCCAAGGTGGTAGACGCAAAGCATCGGCCGCTATTTCAAGGGTACGTTCTAATTCCCAACCATGGGCTGCATCAATTTTATTTTGTAATTCGCCTTGTTCTTCGAGCAAGCGGTTCATAGCATCATCGCTCATCGGTTCCATAAATTGCTGGCTAATGGCATTAAAGCGTTCCAACAATTGTTTTACTTCCATCACGCCTTCTTCAATATTACCGCGTACATCTTTTTCAGGGTTCAACTGGGGTTCTTGTGACAGGTATCCAATGCGCACACCTTTGCGGGGTGTAGCTTCTCCCGTATGATTTTTTTCAATCCCGGCCATAATTTTTAGCAGTGTTGATTTACCTGATCCATTAATACCCAAGACTCCAATTTTTGCCCCATCATAAAATGATAAAGAGATATCTCGAAGAATATCGCCTTTAGAGGCGATGGTTTTTCCGACACGGTGCATACTATAAATATATTCAGGCATTTTACACTCTCAAAAGTTAGTTAGAAAAATACTGGCGCCTCGTCAAATAGGTTTTTCCGAATGCCACTTCTGAGGCATACATCCCTGTATTCATTGATTTCCCATCCCTGGAATCGACGGCCTTCGCCGACATTCGGAAAAACTTATCTGACAGGGTACTAGTTGTCTCATGGCGAGTCTGTTAAGATCTTACCACAAGTTTGTAGGTTTCGGCTGTTTAAGGATGGGTTATGCTGCGTTTAATAGGATGGGTGATTGTTAGTCTTTTGCTTAATGGCTGTGCCTCTCAGAAGGTTGTCTTAAGCCCAGAAGAGCGCACAACGCAAGAGCAAAAGATGCGGGATTTTTTAAACGATAGCTCGCCCAGAAATATGAATCAGCAGTCTAAAGCGACCCCTGAATTTACCACACAATTTCGGTTGCCGGGTCCTCGTAAGCAAGCACCCCATGAAGCCCCTAAAGAAACACCTAAGGCAAGCGATTCAGATTATCTAGAGCCTGGCCGAGATTAGATAGCTCGTCCAATCAGTTTTTCCAATGCAAAGACTTATTGGATGGCGTGTTCGTTAGGGTCTGCAACTAGCGGGTAGTAATGCACGCAAGGTTTCAGAAGCCGTGCATTCCCAGTGGATCAGATCACCAACGGTTCTAGGGGTCATGGTAATGGTGGCGTCTATACCCTCTGCTAACCCTAGTTTTTCCGGGTCACCTTGAATACGCATAATCCCAGCTTCTACAGATAGTGAACGTATTTTCCCCTGGGGTGCATGGGGATCAATCCCTAGACTTTGGCTATTAATATCATGCAGGGGCATGTTGTTAATCAGAGCTTCACTCATGGCAAGCTTCACAGGTTGTATCAGCGTAAATATTTCTGTCATATTTGCCCTCATAATGTATTGTTTGTAGTTTGGTACGGCGATACTACTTAAGATCCCAATAATGGCGATGACAATCATCAGTTCCATGATCGAAAAGCCTTGTTGTTTTGGCATGCTATAATCCCTCTATGCTGGTTCGTATGGTTCATTGAATCTACGGTGCTAGTGTTACAGTCCATCCCATACACAACAATCCGATGTTTAACGGAGGCTTTGGGCTGGTCTATTGAAGTAATCCAGGGGGAACCCTATAATGCGAGGACTTCAACAAGCGCCGGGGTAGCTCAGTTGGTAGAGCAACTGATTCGTAATCAGTAGGTCCGCGGTTCGATTCCGCGCTTCGGCACCACTAAAAAAACTATAAAAACCGATGTTTTCTCTCCATTTCATGTTAAGTAAATTGATCACCCTTTGCGCTGTTGCGCGACT
>JAGOUJ010000063.1 GCA_018061325.1 Gammaproteobacteria bacterium
ATTTTTTCCTGATCTGTGAGATTAATTTTCAACAATTGATGTAGATTTAAGGATTCCCCATACAAATCATTAGCACACTCCATTACATTTTTGGGAGATTCTTCATAAAGGTAGCGCATGCCTTCTGATCTCAAGATATCTACTATTTTTTCTTGATTTATTGCGGGCTTAGCTTGAACTAAGCCAGAGGCTTTAGGCAATAGTGCTTGGAGTGCCTCAAACGTCCAACCTGGAGGCAACGGATCGGCTAAATCCCATTTATGAGGGATTTCTGCTGGTAATACTACCTTTTGAATTTGTGCTTCCGTCGTTTTGGCTTCATGAAGCTTAATAAGATGGGCCTCTATTTTATCCATCGCCTTAACGCCCGCTTCATCGTTATCTGGCCATAGTGTGATATTTTTACCCATCAGTGGAGACCAATCTACTTGATTAACAGCACCCGTTCCGCCTGGCCAACTGACAACGATGCTATTAGGAAATAAAACTTGTGCGTGGTTAGCGGTCTTTTCACCCTCTACCACCAATACCGGTTTAAGAGGATGTTTGGCTAGGCGATCTAAACCATATAAAGGCCTCTCACTGCCAAATCCTTGCCAACGCCATTCTTGTGCGCCTTGTTGTTCTCGGCAATAGGTTAGAGGTAATACCACCTTGTCGCCTTTTTTGTTTTCAAGACGAACCGTATAGCCTAACAAGTGATCACCTGCATCTTTATAAGGATATCGTTCTACTTCAAATCGACCCTTCTGGGTCAATTGATAAGATAAATTCTTATCTTTTTTTATGTCAGGATTTTGTTTGTCTGTGGGTACAGGAAAAATCGGGATCCATTGTCGTTCCACGTTTTTTTGTTTAGAGGGAATTTCTGATCTGAAATCTACCCGCTGTTCACGTTGAGACAAAGAATGTCCTAGCCAATCGATTGCCCATTTGTAGGCTTCTTTATGATCTATTTTTAAGCTGTCTTGGATCAGTTGTAAAGGTCCACCATAAGAAGATGTCTCAAAATTTGCATAAAGCCCTTGTTTTGTGCCAGCAACACAAATAGCAATAGAACCTTGATTTCCATAACGCCATTCTCTGGCATTTTTTTGCTGTGGTTCTCCCAAAAGCGTGCGCGCTAATATTCCTATTTTGTATTGAAGTTCGTCTTTAATTTGCTGCGGCTCTACCCGAACAAAAGGTGTTCTATAAGGAGAGGGTGCAACTGAATGTCCTTTATCGCTTTCAATACCCGTGTTTTTAGTATAGGCAGATTTCTCAATTTTAAATTCTGTCCCCTGTGTGGATTGAGCCACTAAGGTCTTCCAACTAATGCCTTGTACTTTGCCTAATTCCTTTATCCATTCTTGATAACGAGGCTTTTGCGATACCATTAAGGCGGCAAGTGCATTTCTTTCTTGTCGTAATACCGTAAATTCCGCATAGCGTGCATGCTGGTAACAGTTTTTACCTGGATGGGTTTGTCTGATGTCTCGCCAGACGAGACGCGCTTGCAAGGATTTTTCCGCATATAAGCCAACATTCGTTTTAGCCTCTATTTCCGCTAAGGATAAAGGACGTATTTTTTGACCACAAGCGATTTCCATTGATTCTTGCGTAATGCCGGCTTGTCTTAAAAAAGGCTGATGTTCTTCCCACTCACTTAAAATAATTTTTCCAAGCGCTATCCTTTCTGCTTTTAAAGCTTGATATCCCTCCCAATCTTGTTCTTTAATGGTTGCTGCAAAATCTTGTCCTAAGAGTTTATAATCTTGAACATTTTCCCATGCGTTAAGATTTTCGGCTGAAATAGTGTAATCCACGACTAAGTCTTTAGCATTGACGCGACCCAAGAAGGATTGAAGGCTTTTAAAATCAGCAAATGTTTTTTCATCGTAAAAAAGTTTTGTTTCCTCTCGATGTCGCGTTAATGCCACATAAATGGCGTAAGCATCCATGTGTTTAGATGCCAGCACATAAGACCAATCTACTGTTTGCCCCTGTGCTTTCAATAAAGTGGAGGCATACGCATGATTAAATGCGGAATAATGCTGTGTATTAAATGTAGCATACGTATTTTCATCAATGGTGACGGTGACTTGATACGCGTTAAGTGATTCATTTTTTGTAATAGTAATAATTTGACCCTTAGTACCATTTTTAACCATAAAATCATTTTTTAAATGGCCTTCAGAATCCATAATGGCAATATTTTTTGCTCTGTCATTACTTAGAAAAATAATTTTGTCATTAACAGCAAAACCGCGACCCTGAATGGAAAATTCTTCTTTTGCCAATAGGTCTTGTTCTTTTAAAAGATGTCGGACTTCTCTATTCAAAGCTTCACATTGCACATTGGTAGAGGCCAACAACAAGCCAGTTTTTTCTGGGTTATCCAAAAGCTTGTCCATGTAATGTTTGGCAATCAATTGGATCCCTTCAACACCTGGCGCTATCTTTTGAACCAATCCATGGTTTTCATAACGTGCTAAAGCTTCATAGGTTTTAAGCTCAGCAAACAACACAGAGGCTTCTTGCATCCAAGGCTCTTGTTGCCGCATGATGTTGCTTAAGGTGGATAGGGTATTGTGTGCTTTTGCTGTTTCAGTAAATTTTCTAAAAAAGTCACCTGCATCCATCGCTTTGAATTGATGATCATCTCCCGCTGCGATAGGTTTGGCACCGGCCTTTTGTATATGGTATAGCAAGCGATGCCATTGCGCAGTACCCACCATGCCTGCCTCATCCACAATAACCAGATGTTGCTTCGTTAAGCCATAATCCATAAGGCTGTTTAATTCTCGTACTATGCCAGGATGCTCATGTGTAGGATGTATTGACCAATACCTTTGCTGTATGGCCTCTAGCCGTTCCCATTTATCTAAATAAAAGGCAATGGTCTCACTTTCACAATTGGCTTCGAGTTTTAGGTTATCCGCCGCAGCGGCGGATAAGGATAAGCCAATAACCTTGTAATTCGATTGGGTATAAATATCCACCACCGGTTTTAAGGTGGTGGTTTTTCCTGTACCCGCTCTGCCAATCAAAACACCCAGGGA
>JAGOUJ010000044.1 GCA_018061325.1 Gammaproteobacteria bacterium
ATTAAAAGCTGCTGCTTTTCATTCAAAATAATGCCAATGGATGCCTGGTAGGCTGAAAGCGTGCTATTCAACAATTAAGACTCCTTACGCCGACTTAGCAGTTCGTATAAAATCAATCTTGAGCCTGCATCCAAGCGCTTTCGCGTAGCGCTCTAAAGTACGAACGCTCGGAGAATGCTGTGTTTTGCTACCAGATGCTTCTAGTCGACCCACCACAGAAGTAGTCGTTCGCATCTTACGTGCTATTTGGATTTGAGATAACCCCGCGATGGAGCGTGCTTTGAGCATTGTTTCTAAAAGCTCGAACTCAGACCCCAAAGCATCATACTCTGCTCTCAATCGCTTGTTTTTCATGAGTTTTTCAACCAAATCTTTGTTCGATAGTCTTTTCATTGTTTTACCGCGCTTAGCCTTTGATAGGCTATTTCCAAATCCCGAAAGAACTCTAGGCAATCTAGCGATCTCTTTTTTTACTTCAGGACTATAAAAAGTTATTGACTACTGCTTCATTGGACACTCATAGCATATTTGCTATAAGACATACAACCCCTCTCAAATTGCTAACGGGTTATCTCTGCCGCCACTGCTACCGTTGAACGCCCACTTTGCTTAACGTCTTGAAGAATAGAGAGATAGTGCCTAGGTCGATGGATCATTTGACAAAAAACAGAAGACCCTGTTAGCCTGACATTGTTCTCAGATTGGATTTTTGAACACTGTATTGCATGCATGGAGGTTATTGTGGAAAGAGCAGCAGACGAACAACAGCCCAACAATGCCACCGTTACGCCAGCGCTCATGGCCGTAACGCAGCTAACCCCGGATGATATCAAAGCAATCGCTAAACGATCTAAATTAACTGAAGAGCAGGTAACCCATGTAGCCAGTATGACTCCCTTAGATAAGGCAAAAGTACCTGGTGGGATAACAGCCGTTACTTTAATGCAAGAAGAGATGAAACAAAATCCCTCTGCGCCACCCGCTCAAGGTTGGGGCACATGGGGAACGGGCATAGTAAGCGTGCTAGGCCAGATACGCTATCTCCTAACTCGCCCTGCCAATGAAACGCCCATCAACACTGTTAGTGTTGCTACCCCCCCCATGATGATGAATGATGCTGATGTTGCATCATCTTCAAAAAATCTTCGCAATAATGGTCTGAATGCACCTGCAAACAACGAACACTCTACTATTTTTGCTTCGATGATCGATCTTGTTTTAGAAGTACCTGCTGAAAAAGCTGATGGTTTGGCTGATTCCGTTTTACCAAACACATTAAGAGACTTAGAGATTATTGAAGAAGTTGTTGTATCGCCTCCACTGCTGCCTGAGGTGGCACCTGCTGGCGGTATGCCTGAGGAGATCACACTGTCAGACGCAGAAGAGCATGATGAAGAACCCTTGTTAGAAGAAGGTGAAGTCGAAGAACAGATAGCAGCGGATGAAGCAACGGCTACGCGTGAACGTGAAGAGGCCGCGCGTGTGGAAGCCCTTGCAACTGCTGAGCGTGTACGTCTAGCAGAAATCCAAAGGCAATTGGAAGAGACCGCTCGCATAGAAAGAGCCCGCGTAGAAGCCCTTGCAACTGCTGAGCATGCACGTCTGGCAGAAATCCAAAGGCAATTGGAAGAGACCGCTCGCATAGAAAGAGCCCGCGTAGAAGCCTTAGCTGCTGCTGAACGACAACAGACATTGCTCTTACAACAACAGAGAGAACTGGCAGAAACCAGAATACGGGAAGAAGCAGCGCGCAAGCAACAGGCAGCATTAGATGCTGCAAATGAATATCAAAGAAGTCTAGCAGCAGCCCGAGCAGCTGGATTCTGACTATCAAAAAGCCCAAAGTACGCCTAAGCCACAAAACGTCGTGTCTTTGGGCTTAAATATGAGTGTTGTGCCATCACCAGCGTGCGCCGTTACACTGGAGGTGTTGACCCAACCAATGCCCAGCCGAGCACCCAAGTGCTTGTTAAGCATATATTGTGCCCCGCCTGTCAGGCGCACAACAAATTTGTTTCTACTTAAGACACGACTAGTGCCTGAAACCCCAAAGGTTCCCATGTGTAAAGTGTCACGCTGAAAGCTTGATCGAAAAACCCCAACACCTATAGAGCCAAAGAGCTTAAAGTCTGGGTTTTTGTCAAAACCACGAAAGCCAACAAAATCTAGGTGTGGGCCCTTTACAGTGGCTGAACTTCTAAAAATAATGGGAGATGAACCTGTACCCGAAGGTACAATACTACCTGCTGATAGATCACCTCCATGTAATGTGGAAATTCTGCTCTTCGTTTTTGTGACCTCGTAGCCAAACTCTACAGCCATATTGTCTTGTAATTTCGTGCCTACATAAAAATTACCTTGGACGGCTGTTTTTTTAATCAAATTATCGCCATAACCCCTCTTATAATTCATTTGGCGTTCTTGCAGATCGGCCCCCATATAGGGTGCATGAGGATGCCAATCGAAGGGTGTGGCTAAAACAGGACTGGCTGCACAAAATGCAATCAGTAATATGCTGCTAGATCTTTTAAAGCGACTCATGTTGTACCCCCACTTGCTATCGATATTAGGCGGATCTATGACTTAAAGTATGTAAAAATGCCATAGACAATGCTTACAGTGTAGTAGTGGGTACTGTTTTCCACCAATGCGCAATTAAGCTAACCAGTCCCTAGGTTTAAGAAAGTCGTGAAGCTTTTCCTCTGCACTGCCGGGTTCCGGCACAAAGCCATAATTCCAATGCACGACCGGCGGCATAGATACCAAAATAGATTCGGTACGCCCGCCCGATTGTAAACCAAAGAGTGTGCCTCGATCGAAAATCAAATTAAACTCGACATAACGTCCACGTCGATAACATTGAAAATAACGTTCACGTTCTGTATAAGGCGTAGCTTTACGCTTGGCGATAATCGGAAGATAGGCCTGCATAAAATGATCACCCACCGATCGCATAAAAGCAAAACAATAATCAAAAGACCCTTCATTCAAATCATCAAAAAAGAGCCCACCAATCCCACGGGCTTCCGCCCGATGCTTCAAATAAAAATACTCATCGGCCCATTGTTTAAACCGTGGATACATGGATGCACCAAAGGGATCGCAACTGGCTTTAGCCATCTTATGCCAATGCACACAATCTTCCATAAAAGGGTAATAGGGTGTGAGATCAAAACCACCTCCAAACCACCATACAGGGGGTGCATTCAGCGGTTGTACCTTAAAAAGGCGTACATTGGCGTGTGCTGTGGGCACAAAAGGATTACGCGGATGAATCACGGTAGAAATACCCATCGCTTCAAAAGCAGAACCTGCCAGTGCCTTTAAGCGTTCACTACCCGAAGCGGGTAAATGTTTCCCCGTGATATGTGAAAAATTAACCCCTGCACGTTCAAGCACTGTGCCTTCACTAAGGACACTGCTGCAACCCTCGTAGCCTTCATTGCGCTGCCAGCGATCATGCACAAAAGAGGCTCTGCCATCTTCCCTAGCTAATTGCGTACAGAGATCAGCATGCAATGCGAGCAAATAGTTTTTAACAGCGGTACTGTCATCATGTATAATCACGCCCCCACCCTAATCGACGCCCTATCTTTGGTGCGTTTACACATCACTCGTTTGTGGGCCCTCAACCTGTAAAGCAAAATCACACTCTTTGACAGGGCAAGTCTTTTCAACACCTTTACGCTTGGTAGTTTTTAAGGTCAAGATAGGCCAATGGCATTGTGGACAAGGCTCCGCGAGCGGCGGATGGTTCACTGCATACTTACAGACCGGATATTCCTGACACGCATAAAAATACGTACCGTAACGAGATTTCTTTTTAATGAGTGTAGATTTTTGACACTGTGGACACAGCACCTCGGTATCCAAAGCTTTTTCTAAGGACTCAATATGACGACACTTTGGATAGGCTGAACAACCAATAAAATCGCCGTATTTACCGCGCTTAATCAGTAAAGAACTCTCGCATTTGGGGCAAGTTCTACCCTCGACGATTTTAGGTTCTATTGCGACTTTATCCGGTTCATCTTCCAAACTACGGGTATAATCGCAAGCAGGATAGGTGGTACAACCAATAAAGCGACCCCGTTTACCTAAACGAATCGATAAAGGCTGACTGCACTTAGGACAAGCTTCATCTAAAGCTTCCTGAGTCACATCTTGACGCTTCACGCTGCCTTCGGTGAGATGTACCAGCTCAATAAAAGGTTTCCAAAAAGTTGCCATGAGTGGCAGCCATTGCTTTTCTCCGCGCGCCACAGCATCTAATTCATCTTCTAATTTTGCTGTAAAATCGTAATCCACATAACTCGTAAAATATTTGGTAAGAAACTTATTCACAATACGTCCCACATCGGTGGGCTTAAAACGCTTGGTTTCCAAAATAACGTAGGCGCGTTGTTGCAAAGTCGAAATAATAGAAGCATAGGTAGAGGGTCGCCCTATACCATGCTCTTCCAAGGTTTTAACCAAAGAGGCTTCAGAAAAACGGGGTGGTGGTTCGGTAAAATGCTGCTCTGCGCGCAACTCACTTAAATCGACCAGCTCGCCTTCGACCAAGGGTGGCAATAAGCCTTCGTCATCTTCTGATTTCAGCGTATCATCCACACTTTCTAGGTATACCTGCATAAAACCCGGGATCGCAACGATCGAACCATTGGCTCTAAAGCGATGGCCAGGACCACAAGATAGATCGACGGCTACCGCATCGATAGTGGCATGAATCATCTGCGAAGCGACCGTTCTTTTCCAGATTAATGCATACAATTTGTGCTGATCCGGCGTTAAGGCTTGCCGAATCATATCGGGCAACAAAGCCGGCATGGTGGGACGAATGGCCTCATGGGCTTCTTGGGCATTTTTCGATTTGGTTTTATAGATCCTGGGTGCCTCGGGCACAGAGGCTGCACCATAGCGTTCTTCAATCACCCTACGAATCTCGGCGACCGCCTCTAAAGCCAAACTCACCGAATCGGTACGCATATAGGTAATAAGTCCTGCCGCGCCTTCACCAACATCCACACCTTCATACAACTGCTGTGCCACACGCATGGTTTTTTGTGTAGTAAAGCCCAGTTTTCTA
Organism: Gammaproteobacteria bacterium; assembly: GCA_018061325.1. Classification (GTDB taxonomy): domain Bacteria; phylum Pseudomonadota; class Gammaproteobacteria; order UBA6186; family Azoamicaceae; genus CADEGZ01. Next base: position 5,087 of record JAGOUJ010000044.1, read on the forward strand.
GAAGCTTCTTGTTGTAAGGTTGAAGTGGTAAACGGTGCAGTAGGATTACGTTTTTTCTGACTTTTGGTAATTTTATCGATGCGCAATTTGCCCTTGGCCAGTGTTTGCAGCGCGTTTTGAATGGCATGAGCCTCGACAGCGGTGGTCACAGAAAATTGTTCTATTTTTTTGTTTTGATATTCCACTAAGCGCGCAGTAAATGCTTGTTTTTTAGCCTTGAGATCGGCCTCTAAGCTCCAATATTCTTGGGATTTAAATTGCTCGATAGCCTCTTCACGCTCTACAATCAATCGCAGCGCTGGGCTTTGCACACGACCTGCCGATAATCCCCGACGTATTTTTTTCCATAAGAGCGGCGATAAATTAAAGCCCACCAAATAATCCAAAGCTCGACGTGCTTGCTGCGCGTTCACCAAATCCATCGACACAGCTCTTGGATTTTTAACCGCTGCTTGTACAGCCGCCTTGGTAATTTCGTAGAACACCACGCGATGCACGGTTTTATTTTTAAGTATACCGCGCTCTTGTAAAAGCTCGCATAAATGCCAAGAAATGGCCTCGCCCTCGCGATCCGGATCGGTTGCGAGATACAGGGTGTCAGCCTTTTTTAAGGCGGTACAAATCTCGGTGACATGCTTAGTATTTTTTTCAATGACCGCATATTTCATGGCAAAGTCATGTTCGGTATCTACCGCACCGGTCTTAGGCAACAGATCCCGTACATGGCCATAAGAGGCTAGGATCGTAAAACTAGGCCCCAGATATTTTGCTAAGGTCTTAGCCTTAGCCGGGGATTCTACAATAAGTAAATTTTTTCCCATGGTATCTCACTTAACACTTAAAATTGTATCAGGCTAATAAACGGGCATAGCCTCCAGGCACCGAGCACACATAACCTTGCAATTCCAACTCCAAGAGCATGCTAGAAGCAAGCTTAGCCGTCAATCTGCTTTGCTGCAAAATAGACTCCATGGGTGTGCACTCATAACCCACTTGCTGCAAAAGGGACTCCTGGGCAGATCCCAAGGAATCACGAGTTTCTCGACTAGCTTTATCGCTTTTCCTCGTACAGGCCACATAACCTTTTAAGGACCCAAGCTCTTCTACCACATGTTCGGCGGTTTCTACCAGCTTTGCCCCTTCTCTAATTAAAGCATGGCACCCTTTCACCAAAGGACTATGAATAGAACCCGGCACGGCAAAGACCTCTCGACCCTGCTCTAAAGCATACTTGGCGGTAATCAGTGATCCACTGTTTAAGGCAGCTTCTATCACCAAAGTACCCACTGTTAAACCACTGATAATACGATTGCGTCTAGGAAAATGGCCGGGTAAAGGCGGTGTACCGATTGGAAATTCCGAAACCAAGGCACCCCCTTGATCAATAATCTGCTGGGCTAAATTTTTATGGGCACTGGGATAAATCTGATCCAAGCCATTGCCTAAAACAGCAATCGTCTGACCTACGCCTAACAAGGCACCCTTGTGTGCGGCCGCATCAATCCCTAGCGCCAATCCACTGGTTACCGTTAGTCTCACACCTGAAAAATATTTGCCAAACTGTAAAGCATTCTCAAGACCCGCATAACTAGGATTACGACTACCCACAATCGCTATTTGCAATTGACTCAGCAATCGCCGATTGCCCTGTACAAATAAAAGGGGCGGTGCACTGTGGATTTCTGAGAGCAGCGAAGGGTAATTCGGATCTTGAAGGCTTAAGAGACTGCAATCTGGTTTTTGAGCCCATGCTAGATCTTTATCCACCAAAGACCAATCGGCCTTGCTCTTAAACCAGGTGCAATAGCCCCGGCTATCAAAGAGTGTTCGGGGATCGGGGTGGGCCTCTAATGCCTCGGCCAACGATATAGGGCCAACACCTGGGATCCGTAATAATGCAAGTATATAAGGTAAGGTTTCATTCTGATTGTCCATCTCATACCCTTTGGTTTAAGCGTGATGGGCAAGTGTAGGGATTTTAGCACTGACTCACAAGTGTGTAAATTAGCTCATTAGGGGCGTTTAACCTTATCCAGGAGATCAATAGACTCTGTACTATCTAAAATCAGCGCAAGACTTAATTTTTCATAGCTTTGGAAAACCAGTAGTTGACCGATGCGTCTATCGGGTAAAGACACCTTTTCTGCACGCCATCCTTTTTTGCCCATGGGATCGGCCAATACTTTTCCAGGCCTATAGATAGCGAGGGTTTGACCTTCGATCAGCCCTTCTCGATGCCCCATACTAATGGTAACCACATTACCCGTTCCTACACCCATCATACTATTTTTAGCGGCTAACACATAACCTTCGGCCAGCGTGTCTGCAGGTTTTAATTGAAGGTCTACGGGTAATTCCGTCGCAAAACTGGGCGCTAACCGTGCCCCAGATTCCACGACCTCTTCTGCATTTTGAATCTCAAAAGTGGCGGGGTCGCCCAGTGCCTGTAAGTTTGCCGTACCAATGGCAAAGGCTTCAAACCCTAAGATCTCATTGGTTTTAGGGTGTCTGTAGGTACGACCTACTTTGCTATAGATATCATAAAGCGACTCTTCCTTATCCTTCACGCCACGCACATAGAGTATGGATCCAGGCCCGGATAGCGCACGCCCTTCGGCTTCGGATAAGACATAGGGCATTTGTTCAAACTGTTTTTGCTTATCGAGAATCAAGGATCGTTGTAAAAAAGGTTTTATTTGATTCAGCGGAATAGTCACACCCTTATTGTCTAAAGCTTCTGCACGGATTTGTGGTTTTAATTTGATAATCTGTGCGGTCTTTGGCGCCTTGGGAGACTTCGCAGATTGAGGTGTAGCCTGCACTATCTGACTAAGGCTTAGAACGAAGATCCCCACTGTCCCTATGATCCATGAAAATCGCATAGCGCCATGCTCCATTAAACCCATGCTTTAAAGTATAGTATTAAACAGCTTGCCAAGAACTACGTCCCTGACGTACAATCAAACAATGATATTTATAGAAACTCCCCTATTCACTAAGCTTATTTTGGACTTAATGTCTGAGGAAAAATACAGTGAATTACAAAAAGCTTTAATATTAAGGCCAGACATGGGAGATTTAATCCCCGGCTCTGAGGGACTGCGTAAGATACGATGGGGTGTTGAAGGTCGTGGTAAACGAGGCGGTGTTAGCGTTATTTATTATTGGAAGGTCAGACAAGATCAAATCATTTTCTTATTGGCTTATCCAAAAAATGTACAAGATAATCTTAGCCCTGAACAGTTGCAGCGTTTGAAAAAAGTGATGACGGAGGAATTAAGCAATGGATAATAAATTATTTGAACAGCTTTTAACGAGTGTCCAGCAAGCTGGAAAGATATCGCGCGGAGAATTAAAAGCAAAACGTTCATTACGTTATGAAGAGTTAAATATTAAGGCGATACGTCAAGAGGCTGGTTTAACCCAGACACAGTTTTCAACCATGATAGGCATTTCCTTAAGGACATTGCAAAATTGGGAACAAGGACACCGTAAACCCGATGGTCCTGCTTTAGTGTTATTAAAGATTATCAAGAATGATCCCAAGCATGTCTTTCAGACATTGCATCAATCTGACCATTAAACCAGGTGCTTTGAACAATGAATTTTAGGATTGTCTTTGCAGGTACCCCACACTTTGCAAGCGTATGCTTGGAAGCCCTGCTGCACGCCAAACACACGATTGTGGGGGTTTATACCCAAGCCGATAAACCCAGCGGCCGGGGGCGCGCCATCCAATACAGTCCCGTAAAAACCTTGGGACTAGCGCATGAGATCCCTGTCTATCAACCCACCCGTCTTAAAGATCCGATAGAGCAAGATCAATTACGAAGCTTAAAGCCCGATCTGATGGTGGTCGCCGCTTATGGTCTGTTATTACCCAAAACGGTTTTAGACATCCCCACGCATGGTTGTATGAATGTACATGCTTCGCTATTGCCACGCTTTCGTGGGGCTTCTCCCATACAAGCAGCCCTTTTAGCCGGCGACACAGAGACGGGGATCTCGATGATGCGTATGGACGAAGGCTTAGATAGTGGCGATGTGATTCTACGTGAAACCTGTACGATTGATCCAAGAGATACCACCGCCAGTTTGCAAGATCGATTAGCCCAGCTGGGTGCAAAAGCCTTGTTAAAAAGCCTAGCGCAAATTAAACATAAAACCGCGCTTTATACCCCACAAGATCTGAGCAAGGTTTGCTTTGCGCCTAAACTGTGCAAAACGGATGCAGCCATTGATTGGACAGAATCGGCAGCTGTACTCGATCGCAAAATTCGAGCCTTTAATCCCTGGCCCATTGCGACCATGCACAAAGATGAGCTGTGCATCAGGATCTGGGATGCAATGCCTATAACGATGAGCAGCACGGCAAGACCCGGCACCGTTGTTGCACACAATAAAGACAGTATCGATATCAAAACAGGCGATGGGGTGCTTAGACTCTTGGAACTACAACTGCCCAATGCAAAACGCTTGAAAGTTTCAGAAATCTTAAAATCGAAGGCTGCTTTGTTTAGTATTGGCACACAATGGTTTTAACAACCCCTTGCGCATCAGGATCGGCACATGTTTGCAGGGCCGGCACGGAGACCGGCCCCTACACCCCGATTGAAACGAAATGCTAAACAATACCAGGGCCATTGCAGCCCATCTTATTATCCAGGTCCTTGACCATCAACAGCCTTTAACCAAGGTGCTGGCGACTTTTAAAAAAAATTGCCCAAAAAAAATGGATGCAGCCTTTGTACAAGCCCTTGCTTTTGGTGTACTGCGCTGGTTACCGCGTTTGGATTTTGTACTGCATAAGCTGCTGGAAAAACCTCTCAAAGCAAAAGATAAAGATCTACAATGCTTATTATACGTAGGTCTTTTTCAATTGATGTTTTTGCAAACAGCCCCGTATGCTGCTGTGGCAGAAACCGTGGGTGCTTGCCTAGCACTTCAGAAACCCTGGGCCTCTAAACTAGTGAATGCCATTCTCAGAAACTATCAACGCGAAGCCACCCGGCTTCAAGGATTCATGGAGAGCGAGGCAACTGCTTTGTATGCACATCCCTCATGGCTCATGCAGGCCATTCAAAAAGCATGGCCTGCTCATTGGCAAAGTATTCTCGAAGCAAATAATCAAGCTCCCCCTTTAGTCTTAAGAATTAATATTCAACAAATAAGCCGCAAAGACTACCTGTCGCGCTTAGAAGAAGAGAACATTGAGGCTTTTGCCATAGAACAGTCAACCACAGGTGTTCACTTAAAAACCCCTCAAAACATAGAGACTTTACCGGGGTTTGAAGCAGGCTACTTTTCTGTGCAAGATGCCGCTTCCCAAGCCATTGCTGGGTTACTCGATCTAAAACCTGGCCTACGCGTTTTAGATGCCTGTGCAGCACCGGGTGGAAAAACCGCTTTACTCCTAGAAACAGAACCCACTTTAAATATGCTTGCACTGGATAACTCCAACACACGCCTTCAAAGAATGCGACACACTATGGAACGCCTACATTTAAAAGCCACCCTTTTAGAAGCGGATGCTTCGAAACCGAATCTTTGGTGGGATGGGGTATTATTCGATCGGATCCTTTTGGATGCACCTTGTTCCGCTACGGGGGTGATTAGACGACATCCCGATATTAAGTATCTTAGAACCGAAGATAATTGCCTGGCCATGGTGCCTGTACAAAAGCAATTATTAGAAGCTTTATGGCCCCTCTTAAAACCAGAGGGTATTTTGCTTTATACCACGTGTTCTATTTTGCCCCAAGAAAATGCCGATCTGATCCAAGATTTTGTTGCACAAAATACAGAAGCTATTGCTATGTCTTTGAACCTGCCCCTAGGATTAGTACAGAACTTTGGACATCAGGTATTGCCCGGACAAGGGAATAGAGATGGGTTTTATTATGCGGCTTTAAAAAAATCTTCCCTCACCCCCGACCGCTAAAGCGGTCGACCCCTTGTATCTTGAAGTTGACCACTTAAAGTGGTTCACTTAAGGGCACTTGAGTGAGGGAACAAGGAAGCCGATGCACCCCTGAGGACTGAGATC
>JAGOUJ010000045.1:0-1572 GCA_018061325.1 Gammaproteobacteria bacterium
GAGCTTTTTTCAATGTTTTTTCACTCTAAGCTCTTTGCTTTAAGATCCAAAAGATAACCTTGTGATTGTGTGATGTTTTCGTAAGAGAACAATCTACCCCCCTGGTTTTTGAACAATCAAAAACACTATTAAAATAGCAGAAACCATCCTCTGACTGAAAACAATGCAAATCTAAACCTATGTTTGAATGAGCCTGTTGGTCTATTAACATCACACATTAATATATCTTCCATCTATCCATAGACTACCGATTAAAATTGATACACGCGTGTCATTTGTTTGCGATAAGCTTGGATTATACAAACAGAAAAAGAGTTTGGGTCTTAAATAGTTTGGCGCTTTAAAATTGCAATATTTTTCATTTTAAAGCGGCATCATAGCCGTATAAAGGTTGAAAGGATATGGAAAAAGAGGTTGTGACTTCAGAAAAAGTAGCCAAGGAATACCAAATTATGCGCACTCCTAAAATCCCTCCGAAAGTGATTCGGCTCAAAGATGCACCGCGATACTTAGGCATGAATAAGAACCGCTTTAACAAAGACATCAAACCCATCATGCCTATTGTGCGTATTGGGGCCCGAGGCATTGGATTTGACCGTCTTGATTTAGACCAATGGGTAGAGGATACTAAGCAACGTAACGAGTGTCCTGTACTACCAAGGAGAACAGTATGGGACAAAAAAGCAAAAAAATGCCAGGCTTGGTCAAACGGGGCGAAATCTGGCACATTAACAAAGTGGTCGACGGACAGCGCCTTTGCGAAAGCACTGGAACGTCTGAACTCGCAGAAGCAGAAAGGTACCTCGTTCGAAGACTAAAGACCTATAGACAAGCTAAAATCTATGGTTTAAGGCCTAAACGAATCTTTGATGAGGCTGCGACTCGGTTCGTTGAAACCCATTCGCATAAACGGAGTTTGTCGGATGATGTAGGCCGCCTGAAAGGCTTAATGCCTTATATCGGGCACTTGGATTTGGATGCCATTCACATGGGTTCATTACAGACTTTTATTGAAAGTCGACGAAAAGAAGGTGTTAAAACAAATACCATTAACCATGGTTTGCAAGTCGTTCGCCGCATCCTCAATCTCGCTGCTAGCGAATGGATGGATGAAGAAGGACTCACTTGGCTCCAGGCAGCCCCCAAAATCAAGTTACTCCCCAAACAGGATGTTAGAAAACCTTATCCTCTGGACTGGGCGGAACAAGAACGGCTCTTTGCCGAGCTGCCACCCCATCTCCAAGATATGGCTTTATTTGCAGTGAACACTGGATGCCGAGAAGCAGAAATCTGTTACTTGGAATGGGCTTGGGAAATCCAAGTCTCTGTCCCTGAAATAGGCTCTGTTTTTATTGTCCCTGATTCATTGGTTAAAAATGGGGAGCATCGTCTGGTTATTTTAAACGAGGTGGCTCGAAGAGTGATAGAGAAGCAACGTGGTAAACACCCCAAACGGGTTTTTACTTACCGAGGTAGACCTATTAATGGCATGAACAACAAAGCTTGGAACGGAGCACGGCAAAGAGCCAATCTGGTTCAAGTCAGAGTTCATGACTTAAAGCATACCTTTGG
>JAGOUJ010000045.1:1672-10973 GCA_018061325.1 Gammaproteobacteria bacterium
TTAAATGATGGGGCGAACGATGGGACTCGAACCCACGACGACCGGAATCACAATCCGATTCAAGGTTTTATGACTCTCAATTTATGCGGTTTTTTAGCTATTTTTTCACTGTTGGGCCCGCTACACAGCACAACAGAGCATAACAAAGCACTACCCATCCCCACAAAATCCCCACACGAAGGCTTGTTCGGCTTTTTTTAGTGCCTTTTAAATGGTGCACAGATTTGGCGATTCTTAAGGCATAAGCCCCAAAGCTAAAAGACTTTCAGCAATGGATTCTTTTTCATTTTCAAGTTTGATTTCACCATCAGCCAATAATTAAGTTTTTTGATAAACTTAATATTAGATGGAAGCCTAAATCATGCTCGTATAATTGAAGAGCTAAATCTATGTTAGCTGGTTAATGCTTAAAGACATCTTCTAATGATTGGCTGAACAGGATTTGTTCTGATAGTTTTAGCAAAGTACTTGCATCCATTTGCGTAATTCTCTCTCGATAAGAACTTGGAACATCCGCAAATTTCTTCTCCAATAGGTGTAGCACCACGGCAGATTCACCCTGCTGCACACCCTGCTGCACACCCTGCTGTATGCCCTTTTGTACCCCAACATGCTCTGCAGCCACAATCTGCTCTACAGCCCGCTGCAAACCTTTTTGAATTCCGACGCGCTCGGCAGTCGTAACGTATTCCACTTTTAACTCCTTCTCGATTTTCATGACTCTGTCATTATAAACCAAGTCCAGCTCTGAAGGTAGGGTTATAACCCAATCTATAAACTTATACAGGGACCTCACATCCTCACCTGACCATCCCAGTTTATACAGATTGCGAGTCAATTCAAATTTCGTGGACAGCCTCGCTTCGGGTTCTTCTTTCTTGTTCAGGGCTAACTGCGCCAATATCACATGGGCAAAACGATTGCTAGACAACTGAAGCTCTGCTATTCGATCTTGGTAGTCAGTCATTTTAACAATCGGGAAGATCATCTCCAATGACGATCCCCACACTTCCTCACGGTAACTATTAGGTCTCCAATCAGGATTTGCATCGATTAATACAGCTAGACTTGCAATCGGCTTATTGTACAACTCTCTCAAACGACAGCGATATTGAAACATTCTCTGCTCAAAGTTAATATGGGCGTTTCGCTGTATTTCTAAGTGCAGAATCAGATAAGTAACCTCACCATCTATGCAGTGAATTTCTATCAGTTTGTCTACACAAAGATTGCTGATGGCAGCATTTTTATCAATCTTGATCAGATCTTTATCCAACATCGTATAGCCTTTATGCCAGTCTATGATAGCGTGCTTCTCAGGCCAACACAGTGCCATAAAGTCTTTAAAGTACAGATCTATAATTGCCTTCCAAGGACTGTCAAACTCTGACTTTTTTTTACGAGACTTCTTTGGCTGCTTGGACATTTTAAGATCTCCTCAAAAAATAAGCGCTTTGTCTAGTGGTCTTTTTTAGGCTTTAACCCTATCCTATACTCAGATCAATGACCCCTCTAAGCATTAAATACCTGTGTGATTGTAATGCATATCCCGGTATTCCCACACCTTTTTTTGAATGGATAGGGGATTATTTTTGATAGCATGGCTCAATTCAAAGTGATCAGGCGATAATCAAGGTAGATTCCTTCATGGGATACCATTTTCAGCGCTTAACCCTATTAGCAATCCGAACTATCAAAGACCCTAGGATGCCAAGCCCTACCAAACTGACGCTTAATAGCTTCCTCTAGGCCTGGGGTAAGTCCCAGCTCTTCGAGTAAGGCCCATAAAAGGGCATGCTGCTCTAAGTAAGCCTTTAGGGGGCCTTTTTCTAAAAACCAATCCAATTGATCCAGCAATTTTAAGGCCTCTTGAACCCCCTGCTCGCTCAGCCAGCGTTGATCGTCCGTTTCCCGATGCACCCTATCCACTCGACTGTTCAAGTGTCGGCTTAAAGTCAAAGACACCAATGTGTGGATCTTCATCATTTCTTCTTTGTACGCTTCACTTCGAAAATCTTCTATCAATAGCATGCTTGCTTCCTCCTTGGTTAACAGATCTTTTAGGTTCTAAACTGTATCTAAAAACAACGCTGTTTACATTGCTTTTTCACGAATATAAAACACATTTACGTTTCCACAATGGAACGCTTATGTCCTTGCAACGATTGTTTCAAATGTTGATACAAAGCCTGGATCTCGGCTTGGGCCCAGCATGTGGGTGCACCCACCAAATACAAGCCTAATCTGGGGGCATGCTCATCACAGAACTCTTTGCCAAGCTCTAATAATCCGCTTTCTTTTAAAGCAGCATGCCCTCTAAAACAGGTCATCATCCCAAGATCCATCTGAGCCATTTTTATGAGAGCAGTGCTAGAACCCAAAGTCAGAGGGGGTGATGATGATAGACAATGCCAGTTTAAGACCTTAAAAAAATCGGGATCTAAACTTTGCCAGCCCAGGCATACATGATCTTTTAAATCATCCATACAATCTGGGTGGCCAAACCTTTCCCTATAGCTATTATTGGCATACAAGGCCAATTGCCAATGACTCAAAGGCTTTTGAATAAGGCCCTTATGCTTATGCAGCCCCAAAACGATCCGAAGTTCAGGCTCTCGATCGGCATCCCTTTGGGGAGAGTGAAAAAACTCGATTCTAAAATCAGGGCATTGCGCTTTGAACTGAAGTAAAGGGCTCAGTAGATAATCACACAACACCCATTCTGGCACTTCCAGACCTAGGCTAAACGGGGCTTTTTGGCTTGAAGCATTGAAGCAGCTTTCCAAGGCGAGTAATCGCCCAAACAACTCCAGGCTGTGTGCATAGAGTTGATCGCCTTGGGGGGTTAGCTGTAATGCACGCTTACCACCTCGCTCAAGCAAAGATACTTTGAGATCCCCTTCTAAGTCTTGAATAGCCTTCGTCACAGAAGAAGGACTCAGATGAAGATGATAGGCGGCTTTGGCATAATTCTTAAGGCTTACAACATAAGAAAAGCATCTTAAGTTATACCAAAAACGAGGCCCCAAGCCCTCGATAAAGGCATGCTTAAACATTCCCAGCCTCGGCAATTCTATCGCTAAAACCCAAACCTTTAGCATGGGCTATCAAGACCTTAAACCCTCTCTCAAGCCTGAGGTTTTGCGATTGACCATCATCGGCATTCCTACCTTGAAGAGCTCTACCATGGCTCTTCAAAAAGCAGGCTCGCTCTGATACGCTTATCCGTGACATAGGTATGTCCTTGTTCGATTGCTTATGTCCTCGTGGCGAGCCTGTTCAAGCACGCGTCGCCACACCGAGTTGATTGCCGTGCGGCAATCGTTATTCAGCGCTTATCTTTGTTTTGGAACCTCCGAGGACCTAGCCTCTAGGAATCCTTTTAAGATCTCCGCTCGATGGGGCATTCTGAGCTTGGCTAAGGCCTGTTCCTCAATTTGCCTGATCCTTTCTCGGGTCACGCCTAAATGTCGACCGATTTCTTCGAGGGTCTGTTCAGTCCCTGACCCTAAACCAAAACGCAGGCTGAGCACCCTGGCTTCACGCGCAGACAGTTCTGCCAACACTTTTTGCAGTGCTTTTGCTAATTCATCACCGGCCCTAAGCTCCAAAGGCGATTGTGCTGTGGGATCGGCTATTAAATCCCCTAAAGAGATGTCCCCTTCCCCGAGAGGTGTTTCCATCGAAAGGGGCTCTTGGATCGCTACTACGCTACGAACCTTCTGTAGGGAGTGATGGGTGTGATCGGCCAGAGCTTGGATCGTGGGCTTGGAGCCTGTGCTCTGCACGATTTTACGTTCAGCCTTTTTTAACTTTTGCAGCACTTCAGTCACATGCACAGGCACACGGATCACCCGCGCTTGATCGGCAATCGCACGGGTGATCGCCTGGCGGATCCACCAGGTCGCATAGGTTGAGAACTTATAGCCCCTTCGGTATTCGAATTTATCTACCGCCTTCATCAGGCCTAAGTTTCCTTCCTGGATCAAATCGGCAAAGCTCAAGCCCAGATTTCGGTGTTTCTTGGCAATCGAAATAACCAGCCGAAGATTCGCCTGGGTAAGCTCATATTTGGCTCGACGCACTTGAGCGTCGGCTACTAAGAGCCTATGACCTAAGGCAGACTGCTCAGTAGCACTCAAGCCAAGGGAGTGTTCTAAAGCCAGTGCCTCACTGAAGACAAAGATTAGGCTGTGTAATAGGCGGCTAGATATTCTAAAGGCCTTTAAAGTGCTCTCCAATGCCAAAAGTGCCTGCTGCGTTTGCACAGGTGCTCGACCCAGATGGGCCAGGCAATGCTCAGCCTGAATTTTTAAAGCAGCCAGTGCTTCAAATCGCTGGGTCGCTTCCACCCACTCAGGACTCTGCAAGCTTAGATCCTTCCTGAGGGGACTTTGAGGGACCCCCGCACTTTCTGAAAGAGCATCGTTCTCTATGAAGCCATGGATAACCTCACTCAGTGGTATTTCAGCGCGTTGTGCCTTTTGGAAGGCCTCCAGCAATGGATCCAGCATTGAGGGACACTGTGCCACCGTACACAACAGTGCCTGAAAACCCTTTTCCATACGCTTTCCAAGGGCAATTTCATCCTTGGGTCTGAGTAGGCTCACCTTGCCCATGTCCTGCATATAGGCACTGAGCGGATCTACCCTGGGTTCTTCAGGCTGATGCAGGGAAGCAGAGGCAGAACCCTTGGTGAATTGATAAGCCTCCTCCAGAGCTTGTGAATGGGCAGGCATCACAGGGACACCCAAAACATTGAGGACATTATCTATCGATAATTTGGACATGATAGGACTCCTTTAAGCGTGTTAAACCTTATTCAGTAAAATGAACAACGAAATGAAACACTCAAAGGAAAAAAGGCGGACTAGAGCCTTGGCAGCTCCAATAGAAAAAATAGTACGCTGGAAGAATGAACTTTGATAAGATCGACTGTGACATGACTTAACCCCTTAACGGTTAGGTTGTGTAAGTGGTTGGTGGGATCTTCTAAATCCTGCCAACCGCGCTTTTCTAAATTACTCGATAATCATAGCGTATTTACCATGGCCCGTCAAGACTTTTTTGATATTTTTTCAAAAAACCCTTTGATTTCCTATCAATTCATCAATAAGTGCCTTATGGATTATTTTTCTTAGCACCCAGAAAAGATGGGGGGGAATTACTGGAAAATCGCTTGTAATCCCTAAAAAAACAGCCTAAAATGCCTTCTGAATTCTCACCATCTAAAGGGCCTTGAACCCCCAGCCAGTTCGCATTGCCTATCATTGAGGTTTCTCGCCCATTGCAAGAAAATACTTTAAGCTTAAGACTTTTAAGATAAATGCAGTGTGAATTGCCTTAAATCCCAGGGAAAAACAAGCGTTTTTGCAAAAAATAATTTTAAGAAAATTCAAAAAACACTTTAAAAATAGTGTTTTTTGAATTATAATAAAACCTTTAGTATCAGGAGTAAAAGTCATGACCCACTTAAACTTAACAAAAAACACCCTTTGCATGCAAACACAAATACACGATGATAGAGTAGAGCACAGTCTTGAAGTATTTGACTGGGGTATAGAAGAACAAATGGAGAGGGAATCAGAACCCAATGATTGGGAAACCCTGGCCGAAGACAGCAACTTAGAATACGCTGCCGCCCTACAAGAAGCAGAAGGCATCGCACGGCATGAAAAAGCACTTGAGGCTTGCGACCGGGTAAGGCCCTGCTCAAACTAACCCATACTTTCGAAAGCCCCCCCCTGTTCCAGGCTTGTATTAATGAGCTCGTCACCCGCCAGCACAACCAGGCTACTGTCAGGAGCACTACCATAGAATGGAGTGCTGGGCACAATGGGATCAGCAGCTGCTGGGCTTTATGCGAACCTGGATCAGCAACAGTTCAAAGAACAAGCCTTTGTGAATGAAGAGATGGATGGGCCCCACTTTGGCGGGGTGGTGTATCAAACCGTTTTTAGCGATTGCTGGTAAAGACATCTACCAATTCTTCCTACGCAACCGAGAATCGATCACAGAGGCCACCAAGCACCAAGCCAAACAAGCCCTTAGTTCGAAACTAAGCACCCCACCTCAAAATACCGATCTCAATATAAGTTATTTAACCAAAACTTCGTTTGAACATGTAGCGAGCGATTGGTTGCCTCGCTTAAAATTAGATCCGCAAAAGATTGGTGCTTACCTAAATGAGACCCCAGCCCACAAAGTCAACGCCACAAAAGCCATCTGGACTTTATATGACAGTCTGATTGCTAATTATAATTTTTTTGCAGCACGAGGCCTGCAACCCTGTGATTTGATACATAGCTTTATTAAAGAAATTGAGCCAAGCAGCTCAATTAATGATCATGTGTGTGCTAAAAATCTCAAAGCAATCGAACTGAGTTTTGCTCTCAAAACGCTGGCAAAAATTTTAAGCCAAGCACCCTATAAAGATCTTTTCTCTGGTCTTAAGCATCACTGAAACTCCCAGCACCACCATTTGTAAAGCCCAGTCTCCTGTGCTCTTTTTGTTTGGTAGCTTCCGTTTTTTTATTAGTTAAAAAACTCAAATAAAGAGTGATCTAGCGATCGCTCGGGAAGCATGACAAGTGATTTTGGGTCATAACCGATCTCTGTTTTTATAAAGCTATTTAACATAAACCATCTCTTAGAAGAGCGCCCCTAAGAGAGTTCGAAGGCCCTAACAAGAATAAGTTGAATATCCAAAAATAAAGCCCAATCGTAGTCACTAGCAAAGTCCCAATACCCAAACAGCCTTTTTTCAGGACCCAAAGCTGCACTTTTAAGCGTGTGTAATCGTAACACAGTTAGTTTTCCGAGCGTGTTAAATCGTGTTACCTGGTGTGTAATCGTAACACGCTTGAGTTTCTAACTGTGTTACGATTACACACGATTGTCACACGATTTAACACAGTCAGAATGATGAACCGTTCACGATTTGACAGGGCTTTTAAGCTCTAAAAACTCCCTTTTGGGGTCCATTTATTCGGTTTTCTCACAAAGTTTAAATATCATTCTAGCGATCATCACTTTTTAAAGGTTTTTACCGTAAAAAAGCGCTCTCAGGGCTGTTCCCTCGACGCGCTAAAACCTCACCCATTTGACCCCGCAAAGCCAAAAATATTAAAAAAAAGCCCCTCTAAAAAAATAAAAAGTGATCCGATCAAAAGAAAAGGTATATTGGCCGCACACCTGACGCACGCTTCCTTAAATGTTTGTTTTTATCTGTAATTTAAGGGCTTTTTTTTGATTTTTAAGAGCTATTTTTTTTCGCGAATGTGTATTGCATCATAGTGCGACTGCATTTTTTAAACACCTCGATGTTGCTTATCATCAGCCACGATCGAATAAATAGCGTACCAGAACTCAAGAACCTGTTTTAATCACTGAGAAAGACTATGGCTTCGGCCACTAAAAACATAAAAAGCTAACTTTTTTTCGTTCTATTCTTGTAAAACAATCTCTGTTAAAATTTGACCTTCAAGGAGCGACAATGACCCAAGCAGCCAAGCAGCCAAGCAGCCAAGCAGCCAAGCAGCCAAGCAGCCAAGCAGCCAAGCAGCCAAGCAGCCAAGCAGCCAAGCGATTATCCAAACAAAATATTCGCTGGAATCAACACTGTCTCAAAAAATTTATCTCAGTTAGATTCAAAACACTCAAACACAAAAACAGGTACACGGGTGATAAGAGTCCCTGGTGGAGCTTTGCGTGGTCTTGGCCCTCAGAATTTCCTAAGCGTTTGACTGAATTCATAAACGGTATTTATAAATTTGAACCTATGAAGATGATCCCCTTCAAAGACGAAACCGTGACCCTTTGGTCCTATGCCGATCGCCTTTTTGTACGAACACTTTTCTACCTCATCAAACCTATGTTTCCTCATATTATCTCCAAACGTTGCCTGCATTTGCAAGGACCCAATGGGGTTGGAGTGGCTATCGATTGGATCAAAAAAGCACTCCTAAAAGGAGATTTTTATTACTTCGCACGGATTGATGTCTCCGGGTATTATGCCTCCATTGACCGAAAAATACTAACCCAACAAGTGCAACGTTATTTTAAAGACCCTAGGATCCTTTATTATCTCGATCAGATCATTAATATCCCTACTATCCAAAATGCCGCCGTTATCAACCCAACAACTGGGATTCCTCGTAGGTCAAGTTTATCTAATTTTTTTAGCGCATTGTATTTAAGCGATCTTGATTGTGCTTTAGAAAACAGAACGGGGATCTTCTATTTGCGCTATCAAGATGATATTTTGGTCATGACTCAAACTAAACGTCAGTTCGAATATGTCAAAAAACTTCTAAAAAAAATATTCTCCCAATTAAAACTTCGATATGCCCGCACCAAAACAAAAATAGGCGTGCTCAACCGCGGCTTCCACATGCTGGGTATCGATTTTCAGCTTAACATTGAGCCGCGCTCTAAAAAAAGGGTGGCTCAACCGGTTAAAACGGGTGCGTCACAAAACCACCCGTCTCAAAACCATCTGAAAATACTGTTGCACGAAAGATCGTGCTTCAGAGCCCAAGAAAAAGTAATGCTTAAGGAGGCAGATTCGGACTCTTCCGACAAAGTCCAGCACTACTTATTCAACTGGTCTAGATGGGCGAGTAGACCAGTTGAACTTCCCCACCAGTCCCTCTCAGAACCGTACGTGAACCTCTCGATTCATACGGCTCCCGCTAGGCATACGAACTTACGATCCCTATTCCCATACTCCAGTGTGCAAAGAGCCTTGGATTTTTCTTATACATTTTCTTAAGAAATTCCACTGCCCTTTTTGTGCTCGCTAGTTTCTTATATTTTCGCGTAGCCCATCTTATTAAGGTATTATTAAAGTGCTTGAGCACAGAATATAGTCTCGTTCGAGTATGGCGTCCATAGTAATTAATCCAGCCTCTGAGGACTGGATTATACAGTGTTGCAATATCTTCCAATTCTAAATCCGTTCTCTTGCCGAACCTTTGAACCCGCGTTTTTGCTTTCATAGACTTTATCGCTTTCGTACTAACAGCCGGTTGAAAATTAACAAATCTGCTTCCATCTTTGCTATTTTTGACCGTTCTGCGTTGAAAAGTGTACCCCAGAAAATCAAACGCCGTGTTTTCGTAGTCTGCTTTTCTGTGGCCATCTTTGCAGTAGATAATCTTCGTCTTTTCAGGATGAATTTCTAGGTTGCATGCTTTAAAGGTATGCCCTCAATAATCCCATCTATCCAGAAGATCTAAACCCCGCTTAAGCTGGCCCTGAGTTCTAAAAAAACCAGGAGTATTTATGCAAAATACAACCC
>JAGOUJ010000064.1 GCA_018061325.1 Gammaproteobacteria bacterium
GTAGATCTACCGGAGCGCATCGTATATCATTCATCAAATGGATACCTTAAAAATGCTTGAACACCTAGAAAACGCTTCCTTATTCGAGATCTATCAGACCAGTGTGGTCCTGAAAAAAATATTGGGCGATCCCAAACGCATGGCTCAGATCCGTTCTAAACTCGCACCTCATCAAGTCGTCAGTTATTTTAATGCCCGCACCAATCAAGCCATTACAGCAACGGTTGTACAATTAAGTAACACAAAGGTTTTACTGAGAAA
This sequence comes from Gammaproteobacteria bacterium, assembly GCA_018061325.1. GTDB lineage: Bacteria > Pseudomonadota > Gammaproteobacteria > UBA6186 > Azoamicaceae > CADEGZ01. The sequence goes on from JAGOUJ010000064.1 coordinate 262, forward strand.
CCATCACGATGGAAAAAACTGGCAAGTGCCTTACTACATGATTAACTTAGGCTCTAGCACACAACACGCCTCTATGCGTTCAGGCAAGGTGGATAGCCTTAGTCTTCGTGTGGGAGATTCGGTCGGTTTTGTGGATCGGCAAAATCGCTCGCTGTATGGCGTCGTCCAAAAACTGAATCGAAAAACCGCTTCGCTTATCCTTCAGAATGGTGAAGCATGGCGTGTTGCCTACGAACAATTGTTTCATGTGATGGAAGCCATACCTATTAAAGCGACCGCAGAACGCACTGTGGTATTGGCTTAATCGCTATATACAGTCTGACCTATAATCAATATATGATGTACTGATTGCTTCTACAGTCATGAATATGTTATGTATAAAAATAAGGCTGGGTAGTCTTGGGTGTGTGAGGGGTTTTATAGGCTCACATTTAAATATTAAAGAGGAGTGATGTTTATGTTATTAAAAAATTTTCTGATTGAAGAATTAAAAAAACTATTTGGTGGCACCGAAGAAACGATTTGTTCTGTTTCCAAAAAGATTTTTGTGTATGTAGGCATCTATGCTGCCCTAATGTTAGTAACCTTTGGACTCGCAGCAACCTTCGCTGCAGGTCATGTTTTCTTTTTGGCAGGCGTCTTTAGCTTTTTGTTCTATATCGAAGCAGTCGTGATATCCGTCCTATACGGACTGTTCGTTCTTTCCATCCTGGGCTACTATAGCGCTTATTTCTTTCGTAAAGGATGGGATCGTTAGACTTTTTCCTTAACAACTAGTACCTCATCCAATAAGTTTTTCCGAATGGCACTCGTGGACATACATCCCTGTATTCGACGATTAACCCTCCCTGAAATCGACGACCTGGTTCTCACTCGGAAAAACTTATTTAAAAGACTACTAGTGTTTTTAAGAACGCTAGTTTTTCGGCTATTTTAATTTCTAATCCGCGTGATACGGGTTCGTAGTAGGTTTTCTCTCCCATGCTTTCTGGAAAATAGCGTTGGCCTGCAGCAAAAGCATGGGGCTCATCGTGATCATAACGATAATGCTGTGCATACCCCAAGGTACTCATCAGTGGTGTGGTAGCATTACGTAAATGTACGGGTACCGCTTCCGAAGGCCATCGAAGCGCATCTTGCTGTGCTTTTTGAAAGGCTGTATACACTGCATTACTTTTAGGCGCAATCGCAAGGTATACAATGGCTTGTGCCAAAGCGAGCTCTCCTTCAGGTGAACCTAAACGTTCTTGAACATCCCATGCCTGGCGTGTAAGTTCTAAGGCTTTGGGATCGGCATTACCAATATCTTCACTGGCCATACGTACTAAGCGTCTTGCTATATACAGCGGATCAGCACCACCCCCAAGCATGCGCGCAAACCAATACAGCGCGGCATCGGGATTCGATCCGCGTATGGATTTATGGAGCGCAGAAATTTGCTCATAAAAAAGATCGCCACCTTTATCGAAAGCGTGTAGCGGCTGGGATAGCACTTGTGCTAAAAGCGTCGCATCGATGATCAAATGGCTATCTTTAATGGGTGCAAGAGATATCATGATTTCAAGTGCATTAAGGGTTTGGCGTGCATCTCCACCGGCTATTTTCACAAACTGTGTTCTTAAATCGAGATCAAAGGTTATATTGACAGGCTTTAGATGCTCTTCAAAATGATTGAGCGCACGTTCCATCAAGATCAAAAGATCTTCTTCTTGAAGCGGTTTTAAGACATAGACTCTGCATCGAGACAACAATGCTCGGTTGATTTCAAAAGAAGGGTTTTCCGTCGTAGCACCGATTAAAATGAGTGTGCCATTTTCCACAAAGGGTAGAAAAACGTCTTGTTGTGCTTTGTTAAAACGATGTATTTCATCCATAAAAAGAACGGTGGCTTGGGTTTTTTCCGCCTGTCTTTGAAACGCCGTATCAATCACAGCACGAATTTCTTTAAGACCGCTATTCACAGCCGATAGCGACTCAAAAGCAATGTGCGGGTGATGCGCAAATAAATGGGCAATCGTCGTTTTGCCCGTTCCAGGCGGCCCCCAGAGAATCATGGAATGCGGTTTGCCTAACTGAAGCGCTTGGCCTAAGGGTTTTTGAGGGTCTAATAAATGCCTTTGGCCTATGAGCGCCTCATAGTGTATGGGCCTTAAGCGATCAGCTAAAGGGCTAGTAAAAGACATATTGCGCATCGTCTGTGTGACTCCCTAAAAACATTGTATACCCTAGCATACTTTCTTTATATGGATACTTACAAGGTTTCACGCTGCAACAAAGATACACCCAGCAATCCAAGCCCTACTAATACCAAAGGTTTTAAATAATCGTAATGTGGGATCTTTATCAGGAAAAAAATAGCAACATACACACTCCCTACGCTGGTATACCGATTAGGGTTTTAAGTGATCTGTGGATGAATCTAAACCAGGATCTGGGTGTTGCATAGACTTTTTCGGTGTTGAAAACAACAGTGGATCTGTGGGTTTTGTTTGATACTGCCTTAGAAAATCTTTAAATAAATCTAAAGATGACCAACCGAATGGTATTAAAATCTGCAGCGCTTCGGCTTGCGCTTGATTTTTTTTATCCTCTGGAATATAAAAAATATGCTGCGATATCGGATCTGAAAAAAAATCGTACCCTTTATCTTGTTGTAGCCATACAATGGCTTGAAAAGCGTTCTTACCTAAATTATTATATA
>JAGOUJ010000007.1 GCA_018061325.1 Gammaproteobacteria bacterium
CTATGGAAAGCCGCGAATAGCGTTTGTGGGGAAAGGAAGGAAGAAGTTAACTTAATGAAATCAGTCATGTTTCCCAAAGACGCAAAAGTCGCGCAACAGCGCAAAGGGTGATCAATTTACTTAACATAAAATGGAGAGAAAACATCGGTTTTTATAGGGTTTTTAGTGGTGCTGGCAGCAGGAGTCGAACCCGCGACCTACTGATTACAAATCAGTTGCTCTACCAACTGAGCTATGCCAGCACGGAACTTATATTACCTTATCTGCTAGACGGTTAATATCCCCCCCTAGCAATACGCTCGCCCCCTATCTACCACAGATACCGCCATCGAAGCTTCTTCAAAGGCAACATCTGGGCGTATGCTTGCGAGGTCTAAAAATGCCTCAAAACTAGAGAGCATAGCAGCGCCTACTCTGAACCCAACCTCATGAGTTTGCTCGAGCACATCCATGATCTCTACAAACTGCAAGCCTTTCTCTGCGAGCAATCCTAAAAAGGCTTCTTCACAACAGCCCTCTTCTGCATCCTCCCTCAAGGATTGAGACAGGGGAATCGTACAATGACCCCTCTTGATACCATCGAGTATCCAAGACACAGCCAGAATATGCCCCTCTTGCAGGGCTACGCTCAGTGCAGTCTCGCCATTATTCCGCTCAAAACTAAGATTAGCGCCAGCCTCAATTAATATCCACAAATAGCCCATATAGCCACTGTGAATAGCATCAATCACCGGAGAAGAAGGTAACTTGTCACCCACCGCATACAATTCTTCATTCTGTGCCATGGGTAGTAGTTTTTTTAAAAGACCGAGGTTCTCATAGCCCCCTGCCATACGCAACAATGCCTTCAAGGTTTGTGGAGACATGCCTGTTGAGCCCGGATGTAATACCATCATCTTTTTTCCAGACACCCTGACAGGGCCCCTCGCATAAATATCGGTTGTTTCGTGAATCGCACCTTGAATAGTGACATTGAAAGACACTTTCGGTGCACTACCCGCTGAAACGATAACATTCGCGCCCACCGAACCATGGATTAAAATAGTCCCCTCACAAACCTTAATCCTAGCACCTGATTCAACATCGCCCATGATTTCTAAATCACCCTTTGCAAGGGTAAGAAAAGCATTTGTCTCAATTTTTTGACGCTGCATTTTTTACCTCTATTATTTGAATTATTCTAATACGAGACAAATATACGCAAAACGATGTTTACCTACCTGTACCACATGCTCTTCCCCAGGCCGAAAGATTAAAGCTTTATCTTCTACACGCGCCCCATCAATCTTAATACCCCCCTGCTCCAATAATCTGAGGGCATCCGAAGTGCTAGACACCAAGCCTGTGCGCTTTAGCAGCTGCGCAATAGGCAACCCTGCTGCCGGTGCACTCAGCGTTTGCACCGGTAGATTATCCGGCACCTGATGCTGCTGAAACTGTGCAATAAAAGCTTGCTCTGCTTCATGGGCTGCGGCTTGACTGTGAAAACGTGCAACCAATTCTTTGGCGAGATCCACTTTCACATCCCGCGGATTTTTACCTTGATCCACCGCTTCTTTTAAAGCTTCAATCTGGGCAGTCGTTTGGAAACTAAGCAGTTCATAATAACGCCACATCAGTTCATCGCTAATAGACATGATCTTTCCAAAGATCTGTGCCGCAGGCTCTTGGATTCCAATATAATTGCCTAAGGATTTTGACATTTTTTGAACACCATCCAGCCCTTCCAGTAAGGGGACGGTAATCACAATCTGTGGGGTTTGACCATAATGCTTTTGTAATTCACGACCGACCAACAAATTAAATTTTTGATCGGTTCCCCCACACTCGATATCCGCTTTCATCGCCACCGAATCATAACCTTGCACCAAGGGATATAAAAATTCATGAATACTAATGGATTGTCCCGAACGATAGCGCTGTTGAAAATCATCGCGCTCTAACATTCTGGCGACCGTGTACTTGCCTGCCAATGAGATTAAACCACGGCTACCCATTTCATCCATCCAGCTGGAATTAAACAGAACCTGGGTTTTATCTTTGTCTAAAATTTTAAAGACTTGCTGTGCATAGGTCTCTGCATTCTCCATCAGTACTTCCCGGGTCAACACTTGGCGAGTCAGGTTTTTCCCGGTGGGATCGCCAATAAGACCTGTAAAGTCTCCGATTAAAAATAATACCGTATGACCCAAATCTTGAAAGTTTTTAAGTTTGTTAATTAACACCGAATGCCCCAGATGGAGATCAGGCGCCGTAGGATCAAAACCCGCTTTCACACGCAGCGTTTTACCACTTTTTAAACGTTCAATAAGCTCTTCTTCGACGAGTATTTCCGCACTACCCCGTCGAATAATCTCAAGCGATGAATGGATATCTTGCATGGATCTACACACTCCTTTATTAGGCAATAGTCTTGTCATTTGAAGCATTTCATGATAATTCTTCTATCTTTAGTAGGTACCCTATATAAAGGGTTGTTTTTAGTTTTACAAACAACTAATTTATTGAAACCCTAGAATATATCTTAAATAATGAAGTAAGGACCCTGCCCACCTATGAGCCCCATGACAATTGATTATAAAGCAAAAGCGAAGCCTAACGAAACTAGCATTTCTATGGCGAGACGCACACTCTATGCAGTCCTAGGTTTTATAGCGCTCATCTGCTTTGCGCTATTTATAAGCCTGCGTACAGCACCAACCACTGCATCAATGCCTGTACCCTTACAACAACCCGTAGATACAGAAGTTCATACAACATCAACTGAATGGCTTGCAGCGGTGGATGATGATCCGCTACCACACCAAGCAGCCCAAAGCACAGAGGATGAAGCCGCAGAAAAAGAAACGGGTGTGTGGCAAAATGTGACCGTACAACGGGCTGATACGCTTTCCAGAATCTTTCACCGTTTAGGTCTTTCTACCAAACCGGTCCGTAATCTGATTACCACGAATGCCAGCGCCAAGCATTTAGATAACCTTAAACCTGGCCAAACCCTAAAGATTAGAAGCATCGATCATCAAGTTGCAGAATTAAGCCTGACGCTCTCTGCAGGCCATACCTTAGAAGCACACAAAACAGACGCGGGTTTTGAAGTACAAGAAAAAATCATACCACTCGAAAAAAGACTGGCCTTTGGTAAAGGCGAAATTAGGGACTCCTTATTTTCATCGGGCAAACGCGTGGGTCTTGACCAAAATTTATTGGCGCAGCTGGTAGAGATTTTTGGCTGGAACATTGATTTTTCCTTAGATCTAAAACCACATGATACTTTTAGAGTGCTGTACGAAGAAAAATGCTTAGACGGTGCACGTATTAAAACGGGTGCCATTCTTGCCGCCGAGATTGTAAACCGGGGCAAACCCTACCAAGCAGTGCGTTATACCGATCGCTCAGGACACACCAGTTATTTCTCACCCGATGGTTATGGTATGCACCAGGCTTTTCTAAGGACACCCGTTAATTTTACCCGAATCAGCTCCCATTTTGGGCCGCGCAATCATCCTATTCTTCATAAGATGCGCCAACATCAAGGTGTGGACTATGCAGCACCGCACGGTGCGCCTGTACAAGCCACAGCGGATGGTAAGGTCGTCTTTGTAGGCAGTCGTGGGGGCTATGGCAAAGCTATAGAGTTACAGCATGGCGCACGGTACAGTACTTTTTATGCCCATCTATCGCGCCTACCCGGTAACTTACGTGCAGGCAGTGCCGTCAAACAAGGACAGGTCATTGGTTTTGTAGGCCGCACCGGATTAGCCACGAATCCCCATTTACACTATGAATTCAGAGTTGATGGGATCCATCGTAATCCACTCACGGTGTCCTTACCCAGAAAATCGCCCATTGCAGACAGCCAAAAACCACAGTTTATCGCCCATGCTAAAAAGATGATTAAGCTGCTGAATATGCATAAGTACAAAATTAGTGTCGCAGCAGGTGCTGGTGACTATCCTTTGCACGAATAAGGTTCTACCGCCACCCTTATCTCTCTAATAAGTTTTTCCGAATGCGACTCAGAGACATACATCCCTGTATTCTACATTCGGAAAAACTTATCTAAGCCCTTTAATATTCTTCTTTAAGGGTAAAGGAAGAACCACAACCACACGTGGCTTCAGCCTGCGGGTTTTGTACTACAAACTTTGCACCCCGTAGATCTTGAACATAATCAAGCGTGGCACCCACTAAATAGGGTGCACTGAGTTCATCACTGATCACGCATACCATAGAACACGTTGTGGCATCTGCATCTGCCCATAATAAAACATCATCTTCATGCTGCTCTGGATCGAGTACATACTCATAACGCAAACCCGAACAACCCCCACCCTCGATATACACTCTGAGCTTTAAATCAGGACGTGGATCGGTGGCGATACGGGATTGAATCGTGGCTATAGCGGCCTGTGTAAGCGTAATAAGGCGTGTATGATTCATAATCTTTCGTCCATCATTTTGTTTTGTTTGCTCGAATCAAATATAAACATAATCATAAAAATTACCAGCCGTATAAGCCCTTAGCATTTTCCTCCAAAATACTAAGACTGTTGCTTGAATGATAATAGACCCCAATGGGTTATTCATCTGTTTCATCGTTTTTGAAATCTCTAGCAAGTTCTTCCTCTAATTCTTCAATTGTTGGAAGCGCTGTTTGTAGATTTTCCGGCAATACATCTTCCAATCTATATTCAGCGAGACCTATTGGCTTTGTCATATCCCGCAGTGCATATTCGGCTAAAACACCTACCTTTGATCTGCAAAGAATTAATCCGATAGACGGATTATCCCCTGGATGTCGTAATAAATCATCAACAGCTGAAAGATAGAAATTCATTTTACCTGCATATTCCGGTTTGAATTTTCCAGATTTTAGCTCTATGATAACAAACGAGCGCAATTTTATATGGTAGAACAAAAGATCAATATAAAAATCTTGATCTTCAACTTGCAAATGATACTGACGTCCTAAGAATGCAAAACCATCACCAAGCTATGGTTCCATCGATATAAAAATGCCTCTCTTTTTTATCAACAACAGCATAGATTAGAGTCACAATATGATCCCAAGGTAATTGGTCAACAGCCCGTTGACCAATTTCATCAAGCTTATATTCTTCAGCAAATTTGCGCATATATTTGAGATTCTGTGGACTAAACCCTTTCATTTCAGAAAACTCTGAACGCAGATAATTTGATAACTGACTAATAACTTTTGTACCCCAACCCTGGCTCTCTTGCGCATCTAAAATGGCTGTTCCAATGTTATGATATAAAAAAATAAGCTCTTTATTGACGTTAAATGCCGCCTTTATCCGCGATGAAGCGACACGTGCTTTGAGATTGCTCAATAATCGGTTGTATTCTTGGCTGATAATATTTTTACGCATGTGTTTTGTTCCAAATATAATTTCACAGCCTAACGGCTAACTTCAAAGCCCAATCTTTCGTAAAAGTGCTCTATTTTTCAAGGGTACAGCTGATCTTAGCATTGTGAATAGCAAGCCGCCCAGTGCTGATTTTGGGATGGTACAATAGAGACCCGATTTCCCTTTCATGGCTAGCGTGCTTAGAATGGGGCTTGAAAGCTAGTGCTGATAGGAGTTCGAACATGCTGTGGATCAAAGCTTTTCATATCGTCGCCATGGTTACCTGGTTTTCTGGGATTTTTTATCTCCCCAGGCTTTTTGTGTACCATGCTATGGCCGAGGATACCCTCAGCCAAGAACGCTTTAAGGTGATGGAGCGCAAGCTATTCTACGGCATTATGACACCTGGGGCTGTGCTTACCATACTGCTAGGGCTCTACTTGCTCCAGGGCTACGCCTGGGCCCTGTACAAACACGCCTTATGGTTGCATCTTAAACTAGGATTGGTCTTGGGTTTAGTGATTTTCCATCTTTACTGCGAGTATTGGCGTAGGCAGTTTGCACGCAATACGAATAAACATTCTCATGTCTTTTACCGATGGATGAACGAAGTGCCCGTATTCTTTTTGATTGGCATTACCGTGCTAGCGATTGTACGCCCATTTTAAATGCCCTCCTCGCCTCAAACAAAGAGGGTGAGAGAAAAACGCGCCCTAGCACAACTTGGATGCTAGGGTGGGCTCAGATCTCGACCATCTCAAAATCGGATTTTGAAGCACCGCAATCGGGACAACGCCAGTTAGGAGGTATCGCATCCCAGGTTGTACCGGGCGCAATACCCTCATCGGGCAAGCCTTCTGCTTCTTTATAGATAAATCCACATAGGAGACACATGTATTGTTTCATGCACTAAAATCTCTTTCTTTAGCAAAATTCACTTGGATTTGTCGGCCTTTAAAGGTCGTGCCATTTAATGCCATCGCTTTTTCTGCTTCTTCTCTGGATGTAAAGGTCACAAAGCCAAACCCACGTGCCCGACCTGTATAACGGTTAACAGGGATATTGACTGATTCTATCGATCCATAGTCTGCAAAATAAGCCGCCAATTCTGCTTCGGTCGCCGCGTAATCGATATTGCCTACATACAGTTTGAACTCATTACCCGTAGGCGCAGATGCAGATGCATCATCCTGAGACGATGCATGAGGATGCATCGGACATTGTTCGCCACCTGCTTCCACAGACTCAGGCGCTACAGGCGCTTCTGTCCATTCCACATCGGCCAATTCTGCTAAAAAGCGATTCGACTGGCGTAACTCCTTCAACATTAAATCAAAACGTCTAAGTAAGCTATCTTGATTTTTCAGAGACTTATCAAATTTAACCATCGCTTGACGCTGTTTTTTCAGTACAACAGGCACAAACACCAGTAGGCATAGACTTGCAAGTAAAGGTAAACTGCTAACAAGGGTCGATAGAAAATGTGTTGTTTGACTAGGCGATAAATCCATAAGAAACTCCAGGTAATAAGTAAGTCAGAAAATGCTCTCTATAAAAATACCCAAACTTGCGCTTCATGTACAAAACCCCTAGGATTGGGGCAACAAAAATACGCGCACCGTTTAGGAACCAAACACCATGGATTGTACCAAGTTATTCGCCCAGGCACAAACCTTGATTCCAGGTGGTGTGAATTCCCCTGTGCGTGCTTTTAAAGCCGTAGGAGGCGCCCCTCTTTTCTTTGAACGGGGTCAGGGCGCTTATCTCTATGATACCCAACAAAAGCCTTATATTGACTATGTCGGATCCTGGGGCTGTTTGATTCTAGGACACGCCCATTCCAAGGTTTTAGAAGCCGTCCATGCTGCCTGTGATCGTGGATTAGGTTTTGGAGCCTGTACACCCACAGAACTAGAGATGGCAATCTGTCTTAACCAGTGCATCCCCTCGATCGAACAAAGCCGTATGCTCAGTTCTGGTACGGAAGCTACCCAAACGGCATTACGGCTAGCACGTGGTTACACCAAGCGGAACAAAATAATTAAATTTCAAGGGTGCTACCATGGTCACTCAGACAGCCTACTCGTTCAAGCAGGCTCCGGTCTTTTAACCTTTGGGATTCTTGATTCCGCAGGTATTCCAGAAGCCTTTATCCAACATACTTTGGTAGCCTCTTTCAACGATCTTGAATCGGTACGCACTCTTTTTGAAACCTTCCCCGAAGATATTGCGGGTATTATTGTCGAACCCATTGCAGCCAATATGAATTGTGTCTTACCCGTGCCAGGCTTTTTAGAAGGGCTGCGCGCCTTGTGTGATCACTATCAAAGCTGCTTGATTTTCGACGAAGTGATTACAGGCTTTCGTGTGGCACTGGGCGGTGCGCAAGCCGTTTATGGCATCAAACCTGATCTAACGTGTTTAGGTAAGATTATTGGCGGCGGACTGCCCATTGGTGCAGTGGGTGGTAGACGCGACATCATGCAATGTCTAGCCCCCGAGGGACCGGTCTATCAGGCTGGCACCCTGTCAGGTAATCCCATTACCCTGCGTGCAGGGCTCGCAACGCTGGCCCTACTACAAGATCCAAAAATCTATGAAACCTTGGAAAAAAGCACACACTATTTTAAAACCGAACTTAAAAATATCGCCGATCACTATGGCATTCCCCTACACATACAAGGCTTAGGCAGTTTATTTGGGCTTTGCTTTACAAAGGAATCTGCAAGCATCCCTATTACACAGCACGCACAGGTTTTGGCTTGTAACACTGAATACTATACAAGATTCTTTCAGGGTATGCTCAAAGAAGGTGTGTATTTTGCACCCTCTGCTTTTGAAGCAAGTTTTATTTCTACCGCCCATACAGACAGCGTGCTTGACCAAACTTTAAAGGCTGCTAAAAAAGTTTTTGAACAATGGTCATAGCCTTTATCCGTCGTTTCAGCACCTATCTTTTGTTAGCACTCATCGCGCATTCCTCACCCCTTTATGCCCGCTTTGCAACACTAGAGGATGCTGATTTTAAATTTGAAATCATGAACCAAACTATCACCGTACAAGCTGATGGCAGTTATACGGAACGCATAGAAATTCAAGCGAAGGTATTAAAAGAAGCCGGCAAAGACAGATTAGTCTCATTAGCCTTACCCTATAATGCGAGCAACACGACCTTTAAAGTGTTAGCGGCTAAAACCATTGTTGGGGGAACTGAATACCCGGTTGATCCACAGCATATTGAAGATAAGCCGCTAGCCAGTAATGTTCATGGCTTTGATCAAAACAATCAAGTGCTTGTTGCTTTCCAAAAGCTACAATTAAATGCGAGTATTTATATACAATTTGAAACCTTTGTCAAAGATCCACCCCTCGCTGGTTTTTTTGATCACCATATCAACTTTGGATTCAATGGTTATTGTGAGCATGGCACCTTCGAGATCCAATCGGCTATACCGCTGCATATTGCTATACATGATCTACAAAAAAACTTTGAAAGCATAGAGTCTCAAAAAGAGGGTCTTTTTTATTTTAAAGCATCCTTAAAAAAACCGGCTTTTTTTAAGGTGATAGATGAACAAAACTCCTTACTCAATGAGGCAGATCTTCCTTGGATTCGAATCGCGACTTTAAAAGAATGGCCTGATTTTGCAATGCAAATAGCTGCGCCCTTTGAAGCGGTTATTCAAGAACCCCTGCCCGCTTATTTTAAACCCATACTCGATAAAGCACTTCAATATAAAAATAGTATTGATCAGATCAATGCCATCACCGCAGGACTTGCTGAGTCGCTCACCTACATGGGCGATTGGCGAACCGTAAAAGGTGCTTATAGTCCACGTTCTTTAGCGAAAATAGCTGAAACACGCTTTGGTGATTGCAAAGATTTTTCTGCCATCACCGTTGCTTTATTAAGGCAGTTAGGATTACAAGCTTCTACCGCCTTGGTCAATCGAGGCATTCAGATACAACATGATACTTTCATATTGCCAAGCTTTAATCATTTTAATCATGCCATTGTCTATGCCACGACAAAGCATGGATCTTATTGGATCGATCCCACTAATTTTACGAGCTTCGCACCACATATCTACCCTGATATTGCCAATCGTAAGTCCCTTATCTTATTTGAGGACCATCCACAGATCGAACACATCCCTGACATTGTATGGCAAGATTCAGAAGTACGCATGACAGAAAGCATTCATCTTGAAAAACAAGGCACCATTCACGCACAGGGACATTTAGACCTTAGCGGTTGGAAAGCCTTAAACCTTACAGGTTCCGATTTAAGAACCAGCAAAGAAACTACCGATCTGGATATTATCCGTCATGTTACCAATGAAAATCGTTTGCTGGCTTGGAAGGTGCAAGATTATCACTTAAAATCTCGCATTGTAAAACCCTTGGCCTTTTCTTTTGAATACAGCGCTCAAAACAGCACCATTCGATCCAGCGCTGGAAAAGCTTATTTATTAGGCGAGTATGGTGGGGTTAAGCCCATCTTAGTCAAAACGAAAAACAGAGTCTCCAATTTATATCTTGGCACCCCCTCCATCGTGCACTATGAATTAATACTGCTTCATACCAAAACAATAGGCAATCAATTTTTGGATTGTCATTTTAAAAGTCCTTGGTTTGAAGGCCAAAGACATATTGAAAACACCCCCGAAGGTATCAAGGTTTCAGATACACAAATTCTTTTGCGCTCAATCATTTCTAATAAAGACTTACACAGTAAGTCTTATCAAGAGTTACAATCTAAAGTCTATACTTGTTTCGGCGATTTAGCACTTATTTACGAAACCAAAGATAAACGCTAATAAGAAGGAATATCTTCCCAAGCTAAGGCAATCGGTTTATCCAACACCATTTCTTCTAGACTAATACTCACACCATAGGCGAGCACTTCAACACCTTGCTTCAGGGCTTCGTCTAAAATCCGCGTATAACGCGGATCGATCGTTGGAGCCAGTGACATCGATTGCACACCCGTATGCTGTATACAATAAAGGAGGACTGCTTGATGCCCGAGTTTTTTAACCGCGATTAAATCTTCTAAGGCCGTGACACCCGAACCCGGTTGCTCTGGCGCAAAAGTCTGATTAGCATGATCGGTTGCCCACATCGGCTCTAGATGTACAAAACACTGATCACCATTCTCTCGCCAAAAGAGTTCCAAACCCACCCCAACACCTGGATTGAGGGTTTGTTTCAGACACTGAAAGCCTGTTAAGGCAGGTATTTTACCGTGTAAGACGGCTTCCCGTACTAAAATCTTGGTATAAGCTGGATTCATGTTTACTAATACACCACCATCCACTTCTGTCAGCTCCCAGGTATCTAAACAAGCACTAAAACCAGGTGTTGCGCTAGAAAACCACAAGCGACTCCCTAAGATATCGCAGGGTTTTAAGTGACCGCGATGAGGACAATAAATCATACGTTTTTTAGAACCAAGGGCTATTTCGGCTAAAAACCGAAAATGTCGTTTGAGCAGAGTACCTTCTAATAGGGGCTGTGCAAATCTCATGGCTACACACATAAAAATTAGGTGCCTAACATATTATTCGACTGAGACTCTTAAAAGTTGAGTCGTGTAACCACACCTATTGCCCCACAACCTTATTTATGTTATACGTTTAGACTCGGAATCGGCACAAAAATAGGGAATAAAGTGTGAAATCCAAGACTAAAAAGGATCAGACTCCACCACGTAAAGCGACGGCTAAAACGGCCAAAACTACGACCCTAAAAACAACCAGCAAGACTGCTGCTGTTAAGACGACCAAGCAGCCCAGCCCTGTTAAAAAGGTCTCCGCTAAAACAGCTGTATCCAAGGTTACGACACCCAAAGCGGCTACCCCTAAAAAGCCGACGTCTACAGTGACAAAGCAAAAGGCGCTGACCGCACCCAAACTGCCCCTCCCTAAGAGTCCAGCAACTATTTTTCATCCTTATGATCCCTATCCGCTGAAAGTGGGGGCGGTTTATATGGATAGTAAACAACTAACACATTTTAGAGCAATACTGGATCATTGGAAGCACGCGCTGATGCAGGAAGTTGACCATACGATTACCGAAATGAAAGAAGCTAGCGTCACTTTGTTGGCCGATCCCAATGATAGAGCAACCCAGGAAGAAGCCTTTAATCTAGAATTACGCACCCGTGATAGAGAGCGCAAATTAATCCGCAAGATTGAAGAAGCCTTAAAACGGATCGATGCCAAAGAATATGGTTATTGTGAATTGTGCGGGGTTGAGATCGGTATTCGACGCCTAGAAGCTAGACCAACAGCAGTGCTTTGTATCGACTGCAAAACCTTGGATGAGATTCGCGAGAAAAGAACGGCGCAGTAATTTGATCAGGGCCGGCTGTGATCCCGGCCCCTACCTGTGTTTCAGAAAATAATCAATCAACCCTTGGCTTGAGGTATCCAGCTGTTCTCTGGCCTGTGGGTTTTCTAAGGCAGGTAGAATTTCACCCAGCAACCGCTTACCACCCTCAACACCCCATTGATCAAAAGGATTAATACTCCAAATCTGACTTTGTACAAAAACCTTATGTTCGTACAAGGCAATCAACGATCCTAAAACGGCTGGTGTAAGACGCTCATACATCAAGGTCGAACTGGGTCTATTACCTGGACAATCGTGCGCCGAAGCACCCTGGGTATTTTGGGTATCCTTAGCATGAACACCCTCCATTAATGCTTTGCTTTGGCTTAAACAACTGGCTACCAGTGCAGCTTGATGCTGTGGAAAATCGGGATGCCCTTGTGCAGCGACTAGAAAATCAACCGGAACGATCTGCGTGCCTTGATGGAGCAATTGCATATAAGCATGCTGTGCATCACAGCCTACACCACCCCAGATCACGGCACCCGTGCTGAGTCCAAGACTGCCCACGCCAGGCTGCTTACCATTACTTTCCATCTCTAATTGTTGAAGATAAGCTGGCAAATAGCCTAAGCCATCCTCATAGGGAATAATAGCCTGCGTCTGAGACCCTAAGACATTAATATTCCAAATACCTAACAGCCCCATGAGTACTGGCATGTTTTGAGAAAAGGGTGTGGATCGAATATGTTGATCCATGGCATAGGCACCGGCTAAAAAAGCATTGAAATGTTCCATACCAATAGACAGTGCAATGGGTAACCCTACCGCAGACCACACCGAATAACGTCCACCGATGCAATCCCAGAATTCAAAAATCTGTTCCTTAGAAAAACCTAAGGCTTCTGCCGCAGAGGGATTGGCCGTGATCGCCACACAATGTTGATCACAAGAGGGTCCTAAGATCTTTTTAAACCATTGCCGTACAGCCTCTGCATTCGTCAACGTTTCTAAGGTTTTAAAGGTTTTAGAACTCACCATGCACAAGGTTTTTTCGGGATCTAAATGCCCCAGCGTTGCTGCCAAGGTATGACCATCGATATTAGAAACAAAATGGCATCGTAAAGGGATATTTTTATAGGGCGCTAAAGCACGACACACCATCGATGGTCCTAGGGCAGAACCGCCAATGCCCAGACATATCACATCAGTGATGGGTTTGTGCGTGAATCCCAGGTAATTGCCAGACTGAAGCCTTTGTACGAACTGTCCCATACGCTGATGCTGATCCCGTATAGCCTGTTTGAGATCACGACCAAAGACCATGCAGGGTGTCAGCGTGGGATCCCTTAAAGCAGTATGTAAGGCTGGACGTTGTTCGGAAATATTAAGCGACTTGCCGGTAAATAAAGCTTCCAGACCGCCTTGCAGATCACAAGCCTCTGCTAAAGCGCATAAGGTTGTTATCGTTTCTGCTTGTACGTATTGCTTAGAGAAATCAAATAGCAAACCGCAGGCTTGGATCGAACAGTGTTCGAAGCGCTGCGGATCGTTTGCAAAAAAATCTGGGATGCGAAGGCCCACCAAACGCTGTTGATGCGCATGTAGGGCCTGCCACATTTTTTCCCGCATGCAGCGTTTTAAACCTCGTCTTCTTCGGCGTCATCTTCCCAGGCATCATCTTCGTCTTCTTCATCTTCGAAATCTTCTTCAGGCAATACCATGGCTTGATAGAAGTTCAAGGCGGAACCCTGTGGATGGGCAACCAAATCGCTCCCCAACACATAACCCATTTCTAAGGCTTCGCCGACTTTTTGCTCAAAATCTGCAATCGATTGACTGTTACCTGTAATAATCTGATAGGCTTTCATACAACACTCCTACGCTAAAACTAGATTCAGGGGGCATTATACCGATTTTTTCTTTCTACGCCTATATGGCGCTTTGTTTTGTTTAAGACCTTCGATCATTAAGTGCCGATCAGGGGTAGAAGCTTCTAGATAGCTTGTCCACCACTCCACCAGTCCTTTGAGCGCTGCATCGGTTGTATGCGCTGCGCGTAAACATAAGAAATCAAAGCCTGCTCTAAAGGCAGGATGTGCACATAGCTGTGAGGACCGTTTTCCACGTCTGGCTAAACGCCCTTGAAAATGCCAAATAGCCTGTATACTCTGCTGTAAGCGCTTCGGCAAAGCACGATGCTGATGTTGCAACAAAAGCACTTGATCACAGGCTTCTTCGAACGCAAAAGGGGGTTTTACACCCTGGTTAAGCAGCTTGTCTAAAACGGCTTCTACCGCATGCCATAAAAAAGTGGCTATCAGAAAAGATATCGTGACCGATTGATGCGTCGCAACACGTTGATCGGTATCCTTTAAAGCATGTTCTATAAAATCTTCGACCCGTTCACCCTGCTCACCTTTTAAGATCTGCGCACTCTGTGGAAATAATGGTTCAAACAAGGCGTACTGCTTGAGTAAAACAAAACTATTGTAGCCAAAACCCATCAAAAAAAGCTTGGGATACTCATCTAATAAGCGTGCTTCATGGATATCTTGCAACCAGTGTCCTGATTGCCGAATAACCGCTTCCGATAAAGGATCAATCTGAAATTCTAATTTGGCTGCAAATCGAATCGCCCTTAAGATCCGCACGGGATCTTCCCGGTAACGCTGCGAAGGATTACCAATCACCCGGATACAGCGAGCGTTTAAATCCTTTAAACCACCGACATAATCGACCAAGCTAAAATCGCCAATATTGTAATACAAGGCATTGATGGTAAAATCACGCCGAAACACGTCATCTTCCAAAGTACCATAAATATTATCCCTTAAAATCATGCCTTCTTTTGAGTGTACGACTTGATTTTTTTCATCTAAACTCGCATGTCCTCTGAACGTAGCAACCTCGATAATATGTCCTCCAAAATACACATGGGCTAGACGAAAACGCCTACCAATTAACCTGCAATTCCTAAATAAGGCACGGATCTGCTCAGGTTTGGCATCGGTGGCAACATCAAAATCTTTTGGATGGATTTCTAGTAATAGATCCCGAACACCTCCACCAACTAAGTATGCTTGATAACCTGCATTGTGCAGCGTATAGAGCACCTTTAAGGCATAAGCACCTATGTTGGAGCGAGAAAGGCAATGCGCTGCCCGGGGAACGATGTGGGGTAGCGTTTTATTGAGTGCCTTCTTTTTTTGAGAAGACAATCTAGAAAACCAACCTAACAGTCTGCGCTTCAATGAAGACCCCTTTTTAGAATATTTTGTAAATACCATTTTCAGCCCCGTATGATAGCATGCTTCCATGCTCCCTTCGTCTAGTGGCCTAGGACGTCGCCCTCTCACGGCGGGAACAGGGGTTCGAGTCCCCTAGGGAGCGCCAATGCATGTAGGACCGCAGCTGAAAGGCATAAGTGCGAAAAAGTGTAAGATCTTACACTTTTATGTACACAAAAGTGTTGAACTTTACATTTTTATGCACTAAACTGCGATATGTGCCTTATGTATCGGAAAACCTCGTGGAACGTGCATTTACATCTGAACTGCAAAAATGGCAAAAATCGCCTGATCGTAAGCCTCTGGTATTAATGGGGGCCAGACAAGTTGGCAAAACCTTTTTGTTCAAAAAGTTTGCTGCCGACCATTATGAAAATTCAATTTATTTAAATTTTGATAAGGACAAGAGACTGGGCCCGTTATTATTTGGCGATAGCCTAGATCCTAAAGTATTAATTGACAAATTAAGTATCCATTTCAAGCAAAACATTAATGTCGGTTCCACATTAATTATTTTTGACGAGGTTCAAGAAAGCCCAGATGCCTTAAACAGCCTGAAATATTTTCATGAGGAAGCAAATGAATACCACGTATGTGCCGCCGGGTCATTGCTTGGCGTCAAATTATTAAATACTCAAGGTTTCCCTGTAGGACAAGTCAATATCGAATATTTATACCCTCTCGACTTCTTTGAATTTTTAGCCGCAATACAAGAAACGCAATTGCTCGCTGAGGTTGAAAATATAACCCGCATTAGCCCTATCGTTGAGTTTTTACATGCTAAATTAATCGATTTGTTTAAAATATATCTTATAACAGGAGGAATGCCAGAAGCGATCAATACCTATGTGAAAACACAAGACTTATACCAGGTGCGTGAAAAACAGGCAGAAATATTGAATGCTTACTACCTTGATTTTGCTAAGCATGCTCCAAAAGAACAAGTCATGAAAATAATGCAAGTATGGGAATCCATCCCCAGCCAACTTGTGAAAGAAAATAAAAAATTTATTTATTCCGCTATAAGACAAGGGGCTCGCGCCAATGATTTTGAAATTGCAATACAATGGTTGGTCGAAGCAGATTTAATTTGTAAAACATATAATATTAGCGTCCCCAACTTGCCATTAACTGCTTATGTAAATCCAGATATTTTTAAATTATATATGTTTGATGTCGGCTTATATGGCGCCATAGCTGGTCTTGATCCAGAAATTATCATTCATGGTGATGAACTATTTAAAGAATTTAAAGGATCATTAACCGAGACATATGCCGCACAAGTATTACATAAATTAAATGCTGGGAAAATGAGAGCGGGATTATATTATTGGACCAGCAATGGCAGAGCAGAGGTTGACTTTGTAATACAACATCACAACAAAATATATCCTCTAGAGGTGAAATCTGGCACTTCTAGTAAGCAAAGAAGTTTATCTGTATACGCGGAAAAATACACTCCACCATGGGTATTGCGCACATCGCCACAAAATCTAAAAACGACAGGGAATTTGATAAATATCCCGTTGTATATGCTGGGGAATATTCGAGTACTATTATCACAAATTTAAATCTAGGCTAGTGACAAATAGAAGCTACGGCGGGAACAGGGGTTCGAGTCCCCTAGGGAGCACCCATCGATTGAATCCCATGCCTCTCCCTCTATCTTTATCATGTCACAAAAAGTAGTCTATAAATGTGACATCATAAATAGGTTAACATGATGAAAAACACTGTTATTACAATTAAATCATCAATATATGGACAGGGTAGGGGGTGGTGCTCCACACCAAAAGATTTTATCAGCCTAGATAGCCCTCAGGTGGTACCACATAAGGCTTTATGGGGAGAATACCCCGATCATCATAAAAAACGGATGATCTATCCAAACAAATAGTTTATAATGCTCAGCGTGGTCATGCATTGGTGCACCCACCCCAAGTCCCGCCGAAATAAGTATCCTGACTGGCTCTTATTTCTAAAGGAGTCGGAGTTAATCAATAGCGTCTCAGGAGACATTTAATATGCAGAATCAGTTATTCGTGGGCAACTTAGCTTTCTCAACAACGAAAGAAGACTTAGAAGCCGCTTTTGCCGCATACGGCAAGGTTATGGAAGTTAAGATCCCAGTGGATAGGGATACCGGTCGTGTACGTGGCTTTGCCTTCGTTACATTTGAAGAACAACAAGCTGCTGAAAAAGCCTTGGCATTGGATGGTCAGGACCTGAATGGTCGTCCTATCCGTGTCAACGTTGCCCAAGAAAAGAAACCCGGCGGTGGCGCTGGTGGTCGCAGTGGCGGCGGACATGGCGGCGGTGCTGGTCGCAGTGGCGGCGGTGCTGGTCGCAGTGGCGGCGGTGCTGGTGGTCGCAGTGGCGGCGGCGGTCGAGAAAGCTATTGGTAAATCTCTAGTTATTATTGCTGGATGCTGGTGTTCTTCGGAACACCGGCTCCTGCCTCGAACTTCCTTGAAATACCCTAAACTTCTTTAAAATACATCCTTGAATACCCTGTCCTATGTGACACCTCCAAAATTTTGTAGACAAGATCCCCAAACTCCGGCAAACTTGCAAGATAATTATTCGATCATAAAGAGCTCGTGTTTATGGATATTAGAAAAGTTAAACAACTAATTAAATTATTAGAAGAGTCTGGTGTCTCGGAAATCGAGATCCATGAGGGAGAAGAATCCGTACGCATTAGCCGTGGCACGCTGCTCAATACGCCAGGCTATGCGGCACTCCATCCGAATAATAGCCATCCAAACAATATTGTGCTGAACGCCCCCACCCTCATGCACAGCCCCAACACCCCCGCGACTGCAACACCCAGTCCGGAAATAGCCAGCACTGATCATATTATCAAAGCACCCATGGTCGGGACCTTTTACCGATCGGCCACGCCTAACGATAAACCCTTTGTAGCCATCGGAACGGCTGTGAAAGCGGGCAGCATTTTATGTATCGTAGAAGCCATGAAAATGCTGAATCAAATTGAGACAGACCATGCAGGCGTTATAAAGACTATCTTGGTCGAGAATGGTCAGCCTGTTGAATTTGGCCAACCCCTTTTTGTGATTGGTGTTCAATAATTCATGTTAGATAAAATCGTCATTGCTAACCGTGGTGAAATTGCACTTAGAATATTAAGGGCTGCCAAGGAATTAGGTATCAAAACAGTGGCTGTCCATTCAACCGCTGATAGCCATTTAATGCATGTGCGACTGGCAGATGAATCAGTCTGTATTGGCCCCCCTGCAGCTGCACAAAGCTATTTAAATATCCCCGCGATTATCAGCGCGGCCGAAATCACCGATGCTACCGGTATCCATCCCGGTTATGGTTTCTTAGCGGAAAATGCAGATTTTGCAGAGCGCGTTGAAAGAAGCGGCTTTATATTTGTAGGCCCACGTCCAGAAACGATTCGTCAGATGGGGGATAAAGTCTCTGCCATACGCTTGATGAAAAAAGCAGGGGTTCCTTGTGTGCCCGGCTCGGCTGGAACTTTGGGCGATGATGCAGAAGAAAATTTAAGGCTTGCGCGATCCATTGGTTATCCTATTATTGTAAAAGCATCGGGCGGCGGTGGTGGACGCGGTATGCGGGTTGTTCATAGCGAAGCGGCTTTATTAAACGCGATTGCGCTGACCAAAGCTGAAGCCAAAGCAGCCTTTCATAATGATGCTGTCTATATGGAAAAGTTTTTAGAAACACCTAGGCATATTGAAATCCAAGTGCTCTCCGATGGCAAAGGACACGCCATTTCGCTGGGTGAACGTGATTGCTCCATGCAGCGCCGACACCAAAAGGTGATTGAAGAAGCCCCAGCACCCGGGATTACCGAGGCATTACGCAAGAAAATTTCTAAACGCTGTGTGAAAGCCTGTGTGGATCTGGGTTATCGCGGTGCAGGCACTTTTGAATTTCTCTTTGAAAAAGGAGAATTTTATTTCATCGAAATGAATACGCGTGTGCAGGTCGAACACCCTGTCACTGAAATGATCACGAATATCGATATCGTGAAGGAGCAATTACGTATTGCAGCCGGTGAACCCTTCACCCTTAGACAAGAAGATGTAGATATGGTCGGACATGCGATTGAATGTCGTATTAATGCAGAAGACCCCCAATTTTTTGTCCCAAGCCCTGGGAAGATCCAACAATTTCATGCACCCGGTGGCCCTGGTATTCGTTGGGATTCACACATTTATAATGGCTATGAAGTGCCTCCCTTCTATGATTCTCTTATTGGTAAATTGATTGCCTATGGTCCTGATAGAGCCAGCGCAATTGCCAGAATGCGTCATGCCCTGGATGAAATTGTGATCGATGGGATTAAAACCAACATCGCCCTGCATCAAAATCTGATGCGTGATGCCAATTTTCAAAGGGGTGGCACCACGATTCATTACCTTGAACAAAAACTTGCAACTTAAATAATACCTTGTTGAGTTTAAAACGATGCAGATTGGCAAACATCTTTTAGAAAACAATCTTTTTTTGGCACCCATGGCCGGTGTGACCGATCTACCTTTTAGACAACTCTGTAAAAAATTAGGCGCTGGGGTTGCCGTTTCGGAAATGGTTTCCTCTAATTCACTCTTAAGAGGCAGCCTAAAAACCTGTCGACGTGCCAACCATGAAGGCGAATGTTCGCCCAAAACCATACAGATTGCAGGTTCCGATCCAGATATGATGGCTGGGGCTGCACGCTATAACGAAGATCAAGGTGCTGAGATTATCGATATTAATATGGGCTGCCCTGCTAAAAAAATCTGTAATACCCTGGCGGGATCGGCCTTACTCAAAGATGAAGCCTTGGTACAAAGAATCTTAGAAGCCACCGTACGTTCAGTCTCCATTCCTGTCACCTTAAAAATTCGTACCGGATGGGATCAGGATAATCGTAATGGCATACGGATCGCAAAAATAGCCGAAGCCGCTGGTATTCAAGCCTTAGCAGTTCATGGACGTACGCGCGCCTGCTTTTTTAGGGGTGAGGCAGAGTATGAAACCATTGCGGCTATTAAAGCCGCCGTGAATATTCCTGTGATTGCCAATGGTGATATCGAAACCCCTGAAAAAGCAAAATGGGTTTTAGAAAAAACCAAGGCCGATGGCATTATGATTGGCCGTGCGGCACAGGGTAGACCTTGGATTTTTAACGAAATTTTGCATTATTTACGCACAGGTGAACATCTACCGGAACCAGAACCTCTCGTGATTAAGACAATTCTCTTAGAACATATACAAAACCTTTATAGTTTCTATGGTGAACTCACGGGCCCTCGGGTCGCTAGAAAACATGTTTCTTGGTATACCAAAGGATTGGTATCCAGTGCACGCTTTAGAGATCACTTTAACCATTTGGAAACTGCGCATGAGCAAATTGACGCCATTGAAGCATTTTTTGCGTGATCAAGTCCAAGCGGCCCTGAAGCATTATTTTCATACCTTAGAAGATGAAAATTGTCAGGGGCTCTATGATTTAGTCTTAAGCGAAGTTGAAATGCCTTTACTGAAAATGATGATGCAACATACAAAAGGCAATCAAAGCCGTGCTGCAGCATGCTTAGGCATTAGTCGTAGCACCCTTAAAAAATTACTGATAAAATACGACCTGGAACCCTGAAAATACAAGGAGACTTTAGGATGCAGCGTTTTAGACAGCCCATTAAAAAAGTTTTGCAACTCTTATTGTTCTCTGCCGTCATGGTCCTTGTTGCCCCCTATGTTCTTAGTACCCTTGGCTTTTATCCGGCCTCCCACGCAGAGGCTAAACCCCGTAGTGATGCCGCCGCCCCAACCCCGATCGCTAGCTGTGGTGTCTATTCCTATGCAGACTCTGTGGCCATTGCCGCGCCAGCGGTGGTGAGTATTAAAACGAGCAAAGAGGTGAGTGTCGACCAAAACCCTCTTCTACAAGATCCTCTTTTTCGCTATTTCTTTAACGATCCCAATACTAATAATAATCAAGGTGAATGGCCTGGACCCGGTAAAAGCGATCCCAATGAACAAGCCCCCAAAGAAACCCTACAAGGTCTGGGCTCTGGCGTGATTGTAGATGAAAAGGGCTATGTGCTTACCAATAACCATGTGGTCAAAGATGTTGATAGCGTGGTGGTAACCTTGGCCGATGGCCGTACCGCAGAAGCTAAAGTAATCGGTAGCGATCCCGATACCGATCTGGCCGTACTCAAAGTTAAACTCGACAAATTACCGGTGATTCGCTTAGGATCTTCGCAAAAACTACGCGTGGGCGACATTGTGCTCGCCATTGGTAATCCTTTTGGTCTTGATAAAACAGTCACGCAAGGTATCGTGAGCGCTACCGAAAGAACAGGTATGGATATTGGGATCCTTTCTAATCTTATTCAAACCGATGCCTCTATTAACCCGGGCAATTCCGGCGGTGCTTTAATCGATGCTGCAGGCAATCTTGTGGGCATTAATACCGCTATTTACACACGTTCTGGTGCCAATCAAGGCATTGGCTTTGCGATCCCTATTGATTCTGCCACCGAAGTGATGCACACCCTGATTGAAGGTAAACGTATTATCCGTGGCTATTTTGGGGTCATGATGTCCCCACTCACCCAAGAAGTGCGAGAGGCTGCCGATTATAAAACCGGTGAAGGCACCTATGTTCGCGCTGTGGTACGCAACAGTCCTGCACAAAAAGCAGGTCTTTTACCGGGGGATGTCATTACAAAAATTAATGATGTGGTCATTAAAGATGAGAAAATTGGTCTTCGTACGACCGCAGCCCTTACACCGGGTAAAAACTATCCAGTAGAAATCTTTAGAAAGGGCGAATATCTCACTTTTGTGGTAACCCCTGCAGAGCGTAATCCTGAGAAAACCAAAAAATAAATAACGCCCTGGTACATCCGATATTTTGGCACAGGGCCGGCACAGAGACCGGCCCCTACAAATGACATACAAAAGGGCTATTTCTAAAATCTACTTACCTTGTGCTATCAGCAAATCATAGATTTTTTGAATTTCTTCGGACTGCGCTTCAACTTTATGAATAAGTAAGCAGATCTCTTCTTCTGCTTTTTGATTCACAAGAAAATCGTTATGCGCTTCTAGGCGATCATGCGCAATTTGTCGGTTCTGACTCATAATAATAATCGGTGCTGCATAGGCTGCCTGCAAAGATAAAAATAAATTCATGAGAATAAAAGGATAAGGATCCCAATGCTGAACCCAGCTAATAATATTTAATATGAGCCACCCAACCAAAATAATACTTTGGGTGATAATAAATCGCCAGGATCCTAAAATCGCAGCTAGACTATCGGCCACACGCTGACCATAGGATATATTTTGACTTTCTAGCTGATTAACATCTTTAAGTGTGCTAGGCGTATGAAAGTTAAGCATAGGATCTTAGTCTTCCTGCAGATGGGACTCGGCAATCCTAGCCGCAGCTGAGTCGGGATAACGATCCCGCACTTGTTCAAAGTACCGTTTAGAGACATCAACGTTACCCTTCTCCTGCTCGACCATCCCAAGCTTTAATAGCGCATCGGTGGCTCGCTGATGCGTGGGAAAACGGGTAGTCACTATCAAAAAAGATTGTGAGGCTTTATCTAAGAGCGTCTTATCGTCCTTATGCGAACCCCACTGCGCCATATAGCTTTCGCCTAACCAATAATAGCATTGCGCAGCATAAGAACCCTGAGGGAAACGTGCAACACAACGCTGAAAACCTTCAATGGCTTCTGAATACTGCTGTGCACTCAGGCTAGCCGAGGCCGCTTCATAGATCGCTTTTTCTGCAAGACCTGTGTGGGTCTGGGTAGCAGCAGGCTTCATCGTGCTTGCAGCTGCTGTTGTACCGGACTTCTTCGCAATAGTCGCAACAGGTGTCGAGGCATCCTCTGTCTCGTGTGCAAGTGCGTCTTCCTCATCAACGGGTACTTCTGCTGTTGGGACTGCCAATGGCTTGACAGGCAGCGACGCAACGGTTTTGGCGGGTGGCAATGCTAGCGCTTTGCTTACAGTACTTTTAGAGGATTCTAATTGCGTAAGACGTTTATCTAAGTCTACATAAAAATCTTGTTGACTCTTTTTAAGACGGTCTATTTGCGCCTCAAGTTGATGATCTTTCTCCTCCATAGAACCCCGTAAACTATTGAGTTCTTCTTTGAGCGCATCGATGGACTGCGGCCGAGGACTCGTGTAAGTGCTGTCACCCGGTATTGTCACGCTGCTGCCCACATCCCGGGAGGATCGCACCACCGGATCACCGGTCCTCGATTCTACAATCGGCAAAGCCAAAACCTGCGGGACAGCCATAAGACAGAGCCATCCCCCTACAAAATTTTGCATCAGCCGCAGCGTGACTATTTTCATATTTTATTCCAATTCGTAAACTAAGACGACTCGACGATTTTGAGACCATGCACTTTCGTCATTGCCAACGACAGCAGGCTTTTCTTTACCATAGCTCACAATGCTCATTTGTGCCTGAGGTACACCTTTTAACATCAGGCTATCGGCCACCGCACGCGCACGACGTTCGCCTAAAGCAATATTATATTCACCACTGCCTCGATTATCGGTATGCCCTTCCACACGCACATGCTTACGGGGTGCATTCACTAAACGCTTAGCATGGGCAGCGATGGCCTGGGTATCTTCATCTCTCAATTCATAACTGTTGTAATCGAAATAGTAAACTCTATGCGTTAATAGAGCCTTTTCTTGTTCAGGTGAAAGCTCAGTGCCATAAAAACGCATATTATCTTCTGCCCCTAAATCACCCCCAATGGCTGTGCCCCGCTTGGCATTACAACCCAGCAAAGTGCCGAGGATCATGAAGACTATCATTGCTCTAAAAACTGTTTGAGTACGCATTCACTTTTTCTCCTTTATCAGATCAATCATGCAAAACAAAGGGGGACCATGCTGGATCCTTCACTTCCCCTGCTCGGGTAGGCAAAGTGATCTGTGTGCGTCCATCCAAAGAGACTGCACGCAAAACACCCTTTTCACCATCCCCAGAACCATAAACCACCATCATACCATTCGGTGCTAACGTAGGTGAATCATTCAGCCCAGTTTCTGTTAAAATTTTAGGCTCTCCCCCCTGAGATAAGGATTGCAGCGCAATACTAAATAAAGCTGTAGATTCAGCACGGTGCAAAGTGACTAGCCGTTTACCATCGGGGGTAATAGAGGGCTTTGCATTATAATTGCCTACAAAAGTGACCCGTTCGGTTTGACGCGTTGCAAGATGCACCTTATAAATCTGCGGTTTTCCACCCCGATCGGAGGTAAAATAAACAGAGCGTCCATCGGGTGCAAATACGGGTTCTGTGTCGCGACCTGTACTGGCTGTCAGGCGGATCAGATGTTTATCTGCTAAATCAAGGGTATAAATACTGGGTGTCCCTTCTTTTGATAACACCAAGGCCAAGGTTTTTCCATCAGGCGACCAACTAGGCGCTCCATTAATACCGGGAAATTGCGTAAGACGTTGGACTTTTGCACTTAAGACATCCACCACATTAATACTGGCTCTATCTTTCTCAAAAGATACAAAAGCTATTTTACGACCATCGTGCGACCATGCAGGCGACATTAAAGGGAAGGCTGAACGATACAAAGGTCTGGGATGATGTCCATCGAAATCGGCAATTTCTAGGGTATACACAGGCCCTTTAGGGCCTCTAAGCGTTGAAATATAGGCAATTCTTGTTGAAAAAAAGCCCTTAACACCCATTAATTTCTCAAAAATACGATCGCTAATATGATGCGCCAAAGCCCTTAAATGCTGCGTAGAGATTTTATCAAAATGCATCACCAATAGCGGCTTATGGGAAGCGTGCTGTGCAGACTGCGCTAAAACATCCCGTAATTCGAAATCGACACTATAGTTTGATCCTGTTTTATGCAAGCTTCCTGATACAATATTTTCAACACCCAGCTCCTTCCAATAGGCAAGATTTTGCATCGTTGCTTGCGAGGATTTAGAGAGGGTATTCACCTCAAATTGACCACTATGATGTAGATCAGCACGAATCACGGCCGCAAGATCATGCGCTTCATCCAGTCCTGATGTATCCTCAAAAGGAAGCACCGCAATCGGAATACCCTGTATTTTCCCCCCGTGAATATCCACATGGAGTGCAGCCTGTGCAGCACTCACGAAAAAAAACATGCTGAAAACTATACACAGTATGAAACCCTGATCAACCCTCATCCGGGGCTTCGCTCCACCTTCTCCCCGTAGGGGAGAAGGCCTGATATGTTCTGTCATAAAAAGCCTGTCAGTTATGTATCATTTAAAAAATTGAATTCTATGGCCTTCACCTGTTCGCGCACCTCGGGATCATCGGGCAACGCAAAAGGCTCTGCCTTATAAATCGCCTTCAATGCCAGATCATCATACAATGCATTGCCACTACTTTGCACCAATTGCGCACGCACACTACCATCGGGTAAAACATGAAGGCTTATTTTACAGGACAGATCCTGCGGTAGACTTTGAAAAGCGCTCATCGAGCGTCGATTGCCTTCTATTTTCGCAGACCACGCCGACACAACACTCGTCACCGCTGTATTGATCTGCTTTTGATGGGCTGCCAGGCTTGCCTTCTCTGCGGCTATTCTGCTTTTTTCTGAAGCGATTTTAGCTTTGTCTGCAGCCAGTTTAGTCTTAAGGGCTGCTTCTTTAGCCTTTAAAGCTACCAAAGCTTTGAGGGCTTTTTGTTCTTTGAGCTGTTGATCCCGCTTTTTTTGTTCTTTTGCTTGTGTAAGACGTACTTGCTTGAGTCGCTCGTTTTCGGCAAACCGTTCCTCTTCTACGGCAATGACTGCCAAATCCTGTTTTTCAGGCGCTAAGCTCTCAACTTTTTTCGGGGGTTGTTGAGGTGCCACTTCTTTTTTAGCTTCCAACATATCGCGCTGCAACTGCTGTTTTTTTTGGGCTTCTTGTGCCTGTTGCTGTTTTTGTTCACGCTGCAAAACTTGCTGTACTTGGTGTAAACGATCGGCCTCACGCGTATCCGGTTCGTGTGCATCGACCACGACCGCTTGAATAATACTGTCTGAAGAAGCCGGTGTGCTTAAGTGTACGCGCTGATTAAAACTAAGTATCAAAAAAGACAATAGTATAAGATGGATCAGCAGGGATCCTACGAAACTCTTCGAATAAGGACTGCTATCACGCATGGTATTCCCTTATCAATCGACGTTTTCCGTCATCAAACCAATTTTGGAGACACCCGCCTGTTTGAGTAAAACCATCGCTTCCATCATACGACCGTAATCGATATGTCTATCACCCCGAATAAGCACGGTGCGATTGGGTTCTTTTTGCACGGCAGCCTGTAAAGCAAAGGCCAAAGCATCGGCCTCTAAGGGCGTTTTAGATTGATCTAAATAAAAACGTCCGGTCGCATCGACAGACACCACCAAAGGCGGATGTTGATGCTCGGGTAATGCTTCCGTTTTAGCGGTAGGCAACTCCACCCGTACCCCTTGACTTAAAAGGGGTGCTGTTACCATAAAAATAACCAGCAGCACCAACATGACATCGATATAGGGCACCACATTGATATCGCAAATCACTTCTTTTTTCTTATAAAGATTACGATACTTCATGGGTCACACTCGAGCCTGCATGGGCCTGGCGATGTAAAATACTGGTAAATTCTTCTAGAAAATTATCGTAGCGATTCACTAAAAATTGTAAGCGATTCGCATAACGATTATAGGCGACAACTGCAGGAATGGCTGCAAACAATCCCATGGCTGTTGCAACCAGCGCTTCAGAAATACCGGGTGCAACCATCGCCAAGGTGGCCTGCTGTGCAGCACCGAGCCCTCGAAAGGCATTCATAATACCCCACACCGTACCAAACAAACCCACATAGGGACTCACCGATCCGACCGTGGCTAAAAAAGGTAAATGATTTTCTAAGCGCTCGATTTCCCGTGCCATGGCGACGCGCATGGCCCGTTGTGCCCCTTCTACCACAGCCCCTGCCTGGGTACTGGGTTGTTTTCGCAAACGCACAAATTCTCTAAATCCTGCGATAAAAATACTCTCAGAGCCATTCATCTTATCCGCAGGTTCGCCAGAAAATTTATGATAGAGCTTACTAAGTTCTATGCCCGACCAAAAAGTGCTCTCAAAGGCGTTAATGGCCACGGTTGCCTGTTTAAATAATTGCCCACGCTGAATGATAAGCGTCCAAGACACGATAGAAACACCCACCAATAAAAGCATAACAAGTTGAACAACCAAAGATGCATTGGTAAATAAACTGATAAAAGATTGATCGGTTACCACGCCTGTCTTACTCCCTATCGCTATTGTTGATTATAGATCGGTACTCGGCTCTGCACACGCTGATAGATCCAAATCGACTTCTTCAATACGTTGTATTTCGACCAAGCGTTCTGCCTCGCCAATATGAATAAGTCGAACACCTTGGGTGTTACGCCCAACCACTGAAATTTCATCAACCCGTGTGCGTACCAGTGTCCCCGCATCACTAATCAAAATAAGTTCATCCTGATCGAAAGCCTGCACAGCCCCTACCACACGTCCATTACGATCACTGGTTTGAATCGCAATCACCCCTTGGCCACCACGACCATGTGCTGGGAATTCCTCAACCAAGGTACGCTTACCATACCCATGCTCCGTCGCCGTGAGAATCGCACCACCCGGTTTGAGCACAATTAAGGAAATCATCGTCTGTCCTTCTTGTAAACGGATCCCACGAACCCCTCGGGCTGTACGCCCCATGGCTCTCACATCCGTTTCAGGAAATCGCACACACTTGCCCACATTGCTAAACAACATAATATCGCGCGTACCATCGGTGATATCAACACCCACCAGCGCATCACCTTCATCTAACTGTAAGGCAATAATGCCATTGGATCGCGGACGCATAAACTCGGTCAACGGTACTTTTTTCACAGTACCTTGGGCGGTTGCCATAAAGATCATCTTATCTTCGGTATAGGCTTGCACCGACAATAGTGCGCTGATGCGTTCATCAGCCTGCAAGGGTAGAAGATTCACAATGGGACGTCCCTGCGCCGTTCTAGCCGCCACGGGAATTTCATAGACTTTCATCCAATACACTTTGCCAAGGCTCGAGAAACAAAGCAGAGTATCGTGCGTATTCGCAATTAACAGTTTAGAAATATGATCGGTTTCCTTCACCTTGGTAGCCGCTTTACCTTTACCCCCCCGATGTTGGGCCGCATAACTGCTCAGCGCTTGGGCCTTCACATAACCACTATGGGAGAGTGTGACCACCCGATCCTCTTCGGCAATGAGATCGGCCGTGGATAAATCCTGGTGATCGACTAAAATTTCACTACGACGCGCATCGCCAAATTCTGCTTTAATCGCTTCTAGCTCGGTACGAATGACCTGCATTAAGCGCTGCTGGTCCGATAAGATCGCCAGTAAATCTTGAATGGTCACAATAATACCCTTGAATTCTTCGAGGATTTTTTCTTGCTCTAAGCCTGTTAAACGATGTAATCTTAAATCCAAAATAGCCTGGGCTTGGATCGCTGAGAGACGATAACCCGAAGCATCGGTCTGCAAACCAAAGGCCATACTTAAATCTTCGGGTCTACAAATAGACGCGCCCGCCCTTTCTAGCATGTCAGATACCATCCCAGGCATCCATAAGCGATCGATCAACTTAGTTTTCGCCTCTGCAGGTGTGCCCGAGGCTTTAATGAGTTGTATCACGGGATCAATATTGGCTAAGGCAATACCTAAACCTTCCAAAATATGCGCGCGTTCTCGGGATTTACGTAGTTCATAGGCTGTTCTACGGGAAACCACTTGACGTCTATGCTTTAAAAATTCAACCAAAAGCTCTTTCAGCGTTAAGGTACGGGGCTGCCCATCGACCAAGGCCACCATATTAATCCCAAAAGCCGTTTGCAAAGGTGTTTGGGTATAAAGATTATTGATGACCACTTCAGCTATTTCGCCACGACGCAATTCAATCACAATACGCATGCCGTCTTTATCGGATTCATCCCGTAGCGCCGTAATGCCATCGATTTTCTTGTCTTTCACAAGCTCTGCAATTTTTTCGATTAAACGAGCTTTATTCACCTGAAAAGGTAATTCGGTCACGATAATGGATTGTTTGTTATTTTTATCATCGACTTCAATGTTGGTACGCGCGCGCATGACAGCACGACCACGACCCGTTTTATAGCCTTCAATAATCCCCGCACGACCATTGATAATACCGGCCGTTGGAAAATCGGGCGCTGGGATAAATTGCATTAATTGATCGATGCTTAAAGTCGGATCGTCAATCAGTGCTAGGCACGCGTCTATCACTTCGCTTAAATTGTGTGGCGGAATATTGGTAGCCATACCCACCGCAATACCCGAACCGCCATTAATCAATAAATTAGGGATAGCCGCCGGTAAAACGGTTGGCATCCATTCGGATCCATCGTAGTTTGGCGCAAAATCCACTGTTTCTTTGTCTAAATCGGCTAAAAGATGATGCGCAATTTTAGACATACGCACTTCGGTATAACGCATGGCCGCTGGGGAATCGCCATCGACCGATCCAAAATTACCTTGCCCATCGACCAAACGATAGCGCAGAGAAAAAGGCTGTGCCATACGCACAATACTATCGTACACAGCCGTATCACCATGGGGATGGTATTTACCAATCACGTCACCGACGACGCGGGCGGACTTTTTATAGGCTTTATTCCAATCGTTGCCGAGCACACGCATGGCAAAGAGGACTCGACGATGCACAGGTTTGAGACCATCACGCACATCGGGCAGAGCACGGCCTACAATGATACTCATGGCATAATCTAAGTAAGATTGCTTAAGTTCATCTTCAATACTAACTGGTGTAATCGCTGTGCTGATATCCGACATGAACACTCCTCAGAGGACTTTTTTGCTTCGCAATTTTAACATAATTTTAGGAAGGATGGGGGTATTTTAGAATGAGTTGATTGCTTAAATAAAAGATTCCATAAGGCTGAATCCAAAAGCGCCTCACAAGTACGAAAAATCCCCCCGCCCGATGGGCGGCCCCCTTTTAGAAAAGGGGGCATGGGGATTAAGCCGTTATGGTACTGACATGCTCTTCAAACAAAGCTACCAGGCTGTTCACCTCCAATAGCTTGGACCCCCAATCTAATAACTGATCATTGGAAGCTTGCTCAATGCGTACACGGTACGCAGCAGGTATCGGTCCAAATTTACGTTCTAACAAAGATAATAGAAAGTAGGTTCTTTCTTGCTGTACACCTTGTTGAAAACCCTCTTGGATGCCCTGTTGAACACCGATATCAATAAGTCGACTTGCTATAGTCATGGTACCTTCTCCTTGGGAGGCCGCTAGGCCCTCTTCTATGGCTTGTACAAAAACTTTTGGCTCTGCCGTATCACCTGTATTCACAAGGTAGTGTAGCAAAGTTGCTTTATACTCGGTAGAGTCCGGTTCACAGTCTAATTGCTGAAGCATCGCTATCAGCGGCTTCAATAACACCGCGATATCTCGCACATAAATATGCTTCATCACAAAAGTCATAATCCCCGCCCATCTTTGTTCCCTTAGGCTTTCATCCGAAAGTTCATGGGTATCAATCAAATGTAAGGGCCCCAATAATTGCTCCACTAATGCTGAGGGCCCTTCAATCAAAGAACGAATATGCCGTGGACCGGTATAAGGCCCTGGGCCATGATAGAAAACCATCGGAATCACCAAAGGCAGCAAAACCTTTTTGTTGGGCACCTCCTTTTTTTTCTTCTTCGTTTGTTTAAGATGATCAGACCAAATACCCACGATATATTGCCAAAGTCTAAAAGGCATGAGCGGATCCACGGAGCTTTGGTGTTCACACAGTAAATATAAATAGGCTGGCTTTTCAGCCATAGTGACCTGATAAAGTATATCGGAGGCTGAATCACTCAGGACGATGTCTACATACGTGTTAGACGAAAGTTTGAGGGTATTGAAATCAATAACTGCCAAGACAGCAGGGGGTAAATGATGTTCAAAAAAATCGCGCGCCACACGTAGATCGGCCATCGCGCTTTTAAACAAATTATCATGAGGTGTATGGAGTGTACTCATAGCCAAAATGATAAGGGGATTCTTATCGATTGAATATCCGATCAATAACCTATAAATGCGGTGTATCATAGTAGTAATCAATGGCTGGTGAGGGGAACTACGGATGCTAACGATTCCACACTCTGAACCCTTAAAACAGATTGCACAAAGACTTGTATGGTTTAAAAAACCGGATGAGGCTTTGAATGATCCTTATCTTTTTATGGCACATGTGATGACTTACGGTACTATCCCTGATGTACTTGCTGTAAAGCAAGCTTTAGGGATGGAGGCTTTTCGTGAAAGCTTAGAGCACGCACCCCCAGGCATTATGGATCCCAAATCCTGGACTTACTGGCATTTGATGACGGGAACCCACCCTGCACCGCCTTTGCCAACAAGAACAGGGTTATTTGACGAATAGAGCAGATCCCTTGACAGATCCAAAGCAAAACAGTTAGGATACCTTTCTAACTTTGCGGGATTTTAGGGTATGGATCTGTTTAATCGCTTAAAACAGCAGTGTGAACTGGCTATTCAAACAGCCTTTCCAGACCGCTATGCCTCAATGGACCCCTTATGGCTGGAAATTACCCACAGCACACAACCAAACTTTGGGCATTATCAGTGCAATAGTCCCATGAAATTAGCCAAGGTCTGGGGAAAAAATCCCCGTGCCATCGCCGAACAAATCCTAACAGCCCTCCAGCAACAACCCGACATTGAAAAGCTCTGTGCTCAAATGAGCATTGCGGGCCCTGGCTTTATTAATTTCACGATTCATCCCGATTGTCTAAGCCAACAAATCGCCGCACAATTAAAGGACCCTTGCCTAGGACTAATGCCTCTGCAGAAAACACATAAAATTGTTATCGATTTCTCTTCTCCGAATATTGCCAAAGATATGCATGTAGGACATTTGCGATCGACCATTATTGGCGATTGCTTAGCCAGAGTCTTAGGTTTTATGGGTCATGAGGTCTTGCGCATTAACCATGTGGGAGACTGGGGTACACAGTTTGGGATGCTGATTGCTTATCTGCGTGCGGTATCCACAGACTTTACACTTGAAAACTTGGTGACATGCTATCAAGCAGCCAAGCAACGCTTTGATAACGATCCTGCCTTTAAAAAGCAGGCCCAAGAGGCGGTCGTCGCCTTACAAAGCGGTGATCCTGAAAGCAAACAGATCTGGGAAAAAATCTGCGCGATTTCACGTCAAGCTTATCAAGCGATCTATGACCGCCTAGATGTACACCTGGTTGAAAGAGGCGAATCCTTTTATAATCCGCTATTAGCACCTTTGATCGCTGAGCTTGCACAAAAAGGACTCTTAGAAAACTCCGAGGGTGCAGGCTGTATGAAGCTTGAAGGCTTTAAAAATCGTGAAGGCGAGCCTTTGCCCTTGATCCTAGAAAAATCGGATGGTGGTTATAATTATGCGACCACCGATATGGCCGCATTGCGCTATCGCGTACAAGCAGACAAGGCCGACTGGCTGATTTATGTGACCGATGCGGGCCAAAGTCTGCATTTTCAGATGATTTTTGAAGCGGCTAAAATAGCTGGTTTTTATGATCCCACACAGGTGCGCCTGGATCATGTACCCTTTGGGCTTGTCTTAAAAACAGATGGTAAAAAATTCCAAACCCGATCGGGGGATAACCAACGATTGATGGATCTTTTAGACAGTGCCGTTGAAAAAGCCAAAGGGAAGATCCTTGAACGCAATCCCACAATAGAGCCCGAAGCCCTAGAAACGGCTGCACAAGTGCTTGGCATTAATGCGATTAAATATGCCGATTTATCCGGCCATCGTCTGAATGATTATGTTTTTAATGAAGATAAAATGTTACAATTCGAAGGTAATACCGCAGCTTTTTTATTATATGCTTATGTGCGGATCCAAAGCATTCAACGTAAACTGAACAGCGATGTGCAAGCACTGCTAAAAGCTAATGCTGTTCTCCGTTTAGAAGAACCCGCTGAAATAGCTCTAGGCTTATGGGTTTGCCAATTTGGCGAATGCCTGGAGAAAGTCGCACAAGAACTATTGCCCAATCGATTAAGCGATTATTTGTATAAACTTGCAGAAAAATTTCACTTGTTTTTTCATCAATGCCGCGTAGAAGGTACGCCCCAAGAAAGCAGTCGATTATTATTATGTGAGGCCGTCTCACAGGTTCTTGACACGGGCTTACACCTGCTCGGGCTTAAAACCCTCGCGCGCATGTAATAGGCAGGAGAAAAAAATGTCGAAAAAATTATTTTGGTTGTTCACACTCCCCCTACTCGCTGTGCTTGTGTGTGTGAAGCCTGCTTGGGGCCAGAGCCAAATACTGGATGCGATGAAAGGCACAACAGCCTATGAACAAGGACTCAACTATTATTTAGGTCGTGGTGTACCGCAAGATAGTCAACGTGCGGCAGCTTTTTTTGAACACGCGGCAAAAACACAGAATCATCCTGGTGCACAGTTTAACTTGGGCGTGCTCTATGAACACGGCGAAGGTGTGCAAAAAGATCTGAACGCTGCTGTACAATGGTATGAGAAAGCAGCCCAGCAAAACAATGCCAAAGCCCAATACAACTTAGGCTTTTTACTCTTGGAAGGCTTTGGGATCTCTAAGAATCCTGTAACAGGCCTACAATGGTTAGAAAAAGCAGCTGATCAAGGATCAATCCCTGCAGCCTACCAATTAGGCTGTGCTTATCTGGGAGCCAAAGGTGTTCCACACAATCGAGCCTTAGCCTTAGAATGGCTAGGCCGTGCTGCCGCACACGACCATAAGGATGCTCAGCAAGTGCTGGCCTTGGCGCAATCGATGGCTCCATGAATACCCATCCTTTTATTGACCCCGCAGAGGCCGAACAGTTTAAAAAACTAGCCCCCGATTGGTGGGATCCCAAAGGGCCCTGTGGCTTATTGCATACCTTGAATCCTGTACGTTCGCAATTTATTTTGGATCGCCTTTTACCCGAAGAGCGAACCATCCTGGATGTAGGGTGTGGAGGCGGTATCCTCTCCAACAGTTTGGCAAAGCGTGGGGCTATTGTGACAGGCATCGATGTCGTAGCCGAGCTGTTGACAGTCGCGCGTGCACAGGCCTTGAAAAATAGTACGCCTTTAACAGCACTAAACTATGTGAAAACAACGGTACAAGACTATGCCCAAAGTCACGCAGGTCTATTCGACAGTGTGGTGTGTATGGAATTACTAGAACATGTACCTGATCCTGCATCTTTACTACAAGGCTGTGCGACTTTATTAAAACCCCATGGAAAACTGTTTATTTCAACCCTGAATCGTCATCCCAAAGCCTATCTTGTTGCTATTCTTGGTGCAGAATATTTACTGAAACGTCTCCCCAAACACACCCATCATTATGAAAAATTTATACGCCCTGCCGAACTACAACGATGGTTAAAGAAAGCTGGTTTTACACTGCAAGAGTTGTGTGGGATCCGCTACAATCCTTTTACCGATAGGGCTAGTCTTTGCAAGGATGTGTCGGTCAATTATCTAGCCTACGCGCAACGGCTCACCCCCACCCTAGCCTTCCCCCTCAAAGCGGGAGAGGGAACGTGAATGTTATAAAAAATAGGCATCCAGTCAATCACAAAGATTTTTTACTGCAACAAGCTTATCAATACTGCATAGATTATACCCAACAACATAGGGAACATTTTCCGGTAGCCTCCCTGTTATTACCCAAAGCACTACGCCGTTCAATTGCCGTCATTTATACCTTTGCTAGACAAGCGGATGACCTTGCAGATAAAACTGATCACAGCCCTATAGAACGCCTGAAACAGCTTGAAAGCTATGAAACCATCCTGCGTGTCCTACCCACGCCTACTATGCTTCTTTATGAAACCAGCATCAATACTGCAGCCACTCTTCCAAACAACCTTGTTTTTACAGCACTCAATGATCTCATGCAGCAACATCCTCTTTTAGATCCTTCGCTCTTTTTAGATTTATTAGGTGCTTTTAAACAAGATGGGCTAAAAAATCGTTATCAAAATAAAACGGAAGTTTTGGATTATTGTAGACGTTCTGCCAACCCCGTGGGCCGTTTATTACTGTATTTAACAGGCTACAGCACCGAATCGCAATTAAAAGCTTCCGATGCACTGTGTACGGCCCTGCAATTAATCAATTTTTTAAATGATATTCAAAGTGATTTCGTAGAACGTGAACGATGTTACATGCCACTCGAAGCCTTGGAGGCCCTAGGACTTTCGGTAGAAACACTGTGTTTAGAGAAACCTTTCAACGCCGTACAAGCCTTTATCCAAACCCAACTGAATGAAATAGAAAGTTTAGTAACTGAAGGTTCCTCACTCGGTGCACAATGTCCAGGACGCTTCGGTTTTTATAGTGAGATGGTCATTCAAAGTGCCTACCGCATGATTCACAAACTACGCCTTAGAAAAACGATCCATCAGCGATTGCACTTCAGCACCATGGATTGGATAGTCATATTTTGGCACAGCGTTGTTCGACGCCTGAAAGCATGCTAGGCTCCATTCATGAATAAAGCTGATCAATATTGTGCCGAAAAAGCCACGCGCAGTGGCAGCAGTTTTTATTATAGCTTTCTCTTTCTACCCGCTTCACAGCGCAAGGCCATTACGGCACTCTATGCCTTTTGTCGCGTCGTAGATGATTGTGTGGATGACGAACGAGATCCAGAGATTGCAGCCCAAACATTGGCTTGGTGGCAGCAAGAAATCGATCGGGTCTTTGAAGGTAAACCTGAACATCCGATTGGCATTGCTCTCTATGCCGCTCACCAGCGTTTTAATCTGCAAAAAAATTTGTTTGAACAAATCTTACAAGGCATGAAGATGGACCTACAGTACCAAGGTTATCAAAGTTTTGAAGATTTAAAACTGTATTGCCATTGTGTTGCCAGTGCTACGGGCCTTCTATCGGCACAGATTTTTGGCTTTCAGGATCCCAAAACCCTTGAATACGCGAAACAGCTGGGCATGGCTTTTCAGCTCGTCAATATTATTCGCGATGTAGGGGAAGATGCTAGACGTGGCCGTATTTACATACCCACCTTGGAGCTCGAACAATTTGCTGTCCAAGAAAAGGCTATTCTTAGTGGACACTATTCAGAGTCTTTTGAGGCACTGATGCGCTTTCAAGCCGCGCGTGCCAGAGAGTATTATGATGAAGCTTTGCAAGCCTTGTCACCGGGCGATCGTTATGCACAGCGCACAGGTCTTATTATGGCGGCCATTTACTTTCGCTTGCTCGATGAAATAGAAAAAAGTCATTTTAAAGTACTGCATCAAAAAATTCATCTCACACCGCTGTGCAAATTATGGACTGCTTGGAAAGCAGCTAGACGTATTCCACGTCATGGTTCATAATACCTCGCCAAAACCTATCATTGTAGTCGGTGCAGGATGGGCCGGCTTAGCCTGTGCTTTTACCTTGGTACGCCAGGGATTACCGGTGATTGTCTTGGAGGCTGCGCCCCAAGCAGGGGGTAGAGCCCGTGGCATTACCTGGGGTTCCGACACGGTTGATAATGGACAACACCTATTGGTCGGCGCCTATACCCACATACTGTCCTTACTGAACTGTTTGGGGATCCCTGAAAATCAAGTTCTCGATCGCAAACCCTTTGAACTTTTCATGATCGATACGCAAAAGCCCCATCAACCACTCCATATAAAACTCAACCGCGCTTCGCCTATAAAGGCATTATTGAGTGTGTTAATCATGCGCGGTCTTGCATGGCAGGACAAACTACGTTTATTAGTCTTTATCAGAAAGCTGCGCACCCTCAACCCCCTACAGGTTCGCAATCAAAGCACAAAAGATTTTTTAATCTATTTTAAACAATCCAAACGTTTAATAGAGTGTCTGTGGGAACCTTTGGCGCTCGCGGCGCTTAGTACACCCATCGATCGCAGTGCTGCAGATATTTTTGTCGCTATTTTACAACGAAGCTTCACAGCTGATCAGACCGGGTCGGATTGGCTATTACCGAAGGTTGATTTAAGCGATCTGTTACCCAAACCTATACTAAACTACTTAGCCCAAACGCAAACACCGGTTTTATATCACCAGCGCGTTCAAAAACTGCTGACTAAAAATAATCATTGTATCACCCTTCAAACCGCCTCTACGCCCTTTGATTGCCAAGCGGTTGTGCTTGCAACCCCACCTTCTGTGAGTTTAGCATTACTACAAACAGTCGCAGAACCTTGTCTGGATTCGTTAATCACACGATTAGCGCGTTTTCACTATGAAACGATTTGTACCCTCTATTTGCGCTTTGCTACACCCATTGCCTTAACCTGTGGCAGTCCTATGGTAGGCCTGATCCATGCCAGCGGTGATTGGATCCTCCACCGTGCATCTTCAGCGCAGCCTGATCTGCTGAGTGTGGTCATTACCAACGCTAAAGCGCTGACCCTAGACCGCAGAGTATTGCTTGCAACCATTCAAGCCGAGCTCCAAGCGCTCTTTCCGGGGCTCGGAGAACCCATTGATCAGCGTATCATTTGTGAAAAACAAGCAGCATTTTCCTGTACACCCGATAGCTATCAATATCGGCCCTTCAATCATACGGTGATTCCTAATCTGTATCTTGCAGGCGATTACACCCAAAATGCCGCCCCCGCCACCCTGGAAAGTGCGGTACAAAGTGGCATCCAAGCTGCCGAACTGTTATTATTAAAGCATGAAAAACGGTGCGAAAGTCTATACCCTCGTCTGTGTACTGATACTATTGCAGTGTAGCTGGGCCTGGGCCTTTGATCGGATTGAAACCAATGTACCCGAACTAGACTATGCCCACACCACGGTCGATCCAGAAACCGAACGTGTGCTAGGACAAGTGATTATGCAGAAGATCTATGGTAGCGATCGCTTTATGCAAGATCAGGTCATACAGGAGTATCTTAAAAAATTCTCCAATGAATTGAGTTCGCCTCAGGATCCCCTCGATCAACGGCCTCAATTTTTTGGCTTTGAAAGCGATGAATTAAATGCCTTTGCCTTTTTCGGGGCACACGTCGCTGTACATGGTGGGCTTATTTTATCGGTGGGTAATGAAAGTGAGCTGGCAGCCGTCTTAGCCCATGAAACAGCGCATATCAAACAACGGCATTTATCCAGAATGTTGCAAAACCATCAAAAAATGATGCCGCTGACGATGGCAGAATTACTAGCCGCCGCGGTGATTGGTAGTACCGTCTCGCCTGATGCAGGGGTTCATTTGGCCACCGCAGCCATTGCGGGACATACCCAACAACTGATTAATTTTACCCGAGAAAATGAACAAGAAGCCGATCGGATCGGGATCCAATTATTAGCCAACGCCCATTACGATCCAGAAGCCATGGCGCAGGTCTTTGAACGCATGAAAAATAAAGCTTATTATCAAAAAGCGCCCCCCGAATACTTACTCACCCATCCGCTGTTTGATTCACGCATTGCCGATGCACAAAACCGTGCATACGCTTTCAAAGGCACACCACACAAAGATAGCCTTTTATTTCAGCTAGTCCGTGCACGTTTAGAGGTAGACAAACATGAGAATAGCCATAAAAAAGTGAAAAGGCTACAGGATCGTTTAACAACGGGAACCTACGATTCACTGCCCGCAGCACAATATGCCTATGCCTTAGCTTTGATCAATGATCATCAGACCCAAACCGCATTACCGCTGTTAGAAAGCTTGGCCCAAACCCATCCCGATTCATGGTTATTAAGCCTTAGTCTACTAGAAGCCCAAGCACAGAACACTCCGCTACAAGCAATACTCGAACAAAGTACCCGTCTTTTGCAACGTTATCCCGATAATGAAGCGATTCTTTTAAAACATTTGGACTGGTTATTAGCGAATAAGCAGCCCCAAGTCGTTATTAAAAAACTGTTCCCTTATCAAAAAGACCCCCGCACCAATCCTGTGATCTACCCATTATTAGCCAGAGCCTATAGCCAGTTATCCCAAAAAACAGAGGTCCATAGAGCCCAAGCTGAATGGCATTTTGGTAGAGGTGAATTTAAAGAAGCCTTGGCACAATTAGATTTTGCACATGACTACGCAGAGACACACAAACAGACCGATGCTTTAGAAGTGATTGCACAGCGCAAAGAAAGCATGCTGGCCATGATAGAACAACAGGCTAAGGTTTAATTATTCCTCTTCTGCAAGCTCCATAAGCTCCTCTAAGGGTGTATCAATATCCAGCATATGCACAGCAGCTTGTTGTTGTTTTAAATCGATACTACTACCCGTGGGTCCGAATAATAGATTAAAGAAAGGGATCCCAACCAGAATGAAACCCAGAATCAGATAAATGAGTGGTTTATCTAAGGGTACATATTTGGGGTTATAGCGATGCGCATTCCATAAACCCACAGCCATGACCCACAAAACAATGCCAATCACGATACTTGCAGCATGCAAGGCATGGGTCACAATATCGACCCCATTAATCAGTGTATATGCAACATTTTCAATGGATGTCATAACCCGCTCCAGTATCCATGGGCCTTAGGATACCAGATCAATTACTTAGAAACCAAGATCCTTCTGCGAACTTCCTGTAAGATCTGCGGGTGTTCCCTACAAATATTATCTTCCTTCATCTTGCGTAAAAAGCTCCAATCAATATGTACCGCACGTACAAAGTAATCCACCGATTCTTTTTCAGAACCAAATAATTGGTACCAACCATGTAAATAAGAAGGATAGCCCCAACTGGGA
Source organism: Gammaproteobacteria bacterium (assembly GCA_018061325.1). Lineage (GTDB taxonomy): Bacteria > Pseudomonadota > Gammaproteobacteria > UBA6186 > Azoamicaceae > CADEGZ01. Next base: position 39,843 of record JAGOUJ010000007.1, read on the forward strand.
TCGGCCTTTTCAGCGATGCTGATCATGCGTAATGCAGACCCTACTTCGCCTCTTTCAAACAACCATAACGAATAACCTACAAAAACGTAAGCCACATCGTAACCGACCAACGGTTGGGGCCCATAACTACCTAATCGTATAAGATTATCCTCTAAATCGATATCGGTGACCCAGCTATGATGCTGGCGTGCTTGCGCAAAAGCGACGGCTGCCCGCATGCAGTACCACCATTGTCTAGGGTTGGATCGACAAGATTTTGCGAGCAAACAGCCTATGAGTAGGCGATATAATAAGGCGTAATTACCGGTTTTTCTAAACGAGACCATGGCATAGCACACCAAAAAAAAAGATCGACGCAATAACACGCTTATCAAAGGCGTATTGATAAATACCGTTAAAAAATCTAAAACAGCCAGAACCCCTGCGGGTAACTTCACATTCTCCGGTGTCTGACGGATTAAATCTTTATAATATTTTGCAAGTGCTTCTTCTTTCATAGCCAATACTATCGGCCTGAAGCACTCAAAACATGAGTGGGGGCTGGACTTGCATTTCATTGACGGTTGGGATCTTGTTCCATAAATAAACATTCCAGGCCAAAGCCTTCTATCATTTTTTCGTTGAGCAGCTGATCTAGCTTGAGTTCTTTTAATAAAGCCAATAACTCTTGGTGAAGATCGTGATAGCTTGATAAGGATGCCGTTTCTAAGCAGTGATTCAACTTGGTAATAATGGCTAAGGCCGATTTAGAGGCTTCTTTTTTAAGCCAGATCCTATCCTCTTGCCGATAGAGTTGTTCTAATCGTGCAGAAACGTGTTTGAAAACGAGCGCATGCAAAGCGGGGGCTTCTTGAATCCATTGCAG